>NZ_CP150231.1:1026071-1342857 GCF_037974225.1 Solibacillus sp. FSL R5-0691
TGAGCAAAGTGCACAGTGGGATGCAGGGAAAAATGTAGAAGCGAAAGTTTTACCGGTTAAATCAGATAAAAAACATTATCCTATCGCACGTAATGTCATTCCGCAAATCGATAAATTTACGGAAAATGGCTTTACATATGAAGAGATGAAAATGATCAACGAAACGAAAAAAATTATGGAATTACCTGAGCTGAAAGTCGCTGCAACATGTGTACGTGTTCCGGTTGTTTCAGGCCACTCAGAATCGGTTTATATCGAACTGGAGCAAGAAGCAACAGTACAGCAAATTTTTGACGCATTAACAGGTGCACCGGGTATTGTTCTGCAAGATGACATTCGCGAACAGCTTTACCCGATGCCGATTTTTGCGGAAAATGAAGAACCGACATATGTTGGACGTATTCGCCAAGATTTAGACAACAAAAAAGGATTCCACTTATGGATTGTGTCAGATAATTTATTAAAAGGGGCTGCACTCAACTCTATTCAAATTGCAGAAGCTATGCTAGAGGATCACTTACTATAAGGGGAGGATTATTAGTTATGGATTTCGGACGTATTGGTACAGCGATGATTACGCCGTTTAAAAAGGACGGTACGATTAATTATCCTGAGTTAGAACGTATTATTGACCATTTAATTGAAAATGGTACAGATTCAATTATTGCTTGTGGAACAACTTCTGAAAACCCGACGATGTCAACTGAGGAAAAAATCGAGGTCGTGCGTTTTACAGTCGAAAAAGTGGCTGGACGCATACCTGTTATTGCCGGTACAGGGGATAACGAAACAGCCTATTCGATTATGATGACTCACAAAGCAGAGGAAAATGGGGCAAACGGAATCATGCTAGTAACCCCATATTATAATAAACCTAACCAGCGCGGCATGTATGCCCACTTTAGTACGATCGCAAAAGAAACGAAACTCCCTGTCATGCTTTATAATGTCCCTGGACGTACGGGTGCCAATATTTTAGCGGAAACAACGATTGCGATCAGCAAAGATGTACCGAATATTACATGCATCAAAGAAGCGAGCGGTAACTTGGATCAAATGGGGGACATCATTGAAAATGTGGATCCGGATTTCCATGTGTATTCAGGGGATGACGGGTTAACATTGCCACTGCTTGCAATCGGTGGTCGCGGCATTATTTCTGTTGCTTCACATGTAGTAGGGAAAGATATGCAGCAAATGGTCCGTGCATTTGAAGAAGGCCGTCATCAGGAGGCTGCACAAATTCACCGTGCATTATTGCCGCTTGTTCGTGCGCTATTTGCACAACCAAATCCATCCCCAATTAAATACGCGATGACTAAATTAGGCTTTGATACACTTGATGTACGGATGCCGATGATGGAAATGCTACCGGAAGAAAAGGCAGCATTCGATGAAATCTGGGATACGTATCAGGAAAAAGCAAAAAGTTTCCGCGCATTACAAGTAAACTAACAAAATTCACAGTCACTCCTTCCGATGAGAAGCGGGTGACTGTTTTTTTATTTTTGGTCAGTTTGAGGATTATTGCGGATGAAGTGAGGATTAATGGTCAGAAACTGAGGATTATAAGACGAGTCTTGAGGATTACCCGCTGCCAACTGAGGATTATCCAGTTAAAAGAGAGGAATAAAATTTTGACATTATGCAAAACGGTTATGATTTTAATTTGCCCGCAGTTCCGTAAAAAAAGAAAATCACTTTTTTATTTGTACTAACGTCATTCTCACCGTATAATGAACTTTAAGTGGTTGCTGTTCGGAACAATTTAGGAGGAAATAAAGTGACAAAATCAAAAAATGAACTAATCCGTGTCATTCCATTAGGTGGAGTTGGCGAAATCGGAAAATCAATGTATGTAATAGAAATCGATGAAGAGCTTTTCGTAGTAGACAGTGGGCTCATGTTCCCAGAAGACGAAATGCTTGGAATTGATATCGTTATTCCAGATATCACGTATTTAGAGGAAAATAAAGAGCGCGTAAAAGGTATTTTCCTTACACATGGTCATGAAGATGCAATTGGATCGATTGCTTATGTATTAAAGAAAATTAAAGCACCGGTGTACGGTTCAAAGTTAACGATCGCACTTGCGAAGGAGCATTTAAAAGAATTGCCTGCACCTTACCAAGTGAAATTCTTTGAAGTATCGAGCAATAGTCGAATGAACTTCAATTCTACTTATGTGACATTCTTCCATACGACACATAGTATTCCAGATTCATTAGGTATCGTGTTCCATACTTCTGAAGGTGCTATCGTTCACACAGGCGAATTCAAATTTGACCAGTCGGCAACAGGCAAGTTCAAGCCGGATCTGGCAAAAATGGCGATGCTTGGTGAAGAAGGCGTATTCATGCTTTTATCAGAATCAATGGAAGCAGAACGTCCTGGCTATACAACTAGTGAAGCCGTTATTGCGGAAGAATTGCAAAAAACGTTCCATTCGGCACCAGGTCGAATTATCGTAGCATTATATGCATCAAACTTTATTCGTATTCAGCAAGTGTTTAGACAAGCTGCCGCATCGTACCGTAAAGTCGCGGTTGTCGGGAAATCATTGGAGAAAATGGTCGATATCGGTGTAAACCTGGGCTATTTGGAAATCGATGAATCAACACTCGTACCAGTAAACGAAATTCATAAATATCATGATGACGAAATTATTATTATGGCAACGGGCAACAAAGGTGAACCACTTGATGCACTGGATAAAATTGTGCGTAAACACCACCGAGACATTAAAATCAGAAATACAGATACAGTGTTAATTACATTTACTCCGTCACCGAGCATGGAAGTGCAAATGTATAACACAATGAACCAATTGGCTAAAGCTGGCGCACATGTCATGACTTCGAACAAGAAAGTCCATGTTTCCGGCCACGGCAGCGCGGAAGATTTAAAGCTGATGCTGAATTTCATGAAGCCGAAATACTTTATTCCTGTTCAAGGGGAGTACCGCATGTTAATTGCGCACTCGAAACTTGCACAACAAGTAGGACTGCAGAAATCACAAATTTTCATCGCGGATAAAGGCGATATTGTCGAGTACAAAAACGGCAAAATGCGCATGACAGGACGTGTACAGGCAGGGAATGTATTAATCGACGGAATCGGTGTAGGCGATGTAGGGAATATCGTTTTACGCGACCGTAAACTGCTTTCTCAAGATGGTATCTTCATTGTCGTTGTTACATTGAACCGTGCTCAGAAAAAAATTGCTTCAGGTCCCGAAATTTTATCGCGCGGATTCGTATATGTACGCGAATCTGAGCAGTTAATGGAAGAAGCTTCTGAAATCGCACGCGAAGTTATCGAAAAGTATGTCGGTAAAGAAACATTCGAATGGACAAACATCAAGCAAGAAATTCGCGACACATTAAATCAGTATCTATTCCAAAAAACAAAACGTCGTCCAATGATCATTCCGATTATTATGGAGTACTAATTAGAGGGCGAGTCAACTATAGTTGCACTTTTATCTAATAATCAAAAAGGGTTTTCTTACATTAAGCGTGAGAAAGCCCTTTTTCTAACTGAAATTCCGGAGTGGCGCTGTGAATTGCTGCTAGAATTAGAGAAGGCTGGATAAATGCGGTAAAGAACTGAAGTTTATTTGAAAAAAACTGATTTTTCGGTACATAGCAGTAAAAGTAATTGTTAATTCAGCACAAACTAAGTCAATTGATCAAATCACGTATCACTATCATCCGGAAGCCTATACAGCAACTTTGGCGTCTAACAATAAGGAACAATTTTTAAGTAGGTGAACAAAGATTGGAAAAAAAGAAAAGTACTAAAACAAAAGCAAAAGCAAAACCGACGCTGAAGCCAAAGACAAAAGAGGAGCTCCATCCGCTCGCATATGAAATTATCGGGTTGCTGCTCATCGCAATAGCCATTATTGAATTTCTGGAGTTTGGACTTGTCGGCAGAATGCTTCATTCGATCGCCATGTTTTTCTTCGGCAATCTGCATTTTATCATCCCGTTAATCTGCTTTTTAGTGGCAGGGATGCTAATGGTCAAGCGCCGGGGTGTCCCATTCAATACACGTGTCGTATATGGTGTGCTGTTTGTCGGGGCCAGCTTGACGATATTCAGTCATAGCTTGCTATTCGAACAAATGGCTGCAACGAACACATTGTTGTCAAATTCAGTTCTAAAGGAAACATGGAGAATACTGATCAGTACAGATGGAATTGCCAACCGCAGCAATGCGCTTGGCGGTGGGATGATCGGCGGAATATTATTTAGCCTGTTCCATGTATTATTCGATGCATCCGGAGCAAAAATTGCTGCATTTGTATTATTGGCAATCGGGATCATTTTAATTACCGGAAAAGCACTCGTGCCCATTTTAGTGGAGAAAGCCCCGGTTATTAGGGGAAAGTTCAAAAGAACGAAACGCAGCACAAGAAGTAAGCCAAAACCTGAACCTCAAGATAAGTTGCGTCGTTCTAAAATCGAACCAATCATCGAAGAGGAAGCGGCTGATTTGGAAGACCTGATTATTACAACAGCAACGCCGACACATCATGAGCCGATCATTTCAAATTTTGTGGAGCAAGTGAAACAGGAACAGCAAAAAGGTATCGAAATCGAAGTTGAGGAAAAAATAAGTGAGCCGATCATGGCCGTAACATCCGAAACGGACCAAACTTATATTTTGCCGTCAATGCAGCAGCTGAATCCACCACCAGAACATGATCAGAGCGGCGAATATTCGGTTATTCAAACAAATGCAAAGAAACTGGAACAAACATTTTTAAGCTTCGGTGTAAAAGCGAAAGTGACCCAAGTTCATTTAGGTCCTGCTGTGACAAAGTATGAAGTCATGCCGGACACAGGTGTAAAAGTAAGTAAAATTGTCAGCCTTCAAGATGATTTGGCACTTGCCCTTGCCGCAAAAGATATTCGTATTGAAGCACCGATTCCAGGTAAATCGGCAGTCGGCATCGAAGTACCGAACAGTGAAGTGGCCGTAGTAACATTACGCGAAGTACTTGAAGCAAACGAGCAGGTGAAAGTCGGGGCCAAATTGCTAGTTAGTTTGGGACGCGATGTAACAGGCCAGGCAATAGCGGCAGAGTTAAACAAAATGCCTCACTTATTAGTTGCCGGTTCAACAGGCAGCGGGAAAAGTGTATGTATCAATGGCATTATTGTGTCACTATTGATGCGCGCAAAACCAAGTGAAGTAAAAATGATGATGATCGATCCGAAAATGGTTGAGCTAAGTGTATATAACGGCATTCCGCATTTATTGGCGCCAGTTGTAACAGATCCGCGTAAAGCGGCACAGGCATTGCAGAAAGTTGTATCGGAAATGGAACGACGCTATGATCTGTTTTCACATTCCGGAACAAGGAATATTGAAGGATATAACGAATATATCGATATAAGCAATGAAGAAGCAATGGAAAAACAGCCGAAGCTTCCGTACATTGTTGTTATTGTCGATGAGTTGGCGGACTTAATGATGGTTGCATCAAGTGAAGTGGAAGATGCAATTACGCGACTTGCCCAAATGGCGCGAGCAGCAGGGATACACCTCATTATTGCAACACAAAGACCGTCAGTCGATGTTATCACCGGCATCATTAAAGCGAATATTCCTTCCCGAATTGCATTTGCCGTATCATCGGCTGTAGATTCACGTACGATTTTAGATATGGGCGGTGCCGAGCGATTACTTGGCCGCGGAGATATGCTGTATTTACCGGCAGGGGCATCCAAACCAGTCCGTGTGCAAGGTGCATTTGTAAGTGATCATGAAGTGGAAAGAATTATTAACAGTGTCATTGAGCAGCAAAAAGCTCAATATGAGGAGGCGATGATTCCGACCGATGAACCGATCGTTGACGTAATGGACGAAACGGACGATTTATATGATGAAGCCGTACAACTCGTACTGGAAATGCAAACAGCTTCCGTATCTTTACTGCAGCGCCGATTCAGAATCGGGTATTCACGTGCAGCCCGAATTGTCGATCAGATGGAGCAGCGCGGGGTTGTCGGACCACCCGAAGGAAGTAAACCGCGACAAGTTCTCGGAAATCGATTTTAGCTAGTAAACCTTGACATTGTCGCACTTTTCGGAATATATTCTTTTCTATAAGTTTTGAAATAAATTCGCTAATTTTTCACATTAACGTGACACATTTAAAGAAATATGTTTTCTTTTTTCGTTTAAAGTGTTATATTATTCACGAATTAGTAGGAATGTTGTACATCAGATGTCTGATCTCTATGTTATGGTGGTGATACTAATTGACAATTAAAGCAGATCATCGTCATTTATACTTACAAGTTATTGATCGTTTGAAGTCAGATATAGATAAAGGGACCTATCGTGAGAACGAAAAATTACCCTCAGAATTCGAACTTTCAAAAACATTAGGTGTAAGTCGTGCAACGCTTCGTGAAGCACTGCGACTTTTGGAAGAAGAAAACATTATTGTCCGTCGTCATGGTGTCGGTACATTCGTTAATCCAAAGCCCGTCTTTACATCAGGCATTGAACATTTATCGAGTATATCGTCTATGATTGAAAACGCTGGTATGAATCCAGGCACAATCTTCATCAGTGCGAAGGAAGAAAAAGCCACGGAAGATGATGTGGAACGTTTCCAAGCTGACATTGATGACAATGTTATCACGATTGAACGTGTTAGAACGGCAGACAATGAACCGGTCGTCTACTGTGTGGACAAGGTACCGGCAAATTTACTGCCAAATGAATTTATAAGTAATCAAAACGTTTCGATTTTCTCGGCTTTAGAGCAAACCGGATCCATTCGTGTCGCATATGCCGTGACATATATCGATCCAGTAGGCTTCCACGATGAAGTATCACCGATATTGAAATGTGGGCCGGAAACTGCATTGCTTGTATTAAAGCAACTTCACTATGATGAAAATGATCGTGTTGTTCTTTATTCAAAAAATTATTTCAGAGCTGACAAATTCAGCTTCCATGTAGTACGTAAACGGGTGTAGAACAATAATTACTATTATTTAATTCCTGCTAATATCAATTACCTTTGAGGGGGACTCATTAATGAAAAAGCGTAAATTTGGTTTATTAATTTCTTCTGTAGTAGCAACTGGTGCAATTTTGGCGGCATGTGGAACTGACGAAGAGTCAACTGATTCAAAAGACACTTCAAACAATGATTCTAATTCTGGTTCTGAAACAAGCTCTGACGCTGGTTCTGGCGATTTCTCTATCGCAATGGTTACTGACGTTGGTGGTGTAGACGACAAATCATTCAACCAATCAGCTTGGGAAGGTGTTCAACAATTCGGTGCTGACAACGGCTTATCTAAAGGCGACGGTGGTTTCGACTACTTACAATCTCAATCAGACGCTGACTACAACACAAACTTAAACAACTTATTACGTCGTGACTTCGATTTAGTATTCGGTGTTGGTTTCATGATGGGTGATGCAATTGAAGAAATCGCTAATGACAATCCAGATGCAATGTTAGCATTAATCGATGCTGAAGTAGCAGCTGATAACGTAGCAAGCATCCTGTTCAAAGAGCAAGAAGGTGCTTTCTTAGCTGGTGTTGTTGCAGCTTCAATGTCTGAATCAGGCAAAATCGGTTTCGTAGGTGGTACAGATATCCCAGTAATTAACCGCTTCCACGCTGGTTTCGTAGAGGGTGCAAAAGCTGTTAACCCGGATATCGAAATCCAAGTAAACTACACAGGAGTATTCGATGATGCTTCTAAAGGTAAAATCGCTGCAAACTCAATGTACTCTTCTGGCGTAGATATTATTTTCCACGCTGCTGGTGGTACTGGTAACGGTGTATTCTCAGAAGCTAAAGAGCGTAAAGCAAAAGATAAAGACGCTAACGTATGGGTAATCGGTGTTGACGCTGACCAATATGCAGAAGGTCAAGTTGACGACTCTACAAACATCACATTAACTTCTATGTTAAAAGGTGTTAACAACGCAGTAGTGGATATTGCTACTAAAGCGAAAAACGGTGAATTCCCAGGTGGTACAACTACTGTTTACGGTTTAGCTGAAGATGGTGTTGGCTTAGCAGATTCTCGTGGTGCTATTCCTCAAGAAGTAATGGATAAAGTAGAAGAATATAAAGAGAAGATTGCTTCTGGCGAAATTAAAGTTTCAGAAGAAAAACCTAAAGATAAATAATAATTCTTAATGGAGTAATCATCATAGGGGAATTATTCCCTATGATGATTTTCTAGTTTAAACGCCTGTTTTAAATATTCAGTAAATTGGAAATGTAAGCGTTCTATTTTCATAGAAATGTAAGAAAAGGAATTTATTTAGTGTAGATTACGTCTGAAAAATTAATAGATGAAAGATTTTACCAAAAATCTTTCATGTGTTAATTTTATAAAAATAATTTTTAAGATAAATAGCCTAAGGGAGTGAGTCTAGTGGAATACGTGATTGAAATGCTCGGGATCCGCAAAGAGTTCGGTAATTTCGTAGCAAACAACAATATCACCCTCCAGTTAAAAAAAGGCGAAATTCATGCACTACTAGGAGAAAACGGTGCAGGTAAATCGACTTTAATGAATGTACTTTTCGGTCTATATCAACCAGAAGCCGGAGAAATTAAAGTACGCGGAGAATCAGTAAAAATTACAGATCCAAACAAAGCAAATGATTTAGGAATCGGAATGGTACACCAGCACTTTATGCTTGTGGAAAACTTTACGGTTACGGAAAACATCATTTTAGGCAGCGAACCTACGAAGCTGGGCGCTATTAATATTAAAGATGCTGCAAAAGATATCGCGGCATTATCGAAGAAATACAACTTGGATGTGGATCCATATGCGAAAATTGAAGATATTTCTGTCGGAATGCAACAACGTGTAGAAATCTTAAAAACGTTATACCGTGGTGCGGAAATCTTAATTTTTGACGAGCCGACTGCATCATTAACACCGCAAGAGATTACAGAATTGATGGCGATCTTAAAACTTCTGATCAAAGAAGGCAAGTCGATTATCATCATTACGCACAAACTGAAAGAAATTATGGAAGTATCTGACCGTGTAACAATTATCCGTAAAGGTGAAGGGATCGGAACAGTTGTAACAGCTGAAACAAACCCGGATCAGCTTGCGGAATTAATGGTAGGCCGACAAGTAGAATTTACTACAGAAAAAGGGGAAGCAAACCCTACTGAAGAAATCTTCAAAATCGAAAACCTAGTTGTAACGGATTACCGCGATGTTGAAAAAGTAAAAGGATTGAATTTATCGATTCGTTGCGGTGAAATTGTTGGTATTGCAGGGATTGACGGCAATGGTCAATCAGAATTAATCGAAGCAATAACAGGGCTGCGCAAAATTAAAAGCGGTAAAATTACTTTAGGCGGCAAAGATATTACAGGGTTAAAACCGCGTGAAATTACGGAAACGGGTGTAGGACATATTCCTCAAGACCGTCACAAACACGGGCTTGTACTGGATTTCCCTATTGGGCACAATATCGCACTACAAACTTACTATAAATCGCCAATTTCAAAAGGCGTTATTATGGATTATAAGAAAATTAATGAAAAAGCACGTCAAATCATTGAAGAGTATGATGTTCGTACAGGTCACGGCGAAATGACGCCAGCACGTGCGCTTTCAGGTGGTAACCAGCAAAAGGCGATTATCGGACGTGAAGTCGACCGTGATCCGGATCTGCTGATTGCAGCGCTTCCTACTCGTGGATTGGACGTAGGGGCAATTGAATTTATTCACTCTCGTTTAATCGAGCAACGTGATAAAGGAAAAGCAGTATTATTGATTTCGTTTGAATTAGATGAAGTAATGAACGTTTCTGACCGCATTGCCGTTATTTATGATGGGACAATCGTTGATACGGTATATCCGAAAGAAACATCTGAACAAGAGCTGGGCTTATTAATGGCCGGTGAAAAACGTAAAGCAAAGGCAGTTAAGGAGGGGAACGAATAATGTCAAATCGAGTTATGAATCTGCTCGTTCCACTCATCTCGGTAGTTTTAGGATTACTCGTTGGCGGTATCATCATGGTTGTCAGCGGCTATGATGCAATCGATGGGTATACAGCACTATGGAATGGTATTTTCGGAGATTCTTATTCTATCGGTAATACGATCCGTCAAATTACACCTTATATTTTAGCAGGTCTTGCAGTAGCATTTGCCTTCCGTACTGGATTATTCAACATCGGGGTAGAAGGTCAGCTATTAATGGGTTGGCTTGCAGCGGCATATGTCGGTTATGCAATTGAAGGATTACCACGTATTATCCACTTGCCATTAGCATTACTAGCGGCTGCGGCAGCTGGTGCGTTCTGGGCATTTATCGTAGGTTTCCTGAAAGCAAGACTTCAAGTACACGAAGTAATTGCTTCGATCATGTTAAACTACACAGCATTATATTTAACAAATGCTGCGATTAAATCATTATCAGACGGCGGATTCAAAACGCCGACAGTATTAGAGTCAGCGACATTACGTAATCAGTGGTTACGTGAAATTACAGACAATTCAAGTCTTCACTTAGGGATTATCGTGGCACTGATCATGGTAGTTGTTATGTGGTTTATTTTAGAAAAAACAACTCGCGGTTATGAGTTAAAAGCAGTAGGGTTCAACAAAAACGCTGCTGAATATGCAGGTATGAACGTAAACCGCAACATCATTTTAGCAATGACAATTTCCGGTGTATTCGCCGGTCTTGGCGGTGCGATGGAAGCATTGGGAACATACCAAAACGCTTCGATTAAAGCAGCAGCTTCAGGTATCGGATTCGACGGGATTGCCGTAGCATTACTAGGTGCAAACAATCCGATCGGTGTATTCTTCGGGGCTTCATTATTCGGTTCCCTGAAATACGGTTCATTAAACATGCCGAACGAAGCAGGTATTCCGGAAGAAATCGTATCGATTATTATTGCAGTAATTATTTTATTCGTAGCTTCAGGCTATATTTTACGTGTTGGTCTACAGAAATTCGGAAAGAAAAAGGAGGGCAAGTAACATGAGCTTTTTAGAAGTGTTATACTTTATCGTCCCTTCTGCCCTTTTATACGCAACACCGCTTATTTTAACAGGTATCGGGGCTCTATTCTCGGAGCGTGCAGGGGTAATCGGTCTTGGTGTTGAAGGGTTAATGATTGTCGGTGCATTTACAGGTATTTATATCAACCTTGAATACTATGCTGACTTTGGGAAAAACGTCATTTGGCTGGCTTTATTGGCAGCGCTATTAGCAGGGGCAATTTTCTCGTTAATTATTGCCGTTGCAGCCGTAACATTCCGTGCAGACCAAACTGTTACAGGTGTAGCAGCAAACATGCTTGCTGCAGCGATTACAGTATTCCTGGTTAAATTAATTTACGGTAAAGGTCAAACAGACATGGTTTCTGCGCCATTACAACGTTTTGAAATACCATTTTTATCAGATATACCGTTTTTAGGACCGCTCCTGTTCCAAAATGTATACTCCACAACGATCATCGCATTGGTTGTTGCGGTAGGCGCTTGGTTTGTTCTTTACAAAATGCCATTCGGTCTACGTATTCGCTCTGTCGGAGAACATCCAATGGCAGCAGATACAATGGGGATTAACGTAGCAAAAATGCGTTATATCGGTGTAATGATTTCCGGTGCATTGGCAGGTGTCGGTGGTGCTTCATTGGCTATGACATCATCTGGTGATTTCTCTGGCTCTACAGTAGCCGGACAAGGATTCATCGCCATTGCCGCAATGATCTTCGGTAAATGGCATCCAATCGGAACATTAGGTGCCGCTCTATTCTTCGGTTTAGCGCAAACATTAAGTATCGGTGGCGGGAACATCCCATACATTCAAGATATCCCACCGGTAATCCTGCAAGTCCTGCCATACGTCCTAACAATCCTGGCATTAGCAGGCTTCGTAGGAAAAGCAGTAGCACCAAAAGCATCAGGCGTTCCTTATATCAAAGGAAAACGCTAATTATAGAACCGTCTGTACAGAGTGAGTTTGTACAGGCGGTTTTTGTTTGGATTTAAAGAGTCGGAGGAATTTATGTGATGAGTTGCGGAGGAAAGTAGAACATATGGAGTGAGAAGTAGAAAGTTCTTCTGCTTATGTGGAAACTATTTAAGGGAATGTAGAATAGTTCGCTCGAAAAGTAGAAAGTTTTATAGTTAAAGTGGAAACTTAGCCAAGTACCTGGTGAAAGTAGAATGTATTGATAGGAAAGTAGAAAGTTCTACTACTAAAGTGGAAACTGTTTAAGGGAATGTAGAACAGTTCGTTCGAAAAGTAGAAAGTGCAGATTTAATTAGCTGATTAGCTGGAGAAAGTGGAACGTATTGAGGGAAAAGTAGAAAGTTTTAAGTTAAAGTGAAAAATCTTCAGGTAAAAGTAGAACAGATCACCTGAAATGTAGAAAACTCGGAACTTATTAGCCAAGTTACGTTAATGCATGAACTTTGAAGTTAAAGGGAATAAAATACAGCATTGCTTAACTTAAAATAAATAAGAAGCCCAAACTCCATACTAAACCTTAGTTGTGCGGAGTGGAGGGGCCGACTCCTTGGGGATTAAGCGTGCGCGGAAAATCCACTTGATGGATGCCGCCGTAGAGGCATCCATCAAGTTAGTTGGAGCCACGCCCCCAGGAAAGCGTGCCCCGGAACGCAGCACAACGGAGCCAATTAAGAAACGCAGAAAGCGTCTAGAAATTTTATTAGAAAAAAATTTTTTAAATTTATAACCGTTCAAACTTTTCATTCATAAATGTCACGAATTAGGGAACACTTAGTACGGATAATAACTTTGCATAAATCAAGGCATCACATGTATAGTAGAGAAGAAGCATTTATATTTATATTCAAGAGGTAGTCAGGAGGAGTTTTTTTGTTTTTAACAACAGAAATTGCGAAAGGTGTTTCGCTTCATATACGACAAACTGCCCAATTTAAAACGGTTAACTTTTCGATCAAATGGAGAGCACCATTAAATGAAGAAACAGCGGCACAGCGTACAGTATTATCGAATGTCCTGCAGCACAGCAACGAAAAATTTCCAACATCAGCAAGTTACCGCAGCTATTTAGATGACCTGTTCGGCACAGTATTGTATTTTGACACAGCAAAGCGCGGTCAGGAACATACCGTACTCATGAATGTCGAAACAGTAAACGACCAATATTTATCGCATGGCAATGTTCTAAATGAAGTAATCGACCTGATCCAGGAAGCGATCTTCAAACCGAATTACGAAAACGGTGTATTTAAAGAATCAATCGTCAACCGTGAAAAAGAAATGGTCATCCAACGAATCCAATCCATTTTCGATGACAAGTCACGCTACGCACAAAAACGTTTAACAGAAATCATCCGTCCAAACAGCGCAGCATCATTTTCTGCAAACGGAAATATCGAAGCCGTAAAAGCAATTACACCACAATCATTGACAAAAACATATGAAGATATGCTAGCAAATGATGTCATTGATATTTATGTTGTCGGTGATATTAACGTTGAAGAAATGACGCAAAAGTTGAAAGCAGCATTCCAATTTGCTGACCGCAATGCGCTGCCAAAAACACAAGAAGACAAAACGCCTGCAAACATTGAGCCATATACAAAAGAAACGCAGGAAATGAAACAAGGGAAACTGCATATCGGCTACTCGACACCTGTTCGATTCGGCGATGAAGATTTCCCTAAAATGCAAATTTTCAACGGAATCTTTGGCGGCTATGCCCATTCAAAATTATTTATGAATGTCCGTGAAAAAGAAAGTTTAGCGTATTATGCATCAAGCTCATACTCTTCACAATACGGTTTACTGTTTGTCGTATCAGGTATTGAGCCGGCAAATGAAGAAAAGGCACGTCAATTAATTGCCGAACAGTTAAAAGTGATGCAAAATGGTGAAATTACCGATTTGGAATTGGCGCAAACGAAGGCGATGCTCATTAACCAGTTAAAAGAAGCATTGGATTCACCTCGTGGCCAAATTGAAATTTTCGATCAATATAAAGTATTAGACGAACCGTTTACTATGGATACGTGGACTGCACGCTGGCAATCTGTGTCAAAAGAAGATGTGCAAAAAGTGGCACAGGATATTAAATTAGAAGCAACGTATTTCTTATGCGGTAAGGGGGAGTAATCCATGGAAACAATTGAATTCCAGCAATTAGATGAAACATTATATTACAAACAGCTAAGCAATGGATTAGACGTATATATTTTGCCGAAAAAAGGCTTTTCAAAAACATTTGTGACATTCACAACGAAGTATGGTTCGATTGACCGTACATTCGTACCGATCGGAGAAACAGAGCCGATTACTGTTCCGGACGGGATTGCCCACTTTTTAGAGCATAAAATGTTCGAAAAAGAAGAAGGGGATGTATTCCAACAGTTCAGTGAAGTAGGCGCGCAGGCGAATGCGTTCACATCATTCACCCGCACAGCATACCTGTTCTCTGCAACAGACCATATTTATAAAAGTACGGAAACATTACTGAATTTCGTACAGGAGCCGTATTTCACGGAAGAAACGGTAAATAAAGAAAAAGGCATTATCGGGCAGGAAATTACGATGTACGATGATCAGCCGGATTGGCGTTTATATTTTGGTGCGATTGAAAATATGTACCACAACCACCCGGTGAAAATTGATATTGCCGGCACAATTGAGTCAATCGACGGAATTACAGCCGAGCACTTATATACGTGCTACAACACGTTCTACCACCCGTCAAACATGCTATTGTTTGTAATCGGTGCAGTAGACCCTGTTGAAATGATGGCATTTATTGAAGATAACCAAAACAAAAAGACATTCCAGGAGCCGACAGACTTAAAACGCTTATTTGATGAAGAACCAACAAATGTAGCGGAAAAAGAGCGCGTGCTTCATATGGATGTGCAAAAGCCAAAAGTGTATGTCGGTTTAAAAGCGAAGGAAGTTGATTTAAGCGGCGAAGAAATGCTGAAGCATGAGCTTGCTGTACAAATCGGTGTTGAATGTTTATTCGGCCGCGCTTCATCGTTCTATACAGATGTCTATGAAAATGGCCTAATCGACGAATCATATGGCTATGATTTCTCATTGGAGAACGGCTATGGGTTTGCGCTGATCGGCTCGGATTCCGAACAGCCGGAACAGCTTGCCAAACTGATTAAAGAAAAGCTGGCAGAAACAGAGCAAGGAAACTTATTCACTTCTGAAGATGTAGAACGTATTAAACGTAAAAAAATCGGCTTCTTCCTGCGTGCACTAAATTCAATCGAATTTATCGCCAACCAGTTTACACGTTACAAATTCAATGACATGAATTTATTCGATGTTGTACCGGTACTGGAGACAATTACAGTGGAAGATATCGAAAAAGCATTTAAAACAATTCAAGGTGAAGAGCAACAAACGGTGTTTACTATCATGCCAGTTAGCGGGCGCGATCAAAAATGAAGAAGTTTGCATTAGTTTGCGGTGCTTCCGGTGCGATTGGGCAAGCAATTTCCCAGCAATTAGCACAGGATGGCTGGTCACTCTATCTGCATTATCATACTGGGCATACTGTCATTGACAGTATGCTTCAGGCGTTTACCGAGAACTTTCCGGAACAGGAGTTTATCCCGGTAAAAGCCGATTTCAGCAGTGATACAGGGGCAGATCAAATTGCTGCACAAATTTATTCATTGCAGGCGATCGTTTTTGCGAACGGCCATGCATTCTATGATTTACTGGAAAACACACCAGCCGAGGAAATGACCAAACTTTGGCACGTCCATGTACAAAATCCGATGCGGACGACGGCACTGCTCGCAGGCAAGTTGCGAGCGAACAAAGTCAGCTATGTGCTTGTCATCGGTTCGATCTGGGGTGAAGTCGGAGCAGCGGGCGAAGTAGCCTACTCAGCTGTAAAAGGCGCCCAGCATAGTTTCGTGAAAGCATACTCTCAGGAAGCGGCATTTAGCGGTATTCGCGTTAATGCGATTGCACCGGGCATCATTAATACGAAGATGAACGCAAAGTTTGATGCCGAGGAACGCGAAATGATCGAAAGCCAAATCCCATTGCAATCATTCGGGGAAGCGCTCGATATTGCGAATATGACGGCTTTTTATTTGAGCGGACGCGCCGATTATGTAACAGGACAAATAATTCGAGTTAATGGCGGCTGGTACATATAATTTCCCGATAACCGCACATACTATTTGTGCGAGAGGAGGGAAAGCACATGGGAATTTTACAAAACTGGGAACAGTGGACAAGCTTCTTAGGTAAACAAGTATCTGATGCAAAAGAAAACGGCATGCCTAACAAAATTATTGAGAAGGCGGCAGTTCAGATCGGCGAGTATCTTGCGAAAAACGTTGACCCACAAAATGAGCAAGAGCGCGTACTATCAGACTTATGGTCCGTTGCAGAAAAGGACGAGAAGCAAGCGATTGCAAGTTGTATTATGAAGCTCGTTCAAAATAAAGCAACAAACTAATTCGTTCTACGGGAAAAATGCCACTCACTGTATTAGTGAGCGGCATTTTTTCTATGTATGCGAAAGTTCTCTGAATTGACGAATAAATATGGAATTGACGATTAACTACTCATGATTGGCGATTAACTAGTGTAAAGTGGCGAATAATCTACTAACGTTGACGATTAAAAGGTCAAAACCGACGAATATCTCTATATAAGTGGCGAATAAATTTCCCCCATATAAAAAGTGGCGATTATTCCATACATATTGGCGATTAACTTAATGAGAATGACTAATAAATCCCCCTTCTTATAAACAAAATTTCCTTTCATGATTTTCTATTAGTACCAATCTCCAACTGTAAATGCATGATTGTCCAACATTGACACTTCTAGAATGTGTTTTTTCAAAAATTATTTCAAGAAAACTAACAAAAACGTGCCTTTCTAACTTTTCAATGGGTAGAAAATCCGCTATGATGGAACTTGTAAGAAATAAATACGTTTCTATTATGAGGGGACAGATACGAAATGGGCGAATGGTATTTTGAATATGAAATTCAAGTGAATCGACCAGGTTTATTAGGAGATATTGCATCGTTGTTAGGTATGCTTCGCGTTAATATTGTCTCGATTAACGGTGTGGATGAGGAGCATCGAGGTATGTTGTTATCTACAGAGAATGAAGAATCTATCCAGCGTTTTATTTCAATCGTCTCAACAATGGAAAATATTAATGTAACAAGATTTCGTGAGCCAAAACTGCGTGACCGATTGGCTGTTCGGCATGGGCATTATATTCCGAAAGATGCGGATGAAAAAAATACATTCCGGTTCGTACGTGACGAATTAGGAATTTTAGTTGATTTTATGGCCGAATTATTTAAAAAGGAAGGGCATAAATTAATTGGGATCCGTGGAATGCCGCGTGTCGGAAAAACAGAATCAATCGTTGCCGCAAGTGTGTGCGCGAATAAAAAATGGATTTTCATCTCTTCTACTATGATTAAACAAACCGTCCGGAGTACTTTAATGGGCGATGAGTTTAATGGGAATAATATTTTTATATTGGATGGTGCCGTGACACGTCGCTCGACGGATGAACGCCACCAGCAGTTAGTTCGGGAAATCATGGGTATGCCGACGATTAAAGTCATTGAGCATCCAGATCTGTTCGTACAGCATTCATCATATAAAATAGAAGATTTTGACTATATTATCGAATTGCGCCATGAGCCGGATGAAGAAATAACATATGAAATTATCGAAAAGAATAATATGTTATCGAGTACAGACCATTTTGGCGGATTTGATTTTTAGTAAATAAGAGGGCCTTGTGCCAACTTAATTTGAATATATTAAAAGTAGGTGTTTTTTTTGACGGAACTAGGAGCTCGCTTGAAGGAAGCGAGATTAGCTAGAGGTTATAGTTTAGATGATTTGCAAAATATCACTAAAATCCAAAAACGTTATCTAATAGGAATCGAAGAAGGCAACTATACGATTATGCCTGGTTCTTTCTATGTACGTGCCTTCATCAAGCAGTATGCCGAAGCAGTAGGATTAGATGCGGATGAAGTGTTGACAGAGTATCGCAAGGATATTCCGGAAATGCAAAAAGAAGAAGTTGCCCAATCATTCACACAAAGTCCGAGTCGCCGCAATATGAAAGCGACATCGAGCAATAAGATGATGGAAGCAATGCCGAAATTGATTGTCGCATTGTTTGCGATCGTTATTATTATTGTTATTACAACTTTATACATTCAAAAAACAGGCAATGTGCCGGATGTAGTAGAAGAAGACAGTAAACCGATCGAATACGAACAAAATCCGAATTCAACACCAACAAAACCTGTTGAAGACAACGAAGAAGACGCAGAAGAAGATGTTGAAGAAAACGTTGAGCCTGAAGAACCTGTTACAGATGAACCTGAAGTAGCCCAAACAATTGGTGAAGGTGTTGTACAAGGCGAAAATACAACATTTGAAGTATCGGGAACAGACAGCTTAAATGTTCGTGTTGAAGTATCTGGTGAAACATGGGTAGGTATCCGAAATGAACAGCAGCAGGAGCAAGTGAACGCTACGGTTTATAAAGCGGGAGATATCGTAGAAAATGATTCAACTGCTGACGGCTATGCAAGAATTCGTTTAGGGAATTCAAAAGTGGCGAAAGTATATGTAAATGATGTAGAATTGACATACGCTCAAGATCGTATGACGCAAAATATCATTTTAAAATTAGTGAATGAAGGACAAGGAGAGTAGTCATCTTAAAAGATGGCTCTTTTCTTTAGACGAAAGGTGTTAACAAATGAACATTCCAAATAAGATTACAGTCTCGCGTATTTTATTAATCCCACTATTTGTGATTGTAATGATGTTTGATTTCGGTTGGGGAAATATGACGCTGTTTGGCGCGGAAATGCAAGTGAACTATTTTGTCGGTGCACTGATTTTTATTTTCGCTTCGGCAACGGACTGGGTAGATGGCTACTATGCCCGCAAATATAATTTAGTGACGAACTTAGGGAAATTTTTGGACCCGCTTGCAGACAAGCTGCTCGTTTCCGCTGCCTTTATTTTACTGGTGGAAATCGACCTGGCACCTGCATGGATTGTCATTATCATTATTTCGCGTGAGTTCGCGGTTACGGGACTTCGACTGATTTTAGCAGGACAAGGGGAAGTCGTAGCGGCAAACCAGCTTGGTAAAATTAAAACTTGGGCCCAAATCGTGGCGATTTCTGCATTAATTTTACACAATACGATTTTTACATTAATTGGAATACCTTTTGATATGATTATGCTTTATGTAGCATTATTCTTTACAGTATGGTCTGGATGGGATTATTTCTATTTAAACCGTCGTGCATTATTGGATTCAAAATAAATAAAATTTCTAAAACTAGGTTAGAATTTCTTTATGGATAGGTAAAGGTAATAAGTATCCGTAAAAGATAGAACAGGACTCGCTGATGCGAGGAATGTTTTTCTAATCTAGTTTTTTCATTATTAGGGGGTTTTAGGAATGAATGCAGAAATTATAGCGGTAGGATCAGAATTATTATTAGGACAGATTGCCAATACGAATGCGAAGTTTATTTCGAGCCAGCTTTCGGAACTTGGCATTAATGTTTATTATCATACAGTTGTGGGGGATAACGAGGCACGCCTTTTAGAAGCGATCAAAATTGCGGAACAGCGCGCGGATGTCATTATCTTCTCGGGTGGCTTAGGCCCGACAAAGGATGATTTAACGAAGGAAGCGATAGCGAAACATTTGAATCGCACATTAGTGTTTGATGAAACAGCACTGTTTGCTATTGAAGAGTTCTTCTCGAAGCAAAGACGACCGATGACGGAAAACAACCGGAAACAGGCACTAGTATTGGATGGCTGTGATGTATTGCTGAACCAGCACGGGATGGCACCGGGTATGTTTTTAAAGGAAAATGACCGTATTTATATTTTACTGCCGGGTCCACCAAAAGAGTTAGAGCCGATGTTCCAATATGAAACGAAGCCAAAACTGGCGGCACTTCTGCATGACGGCGGGGTTATTTTATCGCATGTCCTGCGCTTTTACGGTATCGGTGAAGCAGATCTGGAAACACGCATACAGAACATTTTGGATGAACAGACAAATCCAACAGTTGCTCCGCTTGCGTCAGACGGTGAAGTAACATTGCGCATAACGGCAAAAGCGCAAAACGAACCACAGGCATTCCGTTTGATTGAATTGAAGAAACGCGAAATTCTCGATATTGTCGGAGAATACTATTACGGTGTAAATGATGAGTCGTTAGGATTCAAGCTTGTGCAAATGCTTCTGGAAAATGAATTGACGGTTTCCGCTGCCGAAAGTTTAACGGCCGGTCTGTTCCAGTCGGAGCTGGCAGAAGTTCCGGGTGTCGGGTCCGCATTAATCGGCGGTGTCGTAACGTATACGAAAGAAGCGAAAATCAAACATCTCGGAGTTTCGGGTGAACTGCTTGACGAATACGGGATTGTCAGCAGTGAATGTGCTGCGGCAATGGCGACACAAGTCCGTGAAAAATTCGGGACAGATATCGGTGTCGGCCTGACAGGAGCTGCCGGACCGGGCGATCATGACGGACAGCCTGCAGGATCGATCTGGGTTGGGATTAAGATCGGTGACACTGAACCGTTGACGTACCGACTGCAATTATCCGGCTCAAGAAATACAAACCGGATCCGCGCAGTGAAGTTTACGTTCAGCTATTTAATGAGGGAATTGGCAAACAAGGGGTACAAAAAGCTGATTTAGCTGTCGGTTTCTTTTGAAAGAGACGGTTTGGTCCTTGATTTAATGGTATTTAGAAACATTCAAATAAAAAGCGAAAATATGTTCGCTTTTTTCTTGAATGTTATCTCATTAGCAAGTATAATAGAGACATAAGTTAAATAAAGCTTTTTCTTAAGGAGGAAATAGTTTGAGCGATCGTAAAGCAGCATTAGACATGGCGTTAAAACAAATAGAAAAACAATTCGGTAAAGGTTCTGTCATGAAGTTAGGTGAAAACTCGAATAACAAAATCGATACAACTTCATCAGGCTCTATCGCAATTGATGCAGCATTAGGTATAGGCGGATACCCACGCGGACGTATTGTAGAAGTTTACGGACCGGAATCATCTGGTAAAACAACGGTTACATTACATGCCATCGCAGAAGTACAAGCTAACGGCGGTACAGCAGCATTTATCGATGCTGAGCACGCACTTGACCCAGTATATGCGCAAAAATTAGGCGTTAACATTGACGAATTATTACTATCTCAGCCGGATACAGGTGAACAAGCACTTGAAATCGCGGAAGCTTTAGTACGTTCTGGCGCGATCGATATAATCGTAATCGACTCTGTAGCGGCATTAGTACCAAAAGCAGAGATCGAAGGCGAAATGGGTGACTCGCACATGGGTCTTCAAGCGCGTTTAATGTCTCAGGCATTACGTAAATTATCAGGTGTCATCAACAAATCGAATACGCTTGCTATTTTCATCAACCAAGTACGTGAAAAAATCGGTGTTATGTTCGGTAACCCGGAAACAACTACAGGTGGACGTGCCCTTAAATTCTACTCTTCTATCCGTTTAGAAGTGCGTCGCGGTGAAGCGATTAAGCAAGGTACTGAAATTATCGGTAACAAAACGAAAATTAAAGTCGTGAAAAACAAAGTAGCACCACCATTCCGTACAGCGGAAGTGGATATTATGTACGGTGAAGGGATTTCAAAAGAAGGCGAAATCGTCGACATTGGTGCAGAACTGGACATCATCCAGAAGAGCGGATCTTGGTATTCTTACAACAGCGAACGAATCGGCCAAGGTCGTGAAAATGTAAAACAATTCTTCAAAGAAAACCCAGCGATCAAAGAAGAAGTAACAGAAAAAATCCGTCAACACTTCGGTATCGGTGAACTAGGCTACACAATCGGCGCCAACGATACAACGGACGAAGAAGAACTGGACGAACTAGAATTATTCGAAGACGAAAAAGAATAATGACTGTTATAGACCCAAGCGAAGAAGTTTGCTTGGGTTTTTTTGTGGATGGGGGCTTGCGTGGGGGTGTGTGATTTTATTAGAAGAAATATGGGGTTATTAGAAGAACTTGGGGTGATATTAGAAGGTTTGAGGGTTTTATTAGAAGATTGGGCTGATGTGGCTGATTTTGATTGGCTTTTGCATGAGAAAATCGGTGAAAAAAGTGTAGCGGGGACTTTTATTAGAAGAAATTTTGGGATATTAGAAAATCTCAGCCAGATATTAGAAGAACAGGAAGGGATATTAGATAATCGGGAGCACTTATTAGAAGAAGTGCGAGATATATTAGAAGTTCGAACTTTTATTAGAAGAAATAAAAATATATTAGAACATTTGAGGATTTATTAGAACTTTGAGCCGACTGCAGCCCGTTAAGAGGGGTTTATATTAGCCGGCGATTTTATTAGAAGAAATATGAGGGTTATTAGAAGAACCCGGGTTGATATTAGAAGGTTTGAAGCTTTTATTAGAAGATTGGACTGGATTGACCGATTTTGTTTGGAGTTAGTTTGAGAAAAGTGGTGAAAAAGTCCAGCAGGAACTTATATTAGAAGAAATTTTGCGATATTAGAAAATCTTGGTCTGATATTAGAAGAACAGGAAGGGATAGTAGCCAATCGGGAGCACTTATTAGAAGAAGTGCGAGATATATTAGAAGTTCGACATTTTATTAGAACAAATAAAAATATATTAGAACTTTTCAAGATTTATTAGAACTTCCAGCAGCCCCCAGCCCAGCAACCCCATGTATATAGTGGAAAAATAAGGTTACACTAAAACCACAAGGCACAAGCGCTCTCAACAATAACACCCAACCTTATTTAGAAAATTTTAGGTTATACTAAACCCTATCACCACCGCAAAACCAACGCAACCTAAAAATATAAAAAACCCCTTAAACCATGGCTATTCTTGACATACCTTATTTTGAACTATACAATTAAAATGTATAATTTCTAAATTTTGAAATGAATAGGCGGTATGTTTGAATAATTCAGATATATTTAGCCGAATAAGAGAACATCAGACATATATAGGCATAGGAGGGAAACGATATTATGGAAATGATACTCCCTGCTTTGCTAGGATTCGCTGTCGGTGTCGCTGTTATCTATTTCTACATGAAAAACGTGAATGAATCAAAAGTGACTGGTGCAAAGCATGTTGCCGAGCAAATCGTGGAAGACGCGAAACGTGAAGCAGATGCACTTAAAAAGGAAGCACTGCTTGAAGCAAAGGATGAAACTCACAAATTTCGAACTGAAGCGGAAAACGACATTCGTGACCGTCGTGGAGAGCTTCAGAAACAAGAGAACCGTTTATTGCAAAGAGAAGAAAACCTTGACCGCAAAGATGAAACTCTGAACAAAAGAGAGATAAGCTTAGAGCGTAAGGAAGAAGCTCTAGCTAGCAGACAACAGCATATTGAACAGATGGAAAGCAAAGTAGAACAACTTGTTGCAAGTCAAAAAACTGAGCTTGAGCGCATTGCAGCTCTTACGCGCGAAGAAGCGAAAGAGGTTATCTTGAAGGAAGTTGAAAACGAACTTTCTACAGATATCGCTGTAATGACGAAAGAATCGGAATTGCGTGCAAAAGAAGAATCAGACAAAAAGGCTCGAGAAATTTTATCACTTGCATTACAACGCTTTGCAGCTGACCATGTTGCAGAAACAACAGTGTCCGTTGTAAATCTGCCGAATGATGAGATGAAAGGCCGTATCATTGGTCGTGAAGGCCGTAACATCCGTACATTAGAAACACTTACAGGTATCGATTTAATTATTGATGATACACCTGAAGCAGTTATTTTATCCGGCTTTGATCCGATCCGCCGTGAAACAGCTCGTCTTGCATTGGAAAAACTAGTTCAAGATGGTCGTATTCACCCGGCACGTATCGAAGAAATGGTTGAAAAATCTCGCCGTGAAGTGGATGAGCAAATCCGCGAAACTGGTGAGCAAACAACATTCGAAGTAGGTATCCATAACCTGCATCCGGATTTAATGAAAATTCTTGGTCGTATGAAATATCGTACAAGCTATGGTCAAAACGTATTGAAACACTCAATCGAAGTAGCCCACTTAGCAGGATTGCTTGCTGCTGAACTAGGCGAAGATGTGACATTAGCGCGTCGTGCAGGTTTACTGCATGATATCGGTAAAGCAATTGACCACGAAGTCGAAGGAAGCCACGTTGAAATCGGTGTGGAACTGGCAACGAAGTACAAAGAACACCCAGTTGTCATTAATTCAATTGCATCCCACCATGGTGATACAGAGGCAACTTCAGTTATCGCTGTACTTGTAGCAGCAGCCGATGCACTATCAGCAGCCCGCCCAGGTGCCCGCAGTGAAACATTAGAAAACTATATTCGCCGCCTTGAAAAGCTGGAAGAAATCTCAGAAAGCTATGACGGCGTTGAAAAATCATTCGCGATCCAAGCAGGTCGTGAAGTACGTATCATCGTACAACCTGAAAAAATCGATGATCTGGCATCACATCGTTTAGCGCGAGATATCCGCAAACGTATTGAAGAGGAACTCGATTATCCGGGTCACATCAAAGTGACAGTTATTCGTGAAACACGTTCAGTGGAGTATGCGAAATAATAACAGTATTTTATATTTTCAAAAAACCCCATTTCGTAGAGGCTAATCTATGAAATGGGGTTTTTTTATTATATAAACATTAATTTACTCATTATGTCTGCTTTGAAGTGAAAGGTCTTTTAATTGCTATTTTACATTTTATAGAAGAAAAGCTTCAATCAGAGGTATATATTAGAGATTTCAAGACTATACTAATAAAAAGATAATTATAGAGTAATTTTGTAATTAGACAATTGACTAACCAAGAAAATAATCTATTCAATACAACTACATTAATATTCTCACTCTATTATTCACAGCTAAAACCTCACTAATTACCTTAACCATAACCAATTAGTAATGTGAAAAAATAATAGAAGGAGCTGTGATTCGTTTATGCAAATTCCTGCACAGGCAAAACGTTATGCATTTACACAAGTCGTAAAGTTATCCCCAATTGCCGCAAGTAAATTATTATACTGGAACCGATTTAAAACCCGTTTAAACTTGGAAAATCCAAAAACCTTCAATGAAAAACTTATGTGGCTTAAACTATTTGAAGATGTTGAATTTAAAAGAAGATTTACTGATAAGGTGAGGGCCCGCGAATATATGATCACAGTCGGCTACAACTATTTACTGCCGCCGCTGATCGGAATTTTTGATGAAGTGGAGGATATTATTTTCGAGCAACTGCCGAGGAAATTTGTGTTGAAATGCTCACACGGCGATGGCATGACGATTGTTTGCGAAAATAAACGAGAAATGGATTACCGGGAAACAAGGCAGCGATTAGCGGAAATGATGGCAACGGATTATTCGCTTGCATATGCGGAGCCTCACTATGCATCGATTCTTCCTAGAATTATTATTGAACGTTTTATCGAATCAACATCTGGCAATGCTGTACAAGACTACAACATTCATTGTTTCCATGGGGTGCCGAAAATTATCGAATCCACTTTCGACCGCAATACATCGAAAGAGCAAACACTCATGTTAACACCGGATTGGTTTAATACGAATTATATAAAGAAAAAGCATCCTTTCGATGAAGGGAAAGCTAGACCTGCGCAGCTGGAAGAACTGCTTGCCATTGCGAAAAAGCTGAGCAAGCCGTTTACGTATGTGCGCATCGATTTAAAAGTAGTAGATGAAAAAGTTTACTTTAACAACTTTACATTCACTCCGGACGCTTGTTTAAATAACCAAATTCAAGACGATGATAGTTTGAAGCTTGGACAATGGCTTGATTTGGATATTGAAAAATCAAGGCATCCGGTTACTGTAGCCCGTTCCAAATATTAATCACTTTAACTGTTTAGGAGGATTTCCATGATACCGATTGTGTCTATTATTGTGGCAACACATAATGTTGAATATTCGATAAGAGAATGTCTGAAAAGCCTGCAGCAGCAAACTTTGCAAGAAATCGAAGTGCTTATTATGAATAATGGTGCTTCTAAAGGAACGGCTCTTGTGTGTGAAGAATTCGTCAGTGAAGATGAACGTTTTAGTTTATTTAATGCGCAAAACCTTACGTTAAGTGAAGCGCGCAATTATGGAATGCAGGAAGCGGTTGGAAAATACATTGCCTTTGTGGATGGGCATGATTTTGTGGAAAGTACGATGTATGAGAAGCTTGTGCAGCGAGCTGAGCAGAAGTATGCAGATCTCGTACTGTGTGGGTATACGAAATACTGGCCGGAAACGGAACGAAAAAAACAGGTGAAAGTTAGTGAAGCTTTAATAACAAAACCGAACCCAGTAAATTATTATCTTACAAAGCACAATGAAGCGTATATCGTACCTTGGAATAAACTTTTTTTACGTTCCATCATTATGGGGGAGCGATTATATTTTGATAATCATCCATTTTTTGAGGATGTCGGTTTTATCGCGCAGTATTTATCGTTTGCGAAGAAGATAGCCATTGTAAATGAACCGCAGTATAACTTTGTGCAATATGAGGATATGCTGATGAAAAACTATAGTCCGTCGATTGCCCACTCACATGCGCAAACGTATGCCCAATTGAAGCAATTTTTTGATAAAAGACAGTACCGCAATGTGATGGAGGGGCTAAATTTACGATTATATATCCACCGTTATCATCATGTGTTGTTAACAACGTCAAACACACGGCAAGTAAAATCGCTGGAGCGTCAAATTATCCGGGAAAGCAAAAATTTTTCTCAGCTGCCGTGGAATCTGCGCATGATGAAACCGTTAGTGAAAATGAGGGTCTATCCTACATTTTTCCGTTTGGTTCATAAAGTAAAGGCTTAAAAAGAGTAAACAAACTTGCTACTGTACAAGTAAAATTCGAAGCTCGATAAGGGGGAATATTTGTGATATTAGTCGTTGGTGGAGCGGGCTTTGTTGGAAGCCATGTCGTAAATTTATTACTGGAAAAAGGGCCGGTCGTTGTGTATGATAATTTATCCACAGGACACCGCGGAGCAGTCGATGAGCGGGCCATTTTTATTGAAGGCGAATTATCGGACCAGCAACGGTTAACACAAATATTTACATTGTTTCCGGTTCAATCTGTACTCCATTTTGCAGCATCGGACTCAGTCAACGAGGCAATGGGGAATCCTGAATATTACTATGAAAATAATGTCGGTGGTACATTAGCGTTATTGAAAGTCATGCGGGCGTGCAGAGTGAAAAATATCTTGCTCTCTTCAGCCGTTATGGCATGTTCAGAAGAGGAGGAGCTTTTACAAGGCCAGAAATGTATGATTGAACAAATGCTTGAAGTTTATACAAAAGCCTATGATATGAATGGAATCGTTCTTCGTTACTGTAAGAGCACTGGTGTACAGGCTACGGTTAGTGAAAAACCGGAATCTGCGATTGATGGGACAGGCAACCGTGGTTTTAATAATGTGAGCGATGTAGCAAATTCGCATGTTGGGGCACTTGAAGCGTTGGAGAGGGAGAAGCCATCATTTAGGATGTATGATTTGTCTGAGGTTAGTTCAAAAAACATGCAACCGGAGCATAGATGGCAGGCTGAACAAAATGTACATGAAATGATTGAAGATGCCTGGAATTGGCATGAAAACTCAAAATGTTAGCGTCTTACTCTGTTACAATTCATTTTGTAGCAGTTTTTTTGCGTCCTGTATGGAAAAAGTGATAAAATGATTAGATGTTGAAGAACAGAAAGAGTGGTTTTATAAATGAAAGTATTATTTATTGGCGATATCGTCGGTTCAATCGGTCGTGATGCGGTAGAGCAGTATTTGCCTCGATTAAAGAAAAAATATAATTTGGATGTTGTTATTGCAAACGGTGAAAACGCTGCAGCAGGGCGCGGGATTACACGTGCGATTTATAATGATTTACTGCAAATGGGTGTCGATGTCATTACTATGGGTAACCATACGTGGGACAACAAAGATATCTTTGATTTTATCGATGATGCCGATTACTTAGTGCGTCCGGCAAACTTTTCAAAAGATGCACCAGGACGCGGGATGACCCAAGTGTCGAAAAACGGTGTGACGATTTCGGTAATTAATTTGCACGGACGCGTGTTTTTACCGCCGCATGAAGATCCGTTTGCGATGGCAGTCGAAATGGTTGAAGAAGCGAAAAAAACGTCGCCGATCGTATTTGTCGATTTCCATGCTGAAGCAACAAGTGAAAAAATCGCATTAAGCTGGCATTTGGACGGTAAAGCATCGGTCGTTGTCGGAACACATACACATGTCCAAACAGCGGACAACCGTATTTATCCGGGTGGAACAGCCTATATTACGGACGTCGGCATGACAGGTCCATATGATGAAATTTTAGGTATGGGGAAAGACAATGTCATTTATAAGTTCCTGACAAACATGCCTGCACGCTATGAAGTACCGAAAAAAGGTCGCGCTGTATTAAGTGCCTTCTTCGTTGAAATTGATGACAAAACAGGTAAAGCAATTCGGCAGGAACGTGTACTCATTAATGAGGATAACCCGTTTCAAGCGTAAATAAATATTAATTTTAAACACCTATTACTGAAAAAAGAAAGGTTATTACCTTTTTGATTTAGTGATAGGTGTTTTATTCATTTAAGAGGAATACTGTATAGCTCTCAGGACTAGATTAGACTAGATGAGCATACTTAAAAGACATACTTTTTCTGTACCCTAAATGTGTCTTTTATTAGTTTATTTAAAGGTTGGCAAGTCCTGTTTAAAAGTAAGAGATAATTAATATGTATAGTTTCCCAACTTGTTGAATATGTTTAAATACTAAATAAAAAGATTAGTACACTAATAACAGAAAGAAGGGGACATGTGATAAAAGAGCGATGGAAATCAGGTATTATCATTGCTATTATTTTTTGTATTATATCGCTTGTCATCTCGCTTAATGCATAAAGTGACATTTACACACTACTATTATAAATGTAGAAGAGAGTAGAACTTTGTAAATAGCAAAGTCTACTCTCTTTTTTCAAGAAAAGGAACATAATACGTGTTGACAAAATAATTGCTTGATTAAATTGATGGAATATGAGGTCGAAGAAATCTTGGTAAAAATAAAGGGTGACTAACTGTAATAAAGTAAATGGTTTATATATTATTATGAAGATTACCGTTTCGGTGAATAATCTGAATATTTTATTACAGTAGTTGTAAAAAACGGATTCTAATTGCTTCATAAAGCGCATACAATGACGTACAGGCAATAAAAATTGCCTAAAAAAAGATAAAGCAGTACTAGATGAGGAGGAAATAGCTGTGGATTCATTAAAAGTATCATCTCGTTCTAATCCTAATTCTGTTGCAGGAGCACTCGTTGCGGTTATACGAGAGCAAGGGTTTGCTGAAATGCAGGCGGTAGGTGCAGGTGCGTTAAACCAGGCAATTAAAGCAGTAGCAATCGCTCGAGGGTTTGTAGCCCCAAGCGGCACAGATCTGATTTGTGCGCCGGCTTTCGCGGACATCATCATTGCAGGAGAAGATCGTACGGCATTAAAACTACTCGTTGAAAAAAGAAATCGTTAATCCATGAAGACCCATACACTCGCTTAGCACCCAATCTGGGCTAAGCGGGTGTATTTTTGTTTGGGGGTATATTTAAATAGAAGAGATGTGGATTGTTTGTGGGTTTATCGGCTTTTTTTGCCACTTCTGATGGTTTATTAGTCAAATGCATTTACTTATTAGTCAGTTTCGTTTATATTTTCGCCACTTTGGAGTACATATTAGTCAATAATTAGTGGATATTAGCCACTTCCTCTTTTAAGAGAAAAAAATCCACCTCCCATATACTGCGCTCCTTCTAGTACGCAACCATCTTACATATTCAATCGTCCTCCAATAAAAGATTTCCCATATAAATTTTAGGGAATAGAAATCTTGTTTTAATTCAAAACAATTTGTGTACAGAACTTTCCGTCAAAGGTCTGATTTTTATATTGATATGACATTTGCAATAGATGAGACGAAAACTTCATGTTAAACTAATGTAGGAAAAAACTATAACTTGGCTGTGCTATACGACAGCTGCTCAGTAATAAAGCACGTAACGGCTTTATTCATTTATATAATACAGAACTTAAGGAGATGTTGATATGTTACATCAGCTTTCATGGAAAGTCGGTGGGCAGCAAGGTGAAGGGATTGAGAGTACAGGTGAAATCTTCTCAATGGCAATGAATCGTCTAGGGTATTTCCTATACGGTTACCGTCATTTCTCTTCTCGTATTAAAGGTGGCCATACGAATAATAAAATTACGGTTCGTCCGACAGAAGTACGCGCTATTGCGGACGACTTAGATATACTAGTGGCGTTTGACCAGGAAACAATCGACGTGAACTATAAAGAATTAACACCGAGCAGTATCATTTTAGCGGATGCGAAATTTGATCCGAAAAACCCGGAAGACAGTGTTGCGCCATTATACGCGGTACCGTTTACGGAGATTGCGGCTGAACTTGGTACGTCTCTAATGAAAAACATGGTTGCGATTGGTGCAACGGCAGCACTTTTAAACTTGGATGAATCGGTTTTCCAAAGTGTTGTAAATGAAATTTTCGGACGTAAAGGTGAAGAGGTCGTTGCGAAGAATATTGAAGCGATTGAGCGTGGTCGTCATGCAATTTCAGAGCAAATCGGTGACCGTGTAGGCACATGGGAAATTGCGCCTGCAGACGGAAAACGCCGTATGTTCATGATCGGTAACGATGCAGCGGCATTAGGTGCATTGGCAGCCGGCTCTCGTTTCATGGCGGCATATCCAATTACACCGGCATCAGAAATTATGGAATACATGATCAAAAAGCTTCCATTAGTAGGTGGAGCGGTTATTCAAACAGAAGATGAGATTGCTGCAGCAACAATGGCAATCGGTGCCAACTACGGCGGTGTGCGTGCATTCACTGCATCAGCTGGTCCTGGTCTTTCATTAATGATGGAAGCAATCGGTCTTTCAGGTATGACGGAACAGCCGCTTGTTATTTTCGATACACAACGTGGTGGTCCATCGACAGGTTTACCGACAAAGCAGGAGCAATCGGATTTAATGGCGATGCTCTACGGTACACACGGTGAAATTCCGAAAGTTGTAATTGCGCCTTCTACAATGGAAGAAGCGTTTTATGATACGATTCAGGCGTTTAACATTGCCGAAGAATTACAAATCCCGGTAATCGTTATGACAGACTTGCAGTTATCATTAGGTAAGCAGTCGGTTGATCCGTTCGATTACAGCAAAATTGAAATTCGCCGCGGTAAAATTGTGGAAGCGGTTGAAGATGTAGAATCAAAAGATTACTTCAAGCGTTATGAAAATACAGAAGACGGCATTTCACCACGTGTCCTGCCAGGTACAAAAGGCGGTATTCACCACGTAACGGGTGTAGAGCACGATGAAACAGGTAAGCCATCTGAAGCAACGGGCAATCGTCGCACGCAAATGGATAAGCGTATGCGTAAACTGCAGCATGTCCGCTTTGAAAACCCGGTATATGTAAACGCGCCACATGAAGAGGCAGACGTATTACTTGTAGGCTTCAACTCGACGCGCGGAGCAATTGAAGAAGTTCAGGAAAAACTGAACTCTGAAGGGGTTAAAGTAAACCATGCACATATTAAGCTGATCCATCCATTCCCTGCAGAAGAGATGAGTGCATTGATGGATAAAGCGAAAAAAGTGATTGTCGTTGAAAACAATGCGACAGGTCAGCTAGCAAATATTATGAAAATGAATATCGGTGGTCACGCGAAGACGAAATCGATTTTAAAATACGATGGTACACCATTCCTACCACGTGAATTAACAAACTTAGTGAAGGAGGAAATTTAATCATGGCAACATTTAAAGATTTCCGAAATTCCGTAAAACCAAACTGGTGTCCAGGTTGTGGTGACTTCTCCGTACAAGCGGCGATTCAGCGTGCTGCAGCAAACGTGGGCTATGAACCAAGCGAACTAGCTGTTATTTCAGGTATCGGCTGTTCTGGTCGTATTTCAGGCTATATTAACTCATACGGCTTCCACGGCATTCACGGTCGTGCATTACCGATTGCACAAGGCCTAAAAATGGCAAACAAAGACTTGAAAGTTATCGCTTCAGGCGGTGACGGTGACGGCTTCGCGATCGGTATGGGTCACACAATCCATGCGATCCGCCGTAACATCGACATTACGTATGTAGTAATGGATAACCAAATTTACGGATTAACAAAAGGCCAAACGTCTCCACGTTCAGCTGCTGGTTTCATTACGAAATCAACACCGGGTGGAGCAATCGAGCCCTCATTAAAACCGTTGGAAGTTGCGTTAACTGCAGGTGCGACATTTGTGGCACAAGGCTTCTCGACAGATATTAAAGAACTGACAGCGATGATTGAGGCCGGTCTGAACCATAAAGGCTTCTCGTTCATCAACGTATTCTCACCATGTGTAACGTACAACAAAGTAAACACGTACGACTGGTTCAAAGAGAATTTAACAAAGCTTGCTGACATCGAAGGCTATGATTCTTCAAACCGTGAACAAGCGATGCAAACAGTAATGCGCCATGAAGGTCTTGTAACAGGTATTATTTATCAGGATACTGAAACAACTTCGTATCAGGAGAAAATCAAAGGCTATTCAGAGCTGCCGTTAACAGATATCGATATTAGCTTATCAGAAGAACAATTTGATCAGCTGACGAAAGAATTTATGTAATAAAGCTTTACAGGCTGGAGTTTCCGGCTTGTATAGCTTTTTTGTTTTGGACGGGGATTGGCGATTAAATCAAACGGTTTGACTAATATCTGTTTCCAGTTGACGAATAAGTTTATGAAGTGGCGAATATGCATGAATAAGTGACGAATAAGTTTAGATCAATTTATAGTAATTTTTTGATTTTAAAAACGATAGGGAGCCGAGCAATCATACTAGGTTTGATAAAAACATCCAAATAATTGTAAAAAATACATAATTTAATATAAGCAAAAAAGCGATTTAAATCTAATTATGACGAGTTTTGTCGAAACCATTTTAAATTTTATTATAGTACTGTAACATCTATAAGTGATTGACAACAAAAGATAAAAATATATGAAAAATTGTAATTATTTTCTGAAAACTGATGAAATTTATCATGAAAACTGTTATCTTTAATCAAGAAGTCATATTAACGAACTATATGTAAAATTATTCCATAATGCAATCCGCCTATAGTCATTGATTTAATATTAAGAATATTTTTAAGAATGTAGCTTTTAATAAATTATTGACTGTAGTAGAATAGTGGTATAAAAATACGTATTTAATTTGTTAATACGAAATTATATAGAGAGAATAGTAGTAAATACTTGTTTCGCACCATTTCATTTCACCGCAGACTTCAGAATTCAGAATGTTTGCGAAAGTGTCGTTTTGTTTAACGTGACAAATACATAATAATTGCTGTGATCAATTAAATTTGTCATAAGATAAATATAATATTAAAGGGGATGTATTTTTTATGAACAGTCAAATTCAACTAATCGTACCAACGTGGTTTGTCCAGGATGAGCTACATATTATCGAAACGATCGTTAGCAAAACGTCAGCGGATACAGGTATTGTCATTGCTGGGGAAAACTTTGACAAAACGAAGCGATGCCATCCAACTGTCCGCCTTTATATGACTCAGCTTATGAACGATCAATATGAAATTACAAAAGAATTGGATGCCTTCCAGTTCGATACAGCTGAAGAAGCGAAACAATTTTGTGCAAAGTTGCCAGAAATGACGGCAATTGATTTGGTTATGTTAATGAATAATGAAGAGCCTGTATTTTCTATTTAATAGATGATTCCAGCTTTGTTGAATGAATCTTCATTTAGCAAAGCTTTTTTTGTTGTCCTTTTTCCGAGGGTCCGTGGTTTGTATTTTAGTGGAGAAAGGCTACAATATAGGAGAACAACTAGAATAAGGAAGTGATTTAAATGGCTAGAGGTGTATATATTCACATTCCTTTTTGTCATCAAATTTGTAACTACTGCGATTTTAATAAAGTGTTTTTTAAAAATCAGCCAGTTGATGAATATATTGAAGCGCTCGGACGGGAAATGGAAATGACGGTTGCCGCGATGCCGGAAGCGTTCACGAATATCGAAACGATTTTTCTCGGTGGCGGAACCCCGACTGCACTGTCCGCAGAGCAAATTGAAAAATTATTGTCGCTTATTACGAAACATATTCCGATGTCATCCGTAAAAGAGTTTAGCAGTGAAGCAAATCCGGATGAACTGACAATCGATAAATTGCAGGCACTATATAATGGAGGCGTCAACCGTTTAAGTATGGGCGTCCAATCATTCGACCAGTCACTACTGAAAAAAATCGGACGTACCCATTCGAATGAACATGTATATGAAACAATCCAAAACGCCAAAAACGTTGGATTTAAAAATATAAGCATTGATTTAATGTATGGTCTGCCTGGCCAGACGATGGAACAATGGCAGGAAACGCTTGAAAAAGCCTTGGCACTGAAGCTGCCGCATTATTCAGCGTACTCGCTTATTGTAGAGCCTAAAACGATCTTTTATATCCAGTATGCAAAAGGAAAGCTCCATTTGCCGACAGAAGATCTGGAAGCGGACATGTATGGTGTTTTGATGGACACGATGGAAGCGCATGGACTCCAGCAATACGAAATCAGTAATTTCGCGAATGAAGGCTATGAGTCAACACATAATAAAATCTATTGGGATAATGACGAATACGCAGGATTTGGCGCTGGTGCTCACGGTTACTTGGAAGGCGTACGCTATTCCAATGTCGCACCGATCAAAAAATATATTGAAACAGTGATGGCAGGAGAGCGTCCTTTATTGCATGAACATGAAGTGACGGGTGATGAGAAGCTGGAAGAGCAGATGTTTTTAGGTTTAAGAAAATCTGCCGGCGTGACACATGGAGAGTTTGAGAAGAAATTCGGTCAGCCGATGCTTACTATATATAAGGAAATAATCGATCAATTACAGGAAGAACATCTCATTGAAATTGACTCTGAAGGAATCCGTTTAACAAGAAAGGGCCGGTTTATCGGCAATGAAGTATTTCAGCGGTTTTTAGTAGGGGAATAATCTTTTTGTAGCGGTACTTGAAAAAAGTTAAAAAAAACGGACGAATTCATTGACATCAATTTAGAGATTTGCTAATTTATAAATATATTAGCACTCCTCTTAATCGAGTGCTAACAGAGGTGAGAAAGATGTTAACAAATCGGCAGTTACAACTATTGCAAGTAATCGTAGACGAATTTGTGATGTCAGCACAGCCTGTTGGTTCGCGTCAACTATCCAAAAAAGAAGGTATTACGTATAGTGCTGCTACAATACGTAATGAAATGGCAGATTTGGAGGAACTGGGTTTTTTAGAAAAAACGCATACTTCTTCAGGAAGGGTCCCTTCTGAAAAAGGGTATCGCTTTTATGTCGACCATTTACTTCAGCCTCAAATCATTTCGAGTGGCGAAGTAGCGCAAATCCAGTCGCTCTTTAAAAAACAGATTGTTGAAGCAGAACAAATCATTAAAGAATCCGCAAATATATTATCGGAATTGACGACATACACGACCATTTTACTCGGTCCGGATGTTCAAAAACACCGTGTCAAGAAATTCCAGATTGTACCGTTAACAGAACAAACAGCGGTGGCTATTATCATCACAGATAACGGTCATGTAGAAAATCGAACACTAACGTTACCACCGGGTTTTAACCCGCATGATATTGAAAAAATGGTTAACATTTTGAATGACCGCCTAGTCGGTGTGCCGTTATATGAACTTCCGGTAAAGCTTCAAACTGAGGCGATATCGGTATTGAAGTCTCATATACATGCATCCGATTCGATTATTCGGTCATTGTTATCCATTACTTCAAACCATCACGAAAATAAAGTTTATTACGGTGGTAAGTCCAATATGTTGAATCAGCCGGAGTTCCATGATCTAGAAAAAATGCGAATGCTGATGGATCTGATCGACAAGGAAAGCCAAGTTCAAACTTTATTCAATGAACAGAAAAATGGTATTCAAATCCGAATAGGTTCAGAAAACAATCATTTAGCAATGGAAAACTGCAGTGTCATCACCGCTTCCTTCCTTGTAGGGGAAGAACAGCAGGGGGCAATCGCAATTATCGGCCCGACGCGCATGGACTACCGACGTGTTGTGACATTATTGGATGTTATGACAAACAGTCTGTCCAGAGCGTTCTTCGATAATAAGAAGTAAAACCGTTGATTCAGCGGTCTTAGTATACATAGCCGCTGAATTTTTGAATGATTGATACTCGAGGAGGAAAAGAAGTGTCAGAAACAAAAAACAATGAAGAATTGCAGCAGGAAGAAACTACGGAAGAAGTAGTGGAAACAGCTGAAACTACTGAAACAGAAGAAACTGCAGTAGATGAAAAAGATCAGAAAATCGCTGAACTTGAAGCGAAACTTGCTGAAGAGGATGCGCGCTATCTGCGTTTGCGTGCCGACTACGATAACTTAGCTCGCCGTACACGCTTAGATCGTGAAGCAGCCGAGAAATACCGTGCACAGAGCTTACTGACTGAACTTTTACCAGTGCTGGACAATTTAGACCGCGCACTGCAAGTAGAAGTAACAACAGAAGAAGCGACTTCATTATATAAAGGTGTACAGATGGTATATGATCAGTTAGTTGCTGCAACGGAAAAAGAAGGTCTTACGATCATTCCGGCAGAGGGCGAAAGCTTCGATCCGAACTTCCACCAAGCTGTAATGCAGGAGCAGGACAGCGAAAAGGAAACTGGCGTCATTTTACGCGAACTGCAAAAAGGGTATCAGTTAAAGGACCGTGTACTGCGTCCGTCAATGGTATCTGTAAACGAGTAATTTAGTGCTTTTCGGTGCTATCTATATATTTTTTAAATTAACACATTTTGTTTTTTACTATTAGGAGGAAAATTAAATTATGAGTAAAATTATCGGTATTGACTTAGGAACAACAAACTCTTGTGTATCTGTATTAGAAGGCGGAGAACCAAAAGTAATTCCAAACCCAGAAGGTAACCGTACATCTCCATCTGTAGTAGCATTCAAAAATGGAGAAAAACAAGTTGGTGAAGTAGCAAAACGCCAAGCTGTAACAAACCCGAACACAATCATTTCTATCAAATCAAAAATGGGTACAAACGAAAAAGTGAAAGTGGAAGATACAGAGTACACACCACAAGAAGTATCTGCAATGATTTTACAATACTTAAAAGGTTATGCTGAAGACTACTTAGGTGAAAAAGTAACAAAAGCTGTTATTACAGTTCCTGCTTACTTCAACGATGCACAACGTCAAGCAACAAAAGACGCTGGTAAAATCGCTGGTTTAGAAGTAGAGCGTATCATCAACGAACCAACAGCTGCAGCATTAGCTTACGGTTTAGATCAACAAGAAGTTGACCAAAAAATCCTAGTATTCGACTTAGGTGGCGGTACATTCGACGTATCGATCCTTGAATTAGCTGACGGCGTATTCGAAGTATTAGCAACTGCTGGTGACAACAAACTTGGTGGTGACAACTTCGACGACAAAATCATCGCTTATTTAGTAGAAGAGTTCAAAAAAGAAAACTCAGTAGACTTATCAAAAGACAAAATGGCAATGCAACGTTTAAAAGATGCAGCTGAAAAAGCGAAAAAAGACTTATCAGGTGTAACTTCAACTCAAATTTCATTACCATTCATCACAGCAGGTGCTGATGGCCCGCTTCACTTAGAAATGTCATTATCACGTGCAAAATTCGATGATTTAACAAAAGACTTAGTAGAGCGTACAATCGTTCCAACTCGTCAAGCGTTATCAGATGCAGGTCTTTCTGCTTCTGAATTAGATAAAGTAATCTTAGTTGGTGGTTCTACTCGTATTCCTGCAGTAGTAGAAGCAATCAAGAAAGCAACTGGTCATGAGCCGCACAAAGGCGTAAACCCGGACGAAGTAGTAGCAATGGGTGCTGCTGTACAAGGTGGCGTATTAGCTGGTGACGTACAAGGCGTATTATTATTAGACGTAACACCATTATCATTAGGTATCGAAACAATGGGCGGCGTTATGACGAAATTAATCGATCGTAACACAACAATCCCAACATCTAAATCTCAAGTGTTCTCAACAGCTGCTGACAACCAGCCAGCAGTAGACATTCACGTATTACAAGGTGAACGTTCAATGGCAGCAGACAACAAAACACTTGGTCGCTTCCAATTATCTGATATTCCACCAGCACCACGTGGTATTCCACAAATCGAAGTAACATTCGATATTGATGCGAACGGTATCGTATCAGTTAAAGCGAAAGACTTAGGTACACAAAAAGAACAAACAATCGTGATCCAATCTGATTCAGGTTTATCAGAAGAAGAAATCGAGCGTATGGTTAAAGATGCAGAAGCAAACGCTGAAGCAGATGCGAAACGTAAAGAAGAAGCAGATCTTCGCAACGAAGCAGACCAATTAGTATTCCAAGTGGATAAAACAATCACAGACTTAGGCGAGCAAATCACAGAAGACGAAAAGAAATCTGTTGAAGATGCACGCGACGAGTTAAAAGCATCTTTAGAAAAAGGCGAGCTTGAAGGCATCAAAGCTTCTAAAGAAAAATTAGAAGGCGTATTACAACCATTAGTAATGAAAGTTTACGAGCAAGCTGCAGCAGCTGCACAAGCACAAGGCGGCGCTGAAGGCTTCGAAGGCGCAGCAGACGCTGGCCAAAAAGACGACGGTATCGTAGACGCTGACTTTGAAGAAGTAAAAGACGACAAAGACAATAAATAATTCTTTCTGATTTCCACATAAAAGCCAAAGACCGCTTGCGGCTTTGGCTTTTATGCTTGTCGTGATATGTGCTGGGCTTATTAGCGGATTTTTGTGGGAAAGTAGAAATGTTCGGCCTTTAAGTAGAAAGTTCAAATTTATTAGCAAATCCTCGCGAGAAAGTAGAACTTATTGAAGCGAAAGTAGAAAGTTCAACGAGTAAAGTAGAAGTTATCTATGAGAAAGTAGAAATGTTCGGCCTTAAAGTAGAAAGTGCAAGTTTTATTAGCCGATTCCCGAGAGAAAGTAGAACTTATTGAAGCGAAAGTAGAAAGTTCAGCGAGTAAAGTAGAAGTTATCTATGAGAAAGTAGAAATGTTCGGCCTTAAAGTAGAAAGTGCAAGTTTTATTAGCCTATTCCCGAGAGAAAGTAGAACTTATTGAAGCGAAAGTAGAAAGTTCAGCGACTAATGTGGAAGTTATCCATGGGAAAGTAGAAATTTTCAATCTTAAAGTAGAAACTTCAGTGGCTAATATGGATGCTATTCAAGGAAAAGTAGAAATGCACACTCTAACTTCAGCCGGAGTGAAAGCAACGGACTTTATGAACAAACCGAAACATTATTTAATTTCATATAAGATGAACTAAAGCAAAAGCTATACATCAAATTTTCAACATGATAAAATAGACGTTATGTAAAAAGAGCGGAGAGTGAACAATGAGTAAGCGCGATTACTATGAAGTACTTGGCCTGAGCAAAGGTGCAAGCAAAGATGAAATAAAAAAAGCGTATCGTAAATTATCCAAACAGTATCACCCTGATTTAAACAAAGAAGAGGGTGCAGACGTAAAGTTTAAAGAAGTCGCAGAAGCGTATGAAGTGCTGTCAGACGACCAAAAACGCGCACGCTATGACCAGTTCGGCCATGAAGATCCAAATGCCGGATTTGGTGGCGGCGGCTTCGGAGGCGGTGCTGGATTCGGCGGTTTCGAGGACATCTTCAGTTCGTTCTTCGGAGGCGGCCGACGTCAAGATCCAAACGCCCCACGTAAAGGTGACGATCTACAGTTCCGTATGAACATTTCTTTCGAAGAAGCAGTATTCGGTAAAGAAACAGAAATCGAGATTCCAAAAGAAGAAACATGTGATACATGTCACGGTTCTGGTGCAAAATCAGGTACGCATCCACAAACATGTTCACAATGTAATGGCGCTGGTCAGATTAACCAGGCAGTCGACACACCATTTGGCCGTATGGTAAACAAACGTTCTTGTCCATCATGTCGTGGTCAAGGTAAAATCATTGTGGAAAAATGTTCACCATGTCGCGGTACTGGTACAATTACGAAAAAGAAAAAAATCAAAATCACAATCCCGGCAGGTGTTGATGATGGTCAGCAACTACGCGTAGCAGGTCAAGGTGAAGCAGGATACAACAATGGTCCGGCCGGCGACTTATACATTATCTTCAATGTTCGCAAGCACGAGTATTTTGAGCGTGACGGTGATGATATTTTATATGAACTAAAATTAACATTCCCGCAAGCAGCATTAGGTGATGAAATCGAAGTACCGACAATTCACGGGAAAGTGAAACTGAAAATTCCTGCAGGCACACAATCCGGTGCACAATTCCGTCTGAAAGATAAAGGCGTAAAAAATGTACACGGCTATGGCATGGGGAACCAGTATGTCATCGTAAATGTTGTCACACCGACAAAATTAACGGAAAAACAAAAACAATTGTTACGTGAATTTGCAGAAATCAGTGGAGACATTCCGGAAGAACATGGAAGCTCGCTGTTCGACAAAATTAAGAAAAAAATTAAAGGCGACTAAGGAGTGTATTGCAAGTGAAATGGACAGAACTTTCGATTTTAACAACGCATGAAGCTGTTGATGCAGTGACGAACATTTTACACGAAGCTGGCGCAAGCGGTGTAGTAATTGAAGATTCAAAGGAATTAGATAAAGAGAGAATCGATAAATTTGGTGAAATTTATGCACTGAATCCTGAAGATTTTCCGAAAACAGGTGTCATTGTAAAAGCATATTTATCGGCTTCAAGCTTTTTAGCGGAAACAATCGAAGAAATTAAGCTTGCAATCGCAAACCTTGTAAACTTTGATATTAATATTGGTGAAAATGTATTAACACTTTGTGAAGTTGATGAAGAAGATTGGTCAACAGCATGGAAACAGTACTACCATCCGGTGAAAATTTCGGAACGCTTCACAATTGTCCCGACTTGGGAAGACTACAAACCAGTAACGACGGATGAGCTGATCATTGAGCTGGACCCGGGAATGGCGTTCGGAACAGGAACACACCCTACAACAGTAATGTGTTTACAGGCGCTTGAAAAAGTTGTACAGCATGACCACACAGTTGTCGATGTTGGTACAGGATCTGGTGTACTATCTATTGGTGCTGCCATGCTGGGAGCGAAGAGCGTTCATGCATTGGACTTAGATGAAGTAGCGGTAAATGCAGCGCGTGAAAACGTTGAACTGAATAAAATGAGTGATATTGTTGAAGTATTCCACGGCAATCTTTTGGACACAGTAAAAGAACCGGCTGATATTGTTGTAGCGAATATTTTGGCGGAAATCATTATGTCATTTACAGATGATGCCTTTTCAATTGTAAAACCAGGCGGCATCTACGTGACATCTGGTATTATCGGAGCGAAAAAAGACGATGTCAAAGCAGCTCTTGAAAAAGCCGGATTTGTCATTGAAGAAGTATTGATGATGGAAGATTGGGTAGCGATTATTTCTCGTCGTCCTTAATTAAATCGTTTAATCGAAAATCGAACATTTTGCTATGGGGCAAAATGTTCGATTTTTACGTTATCAACAAGGAGTGAAGACAATGCAAAGATATTTTGTAGATACAGTGGATAGTGATATGGACCAATTTATCATTTCCGGAGAAAACGCACGCCATATTTCAAAAGTGATGCGTATGACCGTTGGGGAAGAGATCATCGTTGTACACGATAATGTAGCGCATGTTTGTGAAATTATCGAACTCGATCAGGATGTCCGTGCGAAAAAAACAGGTACGACAATACCTTCACCGGAAATGCCGGTTAAAGTCGATATCGCATGCGGTCTGCCAAAAGGCGATAAATTGGAACTGATTGCACAAAAAGCGACGGAGCTCGGGATGCATGCACTGATTCCTTTTGCTGCAGAACGTTCGATTGTTAAATGGGATGATAAAAAAGCGAAGAAAAACCAGGAACGCCTGCAAAAAATTGCTCAGGAAGCGGCCGAGCAATCGCATCGTACATATGTACCGAATGTTGTACAACCAATCAGTTTCAAACAGCTTGTACAAACATTCTCAAACTATGATGCCGTATACATTGCAGACGAAGAAGACGCGAAGTTGGCGACACGTACGACTTTTAAACAAAAGCTGCAGTCATTGAATACGGAAAAAACACCGCGCATCCTTTGTATTTTCGGACCTGAAGGCGGCATTTCCCGCAATGAATCGGCAATAATGCTTGAAGCCGGTGCACAGACAATGTCACTGGGGCCACGTATTTTACGGGCAGAGACCGCGCCATTTTATGCGCTTGCGGCGATTTCGTATGAATTTGAATAATAAACCTATAAAAAGCCTTAATTTCTCACGAAAAGAGAAATTAAGGCTTTTTAATTTGTAAACCGTCTCCCTCCTATTTGTAAATTATCTCAAATTAAATGTATTTTCCTCTTGTATAACAAAAAATAAGTATGTATAATGTTTGTATAACATATAACGAAGTCACTGGACAAATATTTATTTAAAACAGTTAATATATCAAAGTTTATTAATAGCAACGTTAGAAAGAACGAAGAATACCTCTAAACATTATACAAATCAAACTTAACAAGTGAAACATTGTACAATATCGAATCAGAATAGGGAGGAAATAGAAATGAAAAAAATTGCAGTGGTAGGGGCAGGACCCGGTGGATTAGCGGTTGCCATGTTATTGGCACATAAAGGGTATGAAGTAACGATTTATGAAAAGCAGGCATATGTAGGTGGGCGAACAAGCGAGATTAAGCTTGGTGATTATAAATTTGATATGGGCCCGACATTTTTAAATATGCTGTACATTGCCGAAGAAATTTTTGAGTTAACAGGCCGAAATATTCACGACTATGTGGATCTGATTGATTTGAATCCGATGTACCAACTGATTTACCATAATAAAAAAATTAATATGACGCGTGATGCCGATGAGATGATCCGTCAAATCAACGAGCTTTTCCCTGGGAATGAGGGTAGCTATGAGCGCTACATGGAGCAGACGCAAAAGAAACTTGAAGTGCTGGCACCAGTACTGCAGGCACCGATGAATAAGCTGACAGATCTGTTCAATCCGAAAGTGATGAAAGCGTTCAAAGAGTTGGAAATAGGAAATTCTCTAGTTGATACACTGTCGAAATTCTTTAACGAAGAAGAATTGCAGCTCGCTTTCACATTCCAGGCGAAATATTTAGGAATGTCACCTTGGGAAAGTCCCGGCGCATTTTCGATTCTTTCGTATATTGAACATGCGTACGGCGTTTATCACATTAAAGGCGGCATCAATAAGCTGACACAAGCAATGGGCAGAGTTGTGCTGGAATCAGGCGGGAAAATCCTTCTCAATAACGGTGTGAAAAAATTAAAAACAAAGGGCAGAAAAGTGACGGGCTTACTGCTGGAAGATGGTCAGGAAATTGAAGCGGATGAGGTCATTATTAACGGAGATTTTGCCCATGCGATGACACATCTTGTCGAGCCGGGTCTACTGAAAAAATACAAACCGGAAAAACTTGAGAAAAAACAATATTCTTGTTCAACATTCATGCTGTATTTAGGTGTCAATAAACGATTTGATTTACCGCACCATACAATTTGGTTTGCGAAAGACTACCGTAAAAATGTAGAGGAAATTACTAAAACAAAACTGATGTCCGAAGATCCGTCAATTTATATTCAAAATGCGGTCGTAACGGATGAAACGGTTGCTCCAAAAGGGAAATCGACATTATATATTTTAGTACCGGTACCGAATAATATGAGCGGAATTGACTGGGCAGAAAAGGCGGGTCCTTTCCGGGATATGGTTTTAAATATGGTGGCAGATAAACTTGGTGTTAAGGACATTTGGGAATATATCGAAGAAGAGAAAATGATTACACCTGCTGACTGGGAACGCGATATTCATGTATATAAAGGTGCAACATTCAACTTAGGTCACCAATTATCGCAAATGCTTGTATTCCGTCCGCGCAATAAATTTGAAGAGCTGGATCAATGCTGGTTAGTCGGTGGTGGTACACACCCTGGCAGTGGCTTGCCAATTATTCTGGAATCAGCCCGAATTACGGCAAACGGCATTTTACAGCAGGATAAACAGACATTACTACCTGTTAAACCATTGCCGAAAGTAGAGCTGTATAAAAAGAAAGAAGCACAATTACACCATCAGCCGGCAGCAATTCAAACAAATGCTTAAAGAGTAGACATTGTGGTGAAACTTTTATTTGAATGGAAACGTATAATAACTATTCATTTAAAGGAGGCAATACAATGTTTAAAAAATTAGCATCAGATGCACTAGGTCTATCAGATATTGGGGTAGTGATTTCAAGACAGGACTTTGACAAAACTGATTCGGATGATTTTATTTTTAATGAAGTTGATGAAAAAATTTATTTCCTGATTAAAACAAAAGCAGATGAGTATTGCTTCACAAACTATGCATTAATCCATGTAGATGGCGCAAATGCCATCAGTAAAAAACGTATGCTGCGTCGTTATGATTATGAACATTTTGCGATTGAAGAAGTGCTGCTGGAAACAGCCGGAACAATTGATCTGGATGTAGAGATTAAATTTGTAATCGGAAATGTGCCATTAAGCATTGATATTCATAAAAAACACTTACCGGAAATTAAAGATCTATATAAAGCGCTTCATGCGATTTCACTTGAACAAAAAGCGAATACATTTAGTATGGATGCTGCAAAACAAAGCTTGAATCTGGCTGCATCTGCAATCGGCCGCGCAGGCAATGAAGGGGTTTCACCAGCCGAAGCATTTAAGGAGATCACAACATTTTCACATAGCTGGCTGCTCGAGCAAAAGAAATCATTTGTGAAAAAAGATTTCGGCGATGTTTTCGAAAAATATATTAATAACTAATAATAGTTAACACTCATTTCTTATAGAAATGGGTGTTTTCCTTTTCTATCAGCCATTTTCTGTTTTTCCTCCGTGTTTAAGGGGAAGAGAAACAATAAAGTAATTCTTTCCCTTTTTTATTATTTTGAATAATGGCAGGTGGCGTTGTTGAAGAAAAATATGATTTTACTCGGGTTGCTGCTTCTCATTTCGGTTCTTCTGGTGATCTATTTAATGAATAATAAATGCGTTTCAGAAAGTGATGATGTAAATATGGATTCCCCGAACTCAAAACAAATAGCCAAGACATCGGTTGAACCGGTTTACGAGCAGGGGGTTGCCTATAATACGCGGATATTGACCGATAAATTTGAAGTGTTGCAAAACGGCGAATGGCAGAAAATGACGATTAAAGGGATAAATATCGGAATGGCAAAACCGGGTCTATTCCCGGGTGAAGCTGGCATTACTAAGGAAGATTATTCAGGCTGGCTTAAATCAATCGGTGAAATGCATGCAAACGCTATTCGAATTTACACAATTCATCCACCTGCATTCTATGAAGCATTGCTCGAATACAATGAGTCGCATGAACAGCCAATTTACTTGTTCCATGGGGTATGGCTGGAAGAAGAGCCGGTAATTGAGCAGTTGGATGTATATGGTGAACCTACAGAGAAGTTCCAAAAGGAATTGAAGGATATTGTCGATATTCTTCATGGCAATGCAGAAATTGAACATCAGCCTGGTCATGCATCGGGGAGCTATACTGCCAATGTTGCTCCGTATGTAATAGGGTGGATGATCGGTATCGAATGGTATCCGCAGGCAGTTCATTCTGTAAATGAAAAATATAAAGGCAAGCCTCAATTTGACGGCCGGTATTTTGCGACAAAGGACGCAGCACCATTTGAAATATGGCTTGCTGAACAAATGGAGTATGCCGCCAAGTACGAAAAAGAGCAATACAGTTGGATGCGCCCATTCAGTTTTACGAATTGGGTAACGACTGATTTACTTGACCATCCGTATGAACCGAGTGAAGAGGAAGATATGGCATCGGTAAACCCGAATGTTATTTATGAAAAAAATGAACTTCAGCAAGTTGGTCAATTTGCAAATTATCATGTGTATCCGTATTACCCTGATTTTATGAACTTTACCCCTGAGTATTTGCAGTATATCGACCATCGCGGTAAGCCAAACAACTATGCTGCGTATTTGAATGATTTGAAGAAAGCGCACAGACTACCGATTCTAATATCGGAATTCGGCATACCGGCTTCGCGCGGATTGACCCATAAAAATCCGTTTGGCTGGAATCAGGGCTTTGTGACAGAGCGCCAGCAAGGAGAATATTTAGTCAGTCTCTATGAAGATATTCTGCACGAAGGGATGCTCGGTGGTTTGATATTCTCCTGGCAAGATGAATGGTTCAAACGGACATGGAATACGATGGATCTAGATAATCCGGATCAACGGCCATTTTGGTCCAATGCGCAAACGAATGAACAGCAATTCGGACTGCTCAGCTTTGATACATTGAAAATAAAAGTGGATGGGGATACATCAGATTGGTCAGGTAAAAAACCGATGTATGAAACCGAACAGCTGAACATGTATATGGATTCGGATGAACGTTATTTATATTTACGGCTCGATGCAAAAAATGTGGAGTTTTCAAATGATTATTATCCATTGATTCATTTCAGTACAGTAAAAAACCAAGGGAATTCGTCATATAAAGGTTACCCGCTATTAAATGAAGCAGATTTTGTACTTACGATTAAAGATGGGGAAAATAGCAGAATAGAAGTGGATGCCTACTATGATCTGTTTCAGAAACTATATGGTGAACGTTTGGGGCAAGTCCCATTTGAAGGGGTAACTCAAAAAAACAGCGGGCAATTTAACCCCATTGAGTATGCGCTTAATAAACAGCTGACGATTCCAATACTCGATGAAACCTATCCATTCGAAAAATACGAGACTGGAAAGTTGAGGAAAGGAAACGGCAATCCGGAAAGCCCGGATTATGATTCACTGGCCGATTATGAAGTCAATGAAGATGAAGGTGTAGTAGAAATCCGTATTCCGTGGCTATTGCTGAACTTTACTGATCCTAGTCGTCTGGAAGTATGGGCGGATTTGTATGCGAATGAGGAGATGACAAGGGAAATTACAGAAGGGATTGAAGTAGGGCTATTGCTTATCGAAAATAATGAAGTGAAACTGAGTGTCCCGGAAAATAAGTCAGATCTGAAAAGCTATACATGGGAAGGCTGGACTCTTCCGGAATACAAGGAACGTTTGAAAGAATCGTATTATATTTTGCAGGAAAAATTCTCGAATATTCAATAAATCATAAAACGGCAATGATTGAATTATATGCGTGAATAGGGGTGAAATACAGGTGAATGTAACGACGGGTCAGTTTAGTAATGGGATTGGAAATTTTCAAGATTTAAAGAAACTATATGATTTGCAGCTGGCTTATATAAGAAAAAAGGGAATTCATTTTACGTTTGTTTTCGTGAAATATTCAGAGGAAGCAGCTGTAAGTTACGAAGATTTTTATCAGTTAGTAAAAGAAAACTTACGAAAATCAGATTTTGTGTTTGCCCATCAGTCAAAACAATATATCATTTTGGTCCTGACAATCAGCAAAGTAATGGAATCCAAATCATTTCTAGTTCGGCTTCAAACTGCGATGTCACCATTAAAAATGCCGCTTGTAGCAGTTATCGCAGAAATTGCGAATTCTTCTCATCCCCTTGAAGAAGTACTGGAAGCTGGCGAGACAAAGGTGATGAGCCTGGATTTTTCAGAAGCACAAATAGTAACGATTCCTCATTTTACGGAAAAAGAGCGCATCAAGATGAAAGTAAGCATAATAGAAAATGACCATATTACACAATCGATCTTTTCAAATCTGTTTCATAATCTGGAAACCGCTGAACAGGATTTGGAGGTCCGGGTGTTTAATGATGGACTTGAATTTATGGAATCGGACTGGTACCGAAGTGAGCATCCTCATATTGTCGTGCTGAATGATATATTACCTAGAAAAAATGGCTTTGAGGTATTGCATTTTCTGCGCGGTTTACCGAATGATCAAAAATATTTGATTTTATTTATATCAACTCGTAATTCTGAAGAAGCCCAGCTTTACTGCCTTGAAAATGGTGCTGATGCTTACTTTATCCGTCCCTTTAACTTGAAAATATTTGAGATCCGCATCAAAAATCATTTGAGAAGGTCGCGTTAATATGATTGATCGTCAATTTTTAATCGGGGCGGTCATTGTCGGCATTACCATGCTGATTGTTATTTTCTGTATATTTATGTATTTAGTATATAAAGGGATGGAAAGAGATCGGATCAATGAAAAGATGAATGTATATTTCGAACAATATAAAACGGAATGGTATAACTATCTTGTTTATAATGAACCGCTGGATCACCGGCCGGAAAATAATATTACAATGAAGGCGATTGATCATTTGTTTGTTTCATATTTGACAACGCTCAACAATGAGACGATTCATAGGAAAATTTCCGAATACGCATCATTGAATATGCAGAATTATTATATCGAGCAAATAAAAAGCCGTGATCGATCGGTCCGTCTAAATGTTTTGCAGCGTACATTATTGCTAGAACTGGATTTTTTAGTACCGATCATTGAGCAGCATTTAAAAAACAAACGTGATTATGAAATGGGAGAATATTTACTAATGTTGCGGGTAGTCGCAAAATATAATCGGAATTTGTTTTATGCTCATGTTTATCAACCGAAATTACCATTGAATGACTATGAATATAAACTTTTATTATCGACGATTGATGAAGGGTATATCGACTATTTCACAAACCATTTTGATTCCTTGCCAATCGTGCTGAAACTTGCTCTTCTTGATTATCTGAGTTTAAGCACAAATGTAAGTAATGATTCTCTCTCTTTCTATGAGCGTTTGTTAACATCGGATAATCAGGAGTTAAGAATCCGGGTTCTAAAAGCGATTGCCTCATTCGGAATGATTTCGGATCTCCAACTGTACGAGCGCTTTGTTGCTTCTGCCAGCTGGGAAGAGAGGCTGATGATGGCGAAAATATTGCGGTTTGTAAAAGAGGAGAAATCCTATCAAGCTCTTGAGCTGCTAATAGCCGATTCGAATTGGCAAGTACGTAAACAGGCAGCCTTATCATTATTGAACATGCCAAAGGGACAAGTAATATTGCAGCAAATCATCGACAGTAAAAAAGATTTGTATGCGGCGGATATAGCAAGGGAAGTCATGAAGTTAGGGTGATGATAAATGAATTCAGAAACAATCCTATATTGGTTTAATGAAGTGTTCAGTTCATTAATCTTTATATATATGTTATTTGTTATTGTTGTCTATACATTAATGCTGATCTTTGCTTTTTTTCAGCTGAGGAAAGACAGGAATCTGGATAAACATTTGGAAGGTAAGGTGAATTTGAATGCTGTTTACTCGAAGCCTGTATCAATCATTGTTCCTGCTTATAATGAAGAAATTGGTATTATCAGTACGGTTCAATCATTATTGACGCTTGAATACCCGCAATACGAAATCGTAATTGTCAACGATGGTTCGAAAGACTCAACATTGCAGACAGTGATTGACGCTTTTCAGATGGAGCCTGTTTTTAGGACCGTGCAAAATCAGCTGCCGTCAGCGAAAATCAGGGGCATTTATCATTCAAAACTCCATTATAATATTGTTTTAGTAGACAAGGAAAATGGAGGGAAGGCAGATGCTTTAAACGCAGGCATTAATGTATCAAGATTTCCTTATTTTTGCTCGATTGACGGGGACTCCATTTTATCTACTAAATCATTGCTGCAAGTGATGAAGCCAATTGTCTCGTCTAACGGGAAAGTCATTGCTGCAGGGGGAAGTGTGCGTATAGCAAACGGTTCAGAAATCGAGTACGGCAGTGTATTGAAATCGGTTGTACCGAATAATCCGATTGTCGTCATGCAGATTATTGAATATTTACGTGCGTTTTATATGGGTAGAATAGCGCTGAGCCGTTTTAATTTATTGTTAATTATTTCAGGTGCATTTAGTGTCTTTTCAAAAGAATACACAATAAAAGTCGGTGGCTACAATAAGAATACGATTGGCGAAGATATGGAACTGGTCGTCCGGCTGCACAACTATCTATTAAAGAATAAAATAAAAAAATCCATTGAATTTATTCCCGACCCGGTATGCTGGACAGAAGCACCGGATAATTTTAAGGATTTAAAAACACAGCGCAGACGATGGCATCAAGGGCTGTTAAGTAGTCTCATGCTAAACCGTGGGATGTTGCTCAATCCGAAATATAAACAAATTGGTCTCATATCCGTTCCCTATTTTGTATTTATAGAATTAATAGGGCCGATTGTTGAACTGCTCGGATATATGTATGTCATTTTATCCTTTGTCATCGGGAATATATATTTGGAATCAGCTCTTACTTTGTTTGTCCTGTTTTTAATTTACAGTACAGTGATTTCGATGTTTTCTATTTTACTGGAAGCATGGAGTATGGGCACTTATCCACGTATCCGTGATTCCGTGAAACTATTATTGTATTCCTTATCGGAAGTATTCTGGTTCCGCCCGCTAATGGTTATTTTCCGCCTTCAGGGGTTCTGGTACTTTATTCGGGGAAAAAACGATTGGGGAAGCTTAACACGATCTGGATTGCAAAAGAAAACAAATGATATTTAATATAATAGACTAGTCGATAGGCGGAAAATCTCCGTCTATTTTGGCTGTTTACTCTTTATTATTGGAAGAAGGGGAGTTGTCCGCTCGTTTTCTAATAGAATATGTATACATATTAATCCGCGTTTTCATTTTAAAAATACATAAATGGACAGAAAATGGCGCAAATTTCAATTATAAATACTATATTGGAGACAGGAGAAAAAATTGGATGTATAAACATAATGAAAAAAGGTGATATATTAGTAATTAACATGGAAAACAGATTGAGAGGGTCGCGATACTAATGAAAATTGAAGAAATTTTAACATGGATCTTAATTATCTGTAGTGTAATACTTTTTATTCTATTATGTATTTATTTTTATATGATTTATCGCAAGAACTTAAAGAAAAGTTCCTTCAATAAAATAAATCACTATATCCAGCAAAATGATCGCGATTGGTATAACTATTTAGTTTTAAACAAGCCACTTCAGAATCATTCGACTACAAAGAATGAGCTGGCGGCAATTGATACTATTTTTGTTTCGTATGTTACATCGATGAATAAAGAAGAGATTCTGGAGAGAGCTTCAACATATGCTGCGTTAAATATGAAAAACTATTATACAAAGCAACTGACGAGTCGTGATGAAGTTGACCGTCTTCATGCTTTGCAGCGTACATTGATTCTGGATCTGGAATTTTTAGTACCATTAATCGAACGCCGACTAAAAGACAATCGTACCGGGTCTATGGAAGAATATTTATTAATGTTAAAGGTTGCGGCGAAATATAATAGAAATTTATTTTTGGCGCATATGTACAAGCCTAGATTGACTTTTAATGATAATGAATACCATTTGTTGCTATCGAATATTGAGGATAGTTATTGTGACTACTTTAAAGATCATTTTGAAGAATTGCCGATGCAGCTGAAATTAGCGTTCCTGGAGTATTCATGCTTGAATAGGAACTTGGGCCCTTCATACCTTTTATTATTTGAACAGTTACTGACTTCCGAATGTGGGGGAATTCGTCTTCGTGCATTAAGAGCAATTTCATCGTATGGCGAAATTTCGCATGTGAAGCATTATGAAGAATTTATCCATTCAACACATTGGGAAGAGCGTCTATTGCTCGCCGAAATTTTACGCTTTGTTAAAGAGGACGATTCGTACACTTATCTGAAAAAGTTGATGCTTGATCCAAACAGCAATGTTCGAAAACAGGCGGCTTTATCGCTGATGGGTTTACCGGATGGACAGGCGATACTGCAACAGGTATCCGACAATGAAGAACATATCCGTTCTACACAGGCTTCAGTGAAAGAAAGTCTGTAATTTAACAAGTAGTTAAAAAAATAGGCTTTGCATAGCGATTTATGCTATTATAAAACACGTTGATATTTTTCTTCATTAAGTGAATGAAGAGCATGCTACCGGTTGACTTAAAATAGGCAATTACCCGGAGTAAAATAGATAAGTGCTAACCTTGAAAGGATGATATAAATTATGAGTTACGAACGTACGAAAACCGTATCTCTACATACATTAGGGTGTAAAGTAAACCACTATGAAACAGAAGCGATCTGGCAGCTATTTAAAGAGCAGGGATATGAGCGTACTGAGTTCGACCATCAGGCGGACGTTTATGTAATCAATACTTGTACTGTAACGAACACTGGTGATAAAAAATCTCGCCAGGTAATCCGTCGTGCAATCCGTCAAAACCCGGATGCGGTTATTTGTGTAACGGGCTGTTATGCACAAACTTCACCGGCTGAAATTATGGCCATTCCAGGGGTCGATATTGTTGTTGGTACACAGGACCGCGAAAAAATGCTTGGATATATCGATCAATACCGTAACGAGCGTCAGCCGATCAATGCGGTACGTAATATTATGAAAAACCGTGTATATGAGGAATTGGATGTACCGGCATTTACAGACCGTACTCGTGCTTCACTGAAAATCCAGGAAGGCTGCAATAACTTCTGTACATTCTGTATCATTCCTTGGGCGCGCGGTTTAATGCGTTCACGTGATCCGGAAGAAGTTATTCGTCAGGCGCAGCAGCTTGTTGATGCGGGTTATTTGGAAATCGTTTTGACTGGTATCCACACAGGCGGATATGGACAAGACTTCAAAGACTATAACCTGGCACAGCTGTTACGTGACTTGGAATCACAAGTTAAAGGCTTAAAGCGTTTACGTATTTCTTCAATCGAAGCATCTCAGTTAACGGATGAAGTGATTGAAGTATTGCAAAACTCTGAAATTGTTGTAAACCACTTGCACATTCCGATCCAATCGGGTTCAGATACAGTATTAAAACGTATGCGTCGTAAATATACGATGGAGTTTTTCGCAGAGCGTCTGGAAAAGCTGAAAATCGCTTTACCGGACTTGGCGGTAACTTCTGACGTTATCGTAGGTTTCCCGGGTGAAACAGAAGAAGAATTTATGGAAACATACAACTTTATCCGTGACCACAAATTCTCTGAGCTTCATGTATTCCCGTACTCTCAACGTACTGGTACACCTGCAGCGAGAATGGAAGATCAAATTGATGAAGAAATTAAAAATGAACGCGTTCACCGTCTGATTGCACTGAATGACCAGCTTGCAAAAGAATATGCTTCCCGTTTTGAAGGGGAAGTTCTGGAAGTTATTCCGGAAGAACGCTTCAAAGATGGCGACAATGAAAACTTATATGTCGGCTATACGACGAACTACCTGAAAGTAATTTTCGAAGGCACAGAAGAAATGGTCGGCGAACTTGTAAAAGTTAAAATTACAAAAGCAGGCTACCCATACAACGAAGGACAATTCGTCCGCGTATTGGAAGGGCAAGCGATTTAATAGTATTCTTTATAAAGAAAGAGGGATTGCACAGAGCAATCCCTCTTTTTGTGTTAGATGACATTACTTTGTACAAAAAGTTAATTAGTTGTTCTCCGTTACGGAGAACAACGTGTAAGGAGTGGATATTATATTAAACCTATTTTACTTCTAATAAAATAGGGTAAAAAAATAATGTTCACAAGTTTTCATAATCGGGGAGCAACACGTACTTTTATGCAGCAAATTAATTTACAAAAAGTTAGTCGTAAACGGATGGAAGTTTAAGTATATTATGAGGAAGACAAGCCAACACTATGATTTGGAAACATTGTGTTGATCCCGATTACAAGTAAAGAAGGTGAGCAATTTATATGAAGAAAATATGGATGTTTGCTGCAATTCTATTTATTTTATATGGTTGCACGGAGAAAAAAGAAGAACCAACAGTAGAAAGTGAATCGGCTATGCTGGAAGTCAGTATTCCTACAGAAGTAGCAAGACATTACGGCTCGCTTAATATTGAGTACAAAGCATCGGATGTTTATAAAAGTATTGAGCCAAATGGTGTCGTTTCTTTGGCGATGAATGAGCAACAGCTAACTGAAGTCACGCAACAAACAGAACAATTTCTAAAGCAGTATAAGAAAACAAGTGAGCAAAGTACAGAAGATGGAATTACGCATATCGCTGCAAATGAAAACTATTCAAACTGGGAAATTGTATTATCTGATGACTCTCTTATAGAGCAAGAGGCATTTGATTTGGCACAGGAGCATTTAATAAAAAATATTTTAACGTACCAGTTAGTCCATCGTCAGAACCCCGAGTTGAATATTCAATATGTTACAGATGACGGTGAGCCTTTGGACAGAAAAATAATTCGTACAAAATTTGCCTATTCAGATGAATAATTTAAGTTGTCTGATAATTTGCGTCAATTAAAATACATGCTAAACTATAGATGTACGGACAACTAATGTTGAATAAAAGGAGTAATGAAAAATGACTCAAAATTATGCAGTAATGATTGATCATACTTTATTAAAAGCTGATTCTACAAAAGGTCAAGTTGAAAAAATTTGTGCAGAAGCGAAACAATACGGATTTGCTTCAGTATGTGTAAATCCTACTTGGGTGAAGTACAGCGCAGAGCAATTAGCTGGTACAGAGGTTAAAGTATGTACAGTTATCGGTTTCCCATTAGGTGCTACAACATCTGCAGTAAAAGCATTCGAAACAAAAGATGCGATTGCAAACGGTGCCGGCGAAATTGATATGGTTATTAATATTGGTGCACTAAAAGACGGTAATTACGATTTAGTTCGTGATGACATCAAAGCAGTAGTAGATGCTGCAAATGGTACTTTAGTAAAAGTAATTATCGAAACTTGCCTATTAACAGATGAAGAAAAAGTAAAAGCTTGTGAACTTTCTGTTGAAGCAGGTGCAGATTTCGTGAAGACTTCTACTGGATTCTCAACAGGCGGAGCAACAGCTGAAGATATCGCATTAATGCGTAAAACAGTCGGTCCGGATCTTGGTGTGAAAGCTTCCGGCGGTGTCCGCAGCTTGGAAGATATGCAACTGATGATTGAAAATGGTGCTACTCGTATTGGTGCTTCATCTGGTGTTGCTATCATGAATGGTCTAAAATCAGATTCTAATTACTAATTCAATAGTTTTTGTTGACTCTTTTTTTAAGATACGCTATACTACTTTAGTACACATTAACTAACAAGTTAATGTATGTATGACGTGTGTTCGGAGGGAGGGAAAGAGAGATGTCAAAAACTGTCGTTCGCAAAAACGAATCGCTTGAAGATGCTCTTCGTCGCTTCAAACGTACTGTATCAAAATCAGGTACAATTCAGGAAGTTAGAAAGCGCGAGTTCTACGAAAAACCTAGCGTTAAACGTAAAAAGAAATCAGAAGCTGCACGTAAACGTAAGTGGTAATTTTCCCTGTAAAAACCCTACGTTCATAACACGCAATTTTCAGATTTAACTGAGCAGACAAATGATATACCCCGCAGTTATTAATTTAACTGCGGGGTATTTGTATTTCTTCTTAAAATCACCCATAATAGAAAAGAGAAAGAAAGCGTTTTCGGGGAAAGTTTTAATATTCTGCAACTAGTTCCGTATAATTGGAATATGTTAGCAAATCATAATGAAGTAAGTTTTTTTAAGCTTTTTAAAAAAATTTGAAACTTTTCTTAATCTCATCCGTAGAATTAACTGTACATAACTTAGCTAAAGGGGTGATAAAATTGAGACGAACGAAAGGGATTAGTTGGATTTTTCTGATAGTCATGTCATTCGTATTAATGTTTCCTTCTTTAACTGCATCAGCAAATGGTAAAGTGTATGAAATATCCATCAATAATGAAATTGAAAAAGGTTTGGTGGAACATTTAAAGCGTGGATTCGATGAAGCGAAAGAAAATAATGCTGAAGCGATCATTCTGAATATGCATACACCGGGCGGATTTGTCACTGCTGCTTCGGATATCGGCAAGCTGATGGATGAAATCGATATACCGATAATTGCATTCATCAATTCGGATGCGCTGTCTGCTGGAGCGTTCATTGCTTTACATGCAGATGAAATTTATATGACACCTAATGCAACAATGGGTGCTGCGGCGGTTAGCGATTCTTCTGGCAACACAGCTGGAGAAAAGGCGGAAAGTGACTGGCTTGCTAAAATGACCTCTGCTGCCGAAAACTCCGGCAGGGAAGCTAAATATGCAAGGGCAATGGTCAGAAACGATGAGGATCTGCCTGAGCTTAGAGCCCCGAAAGGAAAGCTCCTAACACTAACTGCGAAAGATGCGGAAAAAGTTAAGTACTCGGAAGGCACTGTTGCTACGATGACGGAACTGCTTGAAACTACCAACCTTGATGGCAGCGAAGTAATAAAAATCGAGCAAACATTTGCCGAAAAATTGGCGCGATTTATTACAAATCCGGTTATTGTTCCTATTTTATTGTCGATTGCAAGTATTGGATTGGTCGTGGAACTGTATTCACCAGGATTCGGTGTGGCAGGATCAATGGGACTTGCTTCGTTAGGTATGTTCTTCTTTGGACATACGATTGCAGGTTTTGCCGGATATGAAACCGTCATCATTTTTGTAATCGGACTTATTTTACTCATTGCCGAGCTATTTGTACCAGGTGGTATTGTTGGTATTATCGGTGGCGCATTAATGATAGGAAGTTTGCTTTTTGCAGGGGAAAGCTTTGTTCATATGGCTTATTCGATTTTAATTGCAATGATAATTGCAGGTATAGGAATGGTGATACTTATGAAATTCTTCGGGAAAAAGTTGCATATGTTCAACCGTCTCGTGCTGAGAGATGCAACGACGACGGAAGAAGGTTATGTTTCAAACAAAAACCGAATTGAATTAATAGGCAAGACAGGGCAGGCTATCACGCCGTTGCGACCATCAGGGACCGTCATTGTTGATCAGGACCGTCTGGATGTTGTAACACAGGGCGGCTATATTGATGCTGGTAAAACAGTAGAAGTAGTGAAGGTAGAAGGCTCTCGTATTGTCGTAAGAGAATTTATTGGAAGAGGTGGAGAATAAGTATGAATATGTTAGCAGATGCAGGAACAATTACATTAATTGTCGGATTAGTCATTGCATTTATTATCCTGGCAGTATTTTTCACATTTGTTCCGGTTGCACTATGGATTAGTGCACTAGCAGCAGGTGTAAGAGTAAGTATTTTCACATTAGTCGGAATGCGTTTACGTCGAGTTATTCCGTCACGTATCGTGAATCCGTTAATTAAGGCTCATAAAGCCGGTTTAGAAGTATCAATTAACCAATTGGAATCACACTATTTAGCAGGTGGTAACGTAGACCGTGTTGTCAACGCATTAATCGCGGCACACCGAGCGAATATTGAGTTAACATTTGAACGTGCTGCAGCAATCGACTTAGCAGGCCGTGACGTATTAGAAGCGGTACAAATGTCGGTTAACCCGAAAGTTATTGAAACACCATTTATCGCCGGTGTTGCGATGAACGGGATTGAAGTTAAAGCAAAAGCGCGTATTACAGTACGTGCAAACCTGGACCGCTTAGTCGGTGGTGCTGGTGAAGAAACAATCGTTGCCCGTGTTGGTGAAGGTATCGTATCGACACTAGGTTCTAGTGAATCACATTCAAAAGTACTGGAAAATCCGGATTTAATTTCTCAAACGGTTTTATCTAAAGGTTTAGACTCTGGTACAGCATTCGAAATTCTATCGATCGATATCGCGGACGTTGATATCGGTAAAAACATCGGTGCCGAGCTTCAAATCGAGCAAGCACAGGCAGATAAAAACATCGCTCAGGCAAAAGCCGAAGAGCGTCGTGCAATGGCCGTAGCAAGCGAGCAAGAGATGATTGCAAAAGTTCAGGAAATGAAAGCGAAAGTAGTAGAAGCAGAGGCAGAAGTTCCAATGGCTCTTGCAGAAGCGCTTCGTTCTGGCAACTTCGGTATTATGGATTACATGAACTACAAAAATATTCAGGCGGACACATCAATGCGTGATTCGATCTCAAAAGTTTCGAATGACGATAGCAAAGATCCGAAAAACAAATAATCGAGGAAAGGAGTGAGCACTAAATGGAAGGAATTATCATTATGATTATTGTCTTTATTGTCAGTTCTTTATTGGGTAAAGGTAAAGAACAGCAGCAAAAAAGAGAAAAGCAACAAATGCCGCCATTTAGCAGTCAACCTGCTCCTCGAAAACAGGAAGTTCAGCGTCGAACAGAGCAAAGCCGACCAAAAACATTGGAGGATTTTGCGAATGAAGTATTCGGCCAGCTGAATGAAAAAGTAAAACCAGCAACGCAAAATATAGAACGGGAGCTTCCGAAACAAGTATCAAAACCTGTTGAAGCTTCTCCCTCTATAGTGGAACCGGTAACTGAAAAGGTGAATAATGCCCGTTCATTAAAGGAGCGTCCGATCGTCGCAATGGCCAAAAAAGAAGCAGAAGCTTTTCAGGTCGTGCCATCGAGTCAACGTGATTTAATGCAGGCGATTATTATGACAGAAGTTCTCGGTCCACCTAAAGCAAGAAGAAAATAATACAAAACTACCTATTTCACCGTAACGTGGGAATAGGTAGTTTTTTTACATAGGATATGAAAATGTAATGTTGACCTCGTATCCACGGAAAGCGTTCATCCGTAATGGAAAATCAACATACTTTATGAAAACAAGCAATTAAATTTCCGCGGAACCGGGTATATCTATTATGAGAGGGGGAAACAGACATGAAAAAAAGATGGATATTAATGTTTGTGTTTATTTTAGTACTGGCTGCATGCGGTAAGGAAGTGGAAGAGGCGATTACTGAGACGGATGGATCGTCTACTGTATTCGAGAGCGAGGAGCCACTGACACATCATATGGAGGGTGTCACATTAAATCTCGACTATAAAATTCAAAAGGTATCTGCCGAGCCGGGTGAATTGATTCTTGAAATTAGCGGAAATATTAAAAATGAGTACAGCCAAATCGTTTATTATACGCCGGAATTTACTATTCAAACACCGGATCAGGAAGATATAGAACAGCTGTCGTCTTCTGTTGAGAACGAACAAATTATGGTGAATCCTCAAATGGAAACGACTTTTAATGTGTCTTATTTGATTCCTCAGCACATATATGATGAAAATACTTCGCTGAATCTCCTAGTTCCAGCTGCATTTAAGGAACCGGAAAGCGAAAGTTCCGGGGATGCATTAGGAGATACTGCGAACTGGGAAATTCCGATAAAGTAAAACCTCGATTAATAGGACGATTAATACCCCATTGATTGTTAGTTAAAGTGGTATTAAATAATCTATACATGCCTTCTTTTTTCCGAGCATATAGTGACGTAAAAAGGAGGCTTTTATTGAAAAATTTATTTCCTAAAAACAATAAATTGCAAATCACCTCTTTTATGGATATCCGCTATGATGGTTCCTATACGATAGGTGATGTAACCCCGACCGAATATAATTGTACGACAAAGGATTTTACGATGTACGTTCATGCAGGGGAAGTGGAAGTCCAGCATTTATTCGAAGAAGGATTTTTAATTCAATGTAAAAATCTGCAGAAGCTTACGATTGAGCGGAATGCAAAATGAGTAAATCCTATAAAAAGCTAATAACAATCAAACTAAAGCAATCAAAAGAAGCAAGTACTTTTATTATGCTGCTGAAAGAGCATAAAATCCGTGTTTTTAATTTGACTTTTAAACAGAGCGAAATAACTTTCCAAGTGGCGCATAGTAATTTGTCATTACTGCGCAGACTAAGAAAAAAAGCGAAAGTAAAAATTACAATCCGTTACAGCGAGCCGGAGAAAATTCTGCAAAAAGATATGGTTACGGCCATTGGTATCATCATGTTAATTATCCTGCCAATTATACTTTCACGCTTTGTATGGGAAGTTGAAGTTGAAGCCACCACGATTGAACTGGAAGATGAAGTGGCGCAGTATTTGCATAAGGAGATGGGCGTAAAGTTTCCTGTACCGAAAAAAACATTTTTATCCGATAATGAGATCCGACAGACGATGATGAAGGAGTTTCGGGAGTTTTCATGGGTACATATTATGAAAAACGGAAGTAAAATTACGATTAATCCGCAATTGGCGCCAAAGATTGAGCAGGTTCCAAAAGTGAACAAAAACCAGCATCTCGTTGCGAACAATAGCGGTGTCGTCACTCATTTCCAAATTGAACGCGGTGTTCGTCAAGTTGAGCAAAATATGACGGTCTACAAAGGAGATATTCTCGTTTCAGGCGTGCTACAGCATGGTGAAAAGGAAATTGTTATCGGTGCTGAAGGCGAAGTGTTTGTGGATTACTGGCTTGAAACATCGTTTTCCGTTCCTAAATCAATCGAAATCGAAGTATTGGATGACCATGGCTGGAAGTATGATGTGAATTGGGAGAAAATCGGTACAGCGATTGAACAGATGTCTATTGAACCTTTGAAGTCCGTTGTGACGTATAAACCTTATCGAATGTTCCATAAAAAAAAGGAAAAGATAAGTGAAAAGGATGTAGAAACAATTATCTTGCCATTACTGCATGAAAAGATGATTTCTTCATTACCGCTTGAAACCGCCATTAAAGCAGAAAAACTTTTGCACGTCTACAGTGATGATGATACAGTTAAAGGGAAAGTCTTGTATTTAATAAATGAAAATATCGCACAACCACATCCAATTCACCAAGGAGAATGAGTATGTCAGAAAAATATGTTGAGCTCCAAATCGACAATCCAAATGAAGCTGTAATGCTTTTAGGAATGTCAGATGCAAATATAACATTGATTGAAGAAACTTATAGCGTACAAATTATTACGCGTGGGGAAGTCATACAAATTGCAGGCGATGATTTAGAAAAGAAAAATCAAGCATATGCAGTTTTGGAAGCGTTATTGAAAGTTATTCGAAAAAATATTAATATCGATCAGCGTGATGTGTCAACAGCCATTGAGATGGCCAGTAAAGGCACAATTGAATATTATGCAGAACTATATGATGAAGAAATTGCGCGCAATACAAAAGGCAAGCCCATCCGTGCAAAAACGATCGGTCAGCGTGAGTACATCCGGGCAATCCGTCATAAAGACCTGATATTCGGAATTGGACCAGCCGGAACCGGTAAAACATATTTAGCGGTTGTGATGGCTACACAGGCATTAAAAAATGGTCATGTAAAGCGTATTATTTTAACACGCCCTGCCGTTGAAGCAGGCGAGTCGTTAGGGTTTTTGCCGGGGGATTTGAAGGAAAAAGTCGATCCGTATTTGCGTCCGCTCTATGACGCCTTACATGATATTTATGGACAGGAACAGACGCAGCGCCTAATTGAGCGCGGGACGATTGAAATCGCGCCGTTAGCGTACATGCGTGGCCGTACATTGGATGATGCGTTTGTCATTTTAGACGAAGCCCAAAACACAACACATCAGCAAATGAAGATGTTCTTAACGCGTTTAGGCTTTGGTTCGAAAATGGTCATTACAGGCGATAAAACACAAATTGATTTACCTAAAAATACGGAATCCGGTCTTATTATTGCGGAGCGTACATTACGCTATGTAAAAGACATTCATTTCCAAATACTTGAACAAGGTGATGTAGTCCGTCACCCATTAGTAGCGAGAGTCATCCAGGCTTACACAGAGCAGGAATTATAAAAAGGAAACTTTCAACTTTATTGTAAGGTTGAAAGTTTTTTTATTGGGAAAAATGGCATGAAACTTATTGGAAAAATTTACGTATATAAACTAAAAGGAGGAATTCGTGACAATGTTCATTGGTATAAAGACATTTATCCCGCATTAACGGGTAGTAATTTAACTTTTGAATTAATTATTTAGCGCCAGAGTAAGACTTCCAGCTTTGGCATAAAGCAGAGTTTGTGGTCAACTACCCGTAAAAGCCCGATTGGTTGAGGCCAACACGATGTTGGTCACACAGGCGTTGTCACAGGACGTGACGTTTTTAGCTTGTGTTCCTTTTAATCAGTGGGGATAAAAAGACCCCCCACAGATTGAAGTTAAACTTTATTTGAAAAACATACGTACTTTTCGTAACACCAAACATATAAATTTGATAAAATGAACATAGAAACAAAGGGAGGTGCATGATCATAGAAAGATTTAACAAGCTCATCCAACTAATCAGCTTTCGCGCACTGTTAGTCATCATACTTGCGGCTACTGCACTTCTGCAGTTTTTCCTGATGATTGATAATGTTCGTGGCGTTACATATGATATCCAGCTAACTGAATTATCACCGGAAACGATCCGTTCTACGAAAACAGTGGAGGATACCGTAAAGACTGAAATAGAAAGGGAAAATGCGGAGAAGGCCGTAGATCCTGTATACATATATAAAGATGAAGTTCCAAGTCAACGTGCAACTTTTGTGACGACCATTTTTGATATTGCGTTGGACGTGAAAAGTGAGATTGCAAAAGCGGAGGAAGAAATCCCGCAAGCTGAACAAATTAAAATGCTGCGTTCAGCATTAAAAGATATTTTTGATAACCAGCAAAATCTGATTTTATCGGATGCACAGTTGGTGAATGTCTTAAGTGCACCACAGGCAAATCTTGAATCTGCACGTGATGCATTGGCGACATTGGTAGAAGTAAACTTAAATTATCCACTTCGTAAGGAGAGCTTGCTGCCATACCGAAACGAACTGGAAAGCAAGATTCGCCAGCAGCCCTCAATATCCGAGGGGTTAATGAGTGTGGCAATCGTCATTGGTCGTGCAGCTATTGTTGAAACTGAAGTGCTTGATAGTGAAAAAACGGAGATTGCCAGACAGCAGGCAAAGGAAGCGGTGGAGCCGACACGTATTTTGCAAGGACAGATCATTGTCCAGGAAGGCGAAGTTATTACCCGCGAAATATACCGCCAGCTTGATTTGTTAGGAATGCTGGACAGTGAGGAATCGATTAAACCGATTGCCGGACTGATTATTTTGATTTTACTGCAAATGTCATTCCTGTTTGTTTTGTTTGACCGTTCGGAAAAAGACATTGCTTCAAAACGCAATGAACTGCTCGTGACAATTATTGTGTATGCGATTGCGTTAATCATGATGAAACTGATCGCGCTCATTTCAACGAATTTTGATTTGATGATTGCCTTCATTTTCCCGTCAGCGTTAGCGACAATGCTTGTTCGCGTACTGGCCAATGACCGTACCGCGAGTATTGTGACAATCATTACGGCTGCATCTGCAGGGATCATCTTTCATGAAGGGTTATCCGGTATTTTACAGATGGATACAGCGCTTTACATTTTATTTGGCGGATTCGCATCGATTATATTCATGCGCAGTCTGGAAAAACGGACAGATATTTTACAGGCGGTTGGTATTGTAATTCTTGTGAACATTGTATTTATCGCATTTTATATTTTAATGGGACAATCAGGTTACGGAATGAAGGAAGTTGCATTTTACGTTGCTGCAGCAATTATTTCCGGGTTATTATCCGGTGCTTTAATGATGGGGCTGCTTCCTTACTTTGAATCGGCATTCGGACTTTTATCGGTCGTGCGTCTGATTGAATTATCGAATCCGAACCACCCGCTGCTGAAGAAAATTTTGACGGAAACACCTGGTACGTATCACCATAGTATAATGGTTGCGAATCTGGCTGAAGCGGCATGTGAAGCGATCGGGGCGGATGGCTTGCTGGCAAGGGTCGGCTGCTATTATCATGATGTAGGAAAAACGCGAAGACCTCTATTTTTCATTGAAAACCAAATGGGGACAAATCCTCATGATACGATGGCACCCGAAAGTAGTGCGGAAATTATTATTGCGCATACTACAGACGGGGCAGAGCTCTTGCGCAAGCATAAAATGCCGCAGGAAATCATAGATATTTGTCTACAGCATCACGGGACAAGCACATTGAAATTCTTTTTGTTTAAGGCGAAGGAAGAAGGGAAAGAATTGGACGAAAGTATATTCCGATACCCGGGTCCAAAGCCACAGACGAAAGAAGCGGCAATCATTAGTATTGCGGATAGTGTGGAAGCGGCAGTCCGTTCGATGCAGCAGCCGAATGCTGAGAAAATACAGAAGCTTGTGCAATCGATTATTCAGGATCGTGTACAGGATGACCAGTTTGATGAATGTGATATTTCATTAAAAGAACTGAAAAAGATTGAAGACGTATTATGTGAAACATTGAATGGAACGTTCCACTCGCGTATTGAATATCCAAAGGAATAGTAGGAGGGAACAACATGTTATTAATTGATTTTTTAGATGAAACAAATGAAGTGAAAGAAGACCACTTGGAACTAGTGGAAAAATTACTGCAGCATGCAGCGGAGCAGGAAGGAATCGAGGACGGCTCGGAAGTGTCGGTTACGTTTGTGACAAATGAAGCGATCCATGAAATTAACCGTGAATACCGTGATAAGGACCAGCCTACTGATGTTATTTCTTTTGCAATGGAAGAAATGGGTGAAGGGGAACTGCAAATTATCGGTGAAGGGATTCCGCGTGTTTTAGGGGATATTATCATCTCGACAGACCGCACACGTGAACAGGCAGCCGAATATGGCCATACGTTTGAGCGTGAACTTGGCTTCTTGGCTGTCCATGGCTTTTTGCACCTGCTAGGCTATGATCATATGACACCGGAAGATGAAAAAGTCATGTTCGGGAAGCAAGATACGATTTTACAGTCATACGGCCTAGGTCGTGATATGAATGAACGTCCGTAAATTTTTTCGTTCTTTTCGTTATGCAATGGAAGGACTGTTTACGGCTTTACATGAACAGAATTTCAGATTTCACATAGCGAGTGCCATTATTGTCATAATGGCAGGCTTGTTGACAGGGTTATCGATCGTCGAATGGTGCATCATCATTTTCGTCATCGCTTTTGTCATAGGAGCCGAAATGATCAACACAGCAATCGAGCGTGTAGTGGACCTGGCATCACCGGAAATTCATCCGCTCGCCAAGCAGGCAAAGGATGTCGCGGCAGGGGCCGTACTTGTTTTTGCGCTCGCAAGTGTTATAATCGGACTACTCATATTTTTACCAAAATGGTTTTAAAAATAATGTTTTGGGGGAACCAAATTATGAACATGGAACAATTAATGGAACAATCTAAAATTGCACGTGAATTTGCTTATGTACCTTACTCGAAATTTAAAGTAGGTGCGGCTTTACTAGCTGAAGATGGTACAGTATACAACGGCTGCAATATTGAGAATGCAGGCTACAGCATGACAAACTGCGCAGAACGTACGGCGTTTTTCAAAGCAGTGTCAGAAGGCAATATGAAATTTAAAGCGCTGGCGGTCGTAGCAGATACACCGGGTCCATGTTCCCCATGCGGAGCTTGTCGACAAGTAATGAGTGAATTTTGTGCTCCGGATATGCCCGTCTACTTAACGAATATGAATGGTGACGTTCAACAAACAACGGTAGGTGAGCTGATCCCGGGTGCATTTAATACGGAGGATATGAAAAATGCAGGAAAATAAAGGATACAAATCGGGCTTCGTCTCGATTGTAGGTCGTCCTAATGTGGGCAAATCGACATTTTTAAACCGAGTAATCGGCCAAAAAATTGCGATTATGTCTGACAAACCACAAACGACACGTAATAAAGTACAAGGTGTATTAACACAACAAAACTCTCAAACGATTTTCATCGATACACCGGGCATTCATAAGCCGAAACATAAATTAGGCGAATTTATGCTGAAAACTTCACGCAACGCTTTACGTGAAGTCGATGTAATCATGTTTATGGTGAATGCTGAACAAGCGATCGGAAAAGGTGACGAATTCATCATCGAACTGCTGGAAGGCAATAAAACACCGGTATTTTTAATCATCAACAAAATCGATTTAGTGCACCCGGATGAACTGGTAAAAATCATTGATTCGTATAAAGATAAGTTTGACTTTGCGGAAATTATTCCAATTTCAGCATTACAGGGCAACAACGTAGAAAACTTATTAACGACAATCGAAAAGTATTTACCGGAAGGGCCTCAATATTACCCGGCAGATCAAGTAACAGACCACCCGGAACGATTCATTATTTCTGAGTTGATCCGTGAAAAGGTATTGCACTTAACTCGTGAAGAAATTCCGCATTCAATTGCAGTTGTCATTGAGCGCATTAAGCCACATGAAGAAAAAGAAAACATGATTCATGTACAGGCAACGATCATGGTAGAACGTGATTCACAAAAAGGGATTGTCATCGGCAAACGCGGCGCCCTTTTAAAAGAAGTCGGCTCCCGTGCCCGTCAGGATATTGAAATGCTATTAGGCTCAAAAGTATACTTAGAGCTTTGGGTAAAAGTTCAAAAAGATTGGCGTAACAAGCAAACACATTTACGCGACTTCGGATTTAGAGAAGACGAGTATTAAGATGTAGCGAAGCACCCATTTTCTTAAGGAAAATGGGTGTTTTTAATGTTCTACTTTTCGTGCGTCTCGTTCTACATTAGGGTGATAAAGTTCTACTTTTGGGCAGGGAGGTTCTACTTTCGCCATGAAATATTCTCCATTCCTCATTGAATTGGCGAATATGGTAGGCGCTTCTACATTTCGTGCGTATTGTTCCACATTCCGATGAAAAGGTTCTACTTTCGGGCAGGGAGGTTCCACATTCCGATGAAAAGGTTCTACTTCCAGGCCAAAACCTTCTACTTTTATCACTAAACTTCCTCCAAACCTCAACAACGAGTCAAATAAATTCTCCCACCCGATAACAACATTATTCTTGATTATAGCGAATGTTCTGCTACCATTTAATAAGGGAATATTTAACAGAAGTTAGCAGGTGAAACATTGAATAATTTAAATAAATTTTTATTGGCACTATGGGCAGTATCACTCACTTTACTATTTATTGTCATTGCGACTGCCGATCAGGACCCACCAATATTAGTCGCAGAAGGTCAAATGACTACCGAGGAAAACAACCCACCTGAAATAAAGTTAGAGAATGATCTAAATGAAACTGACAAACCGATCAGCAAACCTAAGGATCAAGTCACTAAGGAATCGATTCGTCTTGCAATGACAGGTGATGTTTTGCTGCATTTAAGACTTGCGAAATATGATGAATACACTTCCTCTTTTGCAGCGGTGATGCCGAAGATGCAAAGTTATGATTTTCTGATTGCCAATCAGGAATCGCCACCTGTCGGCAATGAGTATCCATTAAGCGGCTATCCGCGCTTTTCTAGTCCAGCCCATATTATTCGCGATCTTCAGCATGCAGGGGTGGATTTGGTGACAATTGCCAATAATCATATCGTCGACCAAGGTGAAAAGGGTATGCGTACGGTCTTTAATAATCTGGAAGACTATCATATGCCATATGTCGGAGCTTATAAAAATAAAGAGGATCAGTCAGCACAACGCATTATCGAAATCGGATCGATAAAAATTGGACTGCTTGCCTATACGTATGGAACGAATGGACTTTATTTACCGAAGGAATCACCATTGCTCATTAATTATATGGATGAAGCGAAGATCAAAGCGGATGTCGAGGAATTAAAAAAAACGGTCGACGTCGTAGCAGTCTCGATGCACTGGGGATCAGAATATGTTTATGCAGCGGATGACAATCAAAAATACTATGCGGATATATTAAATAAAGCAGGTGTTGATATTATATTCGGGACTCACCCGCATGTACTGCAGCCGTATGACAAGCTGACCAATGAACAGGGGCAGGAAACGCATATTTTTTATTCGCTCGGTAATTTCTTTTCGACTATCTTAACAATACCAAACACAATGATTGGCGGGATTGCAAGCCTTGATATTACAAAGGAAGGCGACCGGATTACAATAGATAAACCTGAGCTTTATGCCACGTCTGTATTAAAGGATGCAGACGGAATTTATCGGGTTTATCCGTTAAAAGATGTGGAACAGCGCTCTGTAAAAAACCTGCAATGGGTAAAGAAAATCATGGGACAATCTGTAACCGTTTATTAAACTTTTCTATTGATAGTGCGGTATAATAGAGATACGAAAGAAATAGAAGGATGTGCAACAGATGCTACATAAATGGGAAGGCATCGTTTTAAAGGCGCGTGCTTATGGTGAATCCAATAAAATCGTGACCCTTATGACACGTGAAGCCGGTAAAGTCGCGTGTATGGCACGTGGAGCGAAAAAGCCGACGAGTCGTCTGGCAGGTGTAACACAAACATTTATGCATGGCTCGTTTTTAGTCCAGCGAACATCAGGCATGGGGACATTGCAGCAAGGGGAACATTTCAATTCGATGCGTCATATACAAACGGATATTGTGGCGACAGCCTATGCAAGCTATATCGTGGAAATTGTGGATCGTCTCGTTGAAGAAGGACGACCGGAACCTTATGCTTTTGATATATTAATACAGGCATTGAATGCAATTGAAGAAGGGTATGATCCTGAAGCAATTACATTATTTGTGGATTGGAAAATGCTCCCGTTTGCAGGGATCCAGCCGATTTTGCATGCATGTGCAGGGTGTGGAGCCGTTGATGGGGAATTTGCATTTTCATTTACACAAGGCGGATTTATCTGCCATCGTTGTTTCCATTTGGATCCGTATATTATTCGGTTGTCACCAACGCAGCTTAAGCTGATTCGCATGTTTTATACAGTGCCGATTGAACAAGTCGGCAAGCTGGATTTAAAACCGCAAACGAAACAATTTATAAAAAAAATTGTCACGACAATCTATGAAGAGCAAACAGGAATCCGTCTGAAATCACGCAACTTCATCGAGCAATTGGAGCGTACACCGTTACTGCAGCGTGAAAAGAAGGAAGAAGAATAAAATTATTGCCTAGGAAATAAAGCGAGTCGAAATTGCGTAGAATTGCGCAGACTCGCTTTGTTTTATTGAGGAGGGGAAATATTGCGCCAATTTGAAAATGAGCAGCTAACCGTATTTCAAAGTGTGTTATATCAAACGACATCAGCGGTAGTTAAAACAAAGGATGCTTTAATTGTTACGGACCCTAACTGGTTGCCGAATGAAGTTGCCGAAATAAAAGCCTATATCGATTCGGTTATTGAAGATCGGAAATTATATATTATTTATACACATAGTGATTATGATCATATTATTGCTGCAGGGGCCTTCCCGAATGCGACTACTATCGCCAGTGAAGCCTTTGTCAATAAAATAAATAAAGAAGAGGTATTGGAACAAATCCGTCAGTTTGATGCGCAATACTATATCGAAAGGGATTATCCTGTTATTTATCCTCATATCGATATTGTAATAAAAGAAGATGGCCAAACAGTTGAGCTGCAGGACGTTACATGTAGCTTTTATCAATCGCCAGGACATACGGCAGATGGCTTATTTACAGTGGTGGAGCCGTACGGGATTTTATTGGCAGGAGATTATTTATCGAATGTCGAGTTTCCTTTTATAGAAGATTACGAAGCGTATTTGGCGACCATTCAAAAAGTACAGACAATTATTTCGCACAAAAAAATTGAAGTTCTCGTGCCTGGACATGGGACAACAACGAATAACAAAAATGAAATTCAAAAACGTATTGATGAGTCTATATTATATTTAAATAATTTATCAGCCGACTGTGTGGATGAAACAGAATTGCAAAAGCTTTATCCGTTTTATAAAGGTTTAAAAGACATGCATAAATTAAATAAAGAAACGGTAAAAAATAGCCATAGGATTTAGGTCAAACTAAAATCCTTGGCTATTTTTATGGAAAATTAGCTGTTTGCCAGTTCATTCATCCGTTCCAGCACTCTTCGCTTACGGTATAGCATCATGCCTGCCTCGGCAATATCTTCAATCAATGACTTATTAATAAAGGCACCGAAAATCATACCGGCTACAGGAATCATTTGAAAGAGCTTCTTCATACCGAAGTTATCGCGGTACGTAAAGAAGACTTCCTGCCAGCCTTGTAGCTGGGAAACCATATTTTCTGCAGCGTTAGGTTTTTCATAATGTTGTGCCAGCTCATTTAGTATCGCTTCTTTGCCGACTACATCCGAAGAGGCAAACTGCAGACATTTTACGATGAAAATACGCTCGGCTTTTTCATTTGGATCATAGCCATGGATCATGGCGATTTCCTGCAATGTTTTTAGCGCAATTCCAAGGATGACTGGGATATCGAGTGCCAATGTAAACACACCGCCAAAGCCGGTTGACGCTCCTTGTACAGTCGCTACTTTTGCACGGTTTTTCTGCAGTTTCTCACTCAGTTCCACCATATCTTCAATTGGCATTTGTCCAATATCCTCCAAAGTCGAAACCGAATGCAACGTATGTTTTTGAATATGACGCATCATTGACTTTTCGCTTACTAAATATTTTCCACCTGTTTGGACATAGCTCACCAGTTCGTCGATCAAGACGGAAAGTTTCTCCTGTATGAATTTCGGTGTTAATTTATCGAGTATTTTAAAAGGGATGCGGCCGATTTTTTCCCAAAACCATAATCCGCTTTGATCCTTTTCCCATTGTTGGATTGTTAATAAGTGGTTTTCCAGCTGCTGTTGAGTTTCCATGAATCGCCCTCCCAATGGACATGTTCCTTATTTTACGTTCCATAGTTAAAAAGGTTTCAGCTTAGTCACTCGAATTGTGTCAGCAATGGGATAAGGTCTTCTTTTAGCCGTTCATAAAATTCTTCTTCAAGCTTTAAGTGCTGATGATGGTGCATTTGTTCAAAAAGGGTGAACATCGCATCAATTTTTTCTTTGGAAAAGCGAAAATGATGATTAAAATGGTCGCGCTTATTGTCGTCGCTTAAATGCATATAGCCCCGGATAATTGTAAACAATTGATTGTATTTTTTGTTTGCAATTTCATAAGCTTCACGGCTCAAACGGCCAAGTGCATTGCTCGGATCGTCAAACTTTCTGTAAAACAACTGTGCTTCACGATACGTTTCTAGTTTCATATTTGCCGTGTAAAGGATGTGGTGCTGTGCGCGGTGTTCAGGGCATTCATATTGGAGTATTGCTTTTACGAGATGTGAAATTTTATCGAATGTGTCTAAAGGTAATTTAGATGTATCCTTTACCTGAAAAAACATAAAATCCCCCTCCATCTATTAATTTCTTAAATTATAACTTATACGTAGATAAATTATCTAAATAATCTAAAAATTTAGATTACTATTTTGTGAATTTTAGCCTTTATTAGATGTTAAATATTAATTTCTCTTTAATGCGTATTTTTTCTGTTTTAAACAAAGATATTGTACAAAAGTTTTGACAATTCAGAAAAAACTAATTTATAATATCGTTATTAGAAAGTCGTTACACAATATGCGTAATTGGAGGTTAAATTATGAATCTACCGAATATACAATTTACAGAAGAACAAAAACAATTTAGACAGGAAGTACGAAGTTTCTTAAAACAACATATTGAAAAGGGCACATTTGAAACACGCTGTGATTCTTGGCTGAGCGGTTCTGATCCTTCTTTTTCAAAAATGGTGGCAGAGCAGGGGTGGATCGGGATGACATGGCCGAAACAATATGGCGGAAGTGAGCGCAGTACGATTGACCGCTATATTTTAACGGAAGAATTTCTGGCATTTGGGGCGCCGGTAGCTGCCCACTGGTTTGCTGATCGTCAGACAGGGCCATTATTGTTGCGTTTTGGAACAGATTATCAGAAGGAATTTTTCCTGCCGAAAATTGTGAAAGGGGAATGCTTTTTCGCTATCGGCCTAAGTGAGCCGAACAGTGGATCGGATTTGGCTTCTGTTGCAACACGTGCGGAAAAAGTGGAAGGCGGCTGGATTGTGAACGGGGCAAAAACTTGGTCCAGTAATGCGCATGATGCACATTACATGGTAACGCTTATTCGTACAGAGCCATTAGGTGAAAAGAAACATGAAGGTCTTTCACAATTCATCATCGATTTAAAAGGCGAAGGTGTGACAATTGCACCAATCCGTTATTTAACAGGTGAACCGCATTTTAACGATGTCTATCTGGATAATGTATTTGTTCCGGATGAGATGGTAGTGGGGACACTGGGCAACGGGTGGAAGCAAGGTTTGGCAGAGCTTGCATTTGAACGCAGTGGTCCTGAGCGGATTTTAAGTACATTCCCGCTGCTAAATGAGGCAATTGAACAATTGAAGATTAAGAGAGATCTTGTTGGTCTGGAAGAAGCGTCGAAGCTCGTTGCAGAACTTTGGTCATTGCGTAACTTATCGATCGGAGTTGCAAAAGTATTGGAAGAAGGCGGAGAAGTTGCAATACCGGCAGCACTCGTAAAAAGTATCGGTACAAAGTTTGAACAAAAAATACCGGAGATCATTCGTCTGTTAATCGATGTATATCCAAGCTTGCAAAGTGACAATAGAGTCGAACGTTATTTGGCTGAATCCATTTTACATGCACCAGGCTTTACGATCCGTGGTGGAACATCAGAAGTTCTATATGGAATTTTAGCGAAGGGGGTTATTGCACAATGAGCGAAATTAAAGAGATGGTCGTAGAAGTAGTTGAAAAGATCTTTAAAGATAAAGTCGAAAAGGAAACAGTCGATCTTTTGGAAGAAAATAAGTGGGCTGAAGATGTTTGGAAATTGCTGCTTGAAAATGAACTGCATCATGTAGCGGTAAGTGAAGAAGATGGTGGGGCAGGTGGAGATGTAGAGGACCTGTTTGCACTGTATTTCCTTATTGGAAAATATGCGGCACCAGTTCCGTTTATTGAACATACTTTGGCCAATTTCATCTTACAGCAAGTGGACTTGAAAGGAAATGGGCAGTTAACGACATACAGCATTATAAACCCGCTGCAGTTAAACGGAGATACGCTAACCGGAACATTAAAACATGTCGGGTGGGCACAGTATGCAGAAAAAATTGTGACGGTTGCCCGGGAAGATTCACAGCACTTTATCGTTGTTGCCGATTTAAAGGATGCAGCGCTGAAAAACAGCACAAACCTGGCTGCTGAACCACGATCAGAAGTCGTATTCGAAAATATGAAAGCGCTTAACAAAATGCCGATTACCGAAAAGCAGTATGATGCCTTTAAAAAATTAGTGACAGCGGCATCTGTCAGCAAAATGAGCGGCGCACTCACAACTGCATTCCAGCTAAGTGTTCAGTTCAGTAAAGAGCGGGAACAGTTCGGCCGACCAATTCACAGATTCCAGCTTGTGCAGCAGCATTTGGCGAATATGGCCGGAGAACAGACCTTAATGACAGTGGCTGTCAATAATATCCTAACTTTATTAGCTGACGGGCGAGAAGAAAATGAAGTGGCCTATGCGCGGATACGAATGGATGATGCGAGCCGTGCAGTGGCAACATCCGCTCACCAGGTTCATGCCGCAATCGGTGTGACACATGAACATCGACTCCATCAGTACACACGTCGCTTATGGGCTTGGCGTGATGAGGAATTGACGGCACGTTACTGGAAAAAACAGCTGGCACAGCAACTATTGGAAACAAACCTGGACTTGTGGGAAAGCATTACAGATCAAGTAGAAACGCATGTACATGCATAAGGAGGAAACATGATGGCGGATTTATTATTTGAAGTAAAGAATCATATCGCAACAATTACACTGAACCGAGCCGAAAGTTTAAATGCATTTAGCGAGGAAATGATTCTTTCGTGGATCAAAGCGTTGGAGGAAGTGCGCGATAATGATGACATTCGGGCTGTTATTTTAAAAGGGAACGGCAAAGCATTCTGTGCAGGCGGCGATATAAAAGCAATGGTGGCAGGAAAGGGTTTCTATCATAGTGAAGAAGATATTACATCAACAGCGCTGGCCCGCAAAAATTCCTTATGGAAAAAAGTGCAGCGCGTCCCTTTGTTGCTTGAAGAAATCGATAAGCCGGTTATTGCGCAAATGCACGGTTTTGCAATGGGTGCAGGACTTGATATGGCATTGATGTGCGATATCCGAATTGCTGCACAATCTGCAAAATTCTCGGAAAGCTATATTAATGTTGGGATTGTTCCGGGAGATGGCGGTGCCTACTTTTTACCTCGCCTCGTCGGCATCGATAAGGCACTTGACATGCTGTGGACGGCACGTGTCCTAACGGCAGACGAAGCGAAGGAAGCGCGTCTTGTAACATTTGTTGTAGATGATGAGGAACTGGAAAGCTTCACGCAAAGTTATGCAGAAAAATTGGCAAATGGACCAATTGAAACAATTAAAATTATAAAGCGGGCAGTCTATCAAAGCCAGTCAATGAGCTTGCGTTCGTCACTTGACTATATTTCATCAAAAATGGGCTTAGTAACAGAATTGCCATCATACGAAGAAGGGGTCAAAGCAATCGTAGAAAAACGAAAAGCCGTTTTCAAATAATACATGTGCAAATAGGGGGACGCGGATGAAAAAAGTATTTCTCGCAATCGTTTCAATCGCTGTTATGCTGCTGGCAGGGTGTCAAAGTAATGTTGAGCGTTATGGGGAGCCGCTAATTTTTACAACTGGTACAACAACAGGTGTTTTCTATTCACTTGGCGCAGGTATTTCTACAATGTGGACAAATGAACTGGAAAAGCGTGTCGCTTCACAAGCATCGAATGGGAGTATAGAAAACTTGAATTTAATGCGTAAAGGTGAAGCGAATATTTCATTTACGACGGTGAACATTGCCTATGAAGCTTACAACGGTGTTGGTAGTTTCGAAGGTAAGCAATATGGAGATGTTCGTATATTAGGAAACCTCTATCCAAATATTAGCCATATTATTGTGAAAGATGATGAGAAGTACAATTCGATTGAAGACCTTAAAGGAACGAGCTTCGTATTCGGAGCTGCGGGAAGTGCGACTGAAGTGGAATCCCGCCTTGTTCTTGAAGCACACGGTATTGGAGAAAAAGATATAAAAGCAAACTATGTCGGCTTTACAGAAGCGACAGATTTAATGCGAAATGGTCAGGTGGAAGGGGTTAATATTTACACAGGCGTACCGGCTGCTGCTGCGACAGAACTGATCTCAACAGTAGAGTCAAGAGTTTTAAGTTTCTCAGAGAGCGCCATTGACCATTTAGTAGAAGAGTATCCTTGGAACTTTGCTTATACGATCGAGCCAAACACATACGATAAACAGCCGGAAGCGATTCAAACTGTCGGTCAGTACAGCACGATCGTAATTGACGAAAGCGTTAAAGAAGAAACCGTTTATCAGTTAACGAAAGAGCTTTGGGAAAACTTGGACTATCTGCAGAAATCATTCAGCATTGCAAAGCAGTTCAGTCCGGAAAGCGCGGTTGCGGGAACGGCGGATATTCCGTTGCATCCAGGAGCGGAGCGCTACTATCGTGAAATTGGCGTCATCGACTAAAAGTAAGTACAAGGAGGGGAAGGTATGACAGAAAAAGGACTTGAAAAAGTTGAAATTCAGCAATTAATGGACCTTGAAGATAAAAATATCAATTCGCGAAATTATGTTGGGCTATTCGGAAAAATCGTTATTGGTGTGGCGATCATTTGGTCCATCTTCCAAATATATATGAGCAGTATCGGTGTAATGGAAGCGACAAAATTTCGTGCGTGGCATTTAGGGTTTTTGCTTTTATTCAGCTTTATCTATTATCCTGCTACGAAGAAAAGTGTAGGGACGAGAAAGTTGCCTACTTGGTTTGACAGTATTTGTATTACATTATCAATTTTCGTAACAGTTTATTTTGTTATTGTCTACGATATTTTAGTTCGTGACCGTGCAGGCGAAAATACGGTTCTTGATCTATGGGTCGGCGGGATTGCCATCGTATTACTATTTGAGGCAGCACGGCGGGTTGTCGGCAATGCGCTCACACTAATTGCCCTGTTTTTCCTTGCCTACAACTTCTTTGGCGCTTATATTCCAGGAATTTTAGGGCATTACGGTTTCAGTCTTGAGCGAATCATCAATATTATGTTCTGGGGCGGGCAAGGAATTTTCGGAACGGCTCTAGGTGTATCCGCAACATATATTTTTATCTTCGTTCTATTTGGTGCTTTTCTGAAAAATAGCGGATTTTCAGACCTTATCAATGACTTGGCCCTGACAATCGCGGGTCGAACAGCCGGGGGACCGGCAAAAGTAGCCGTTTTTGCGAGTGGATTGATGGCGACAATTAGCGGAAGTGCTGTAAGTAATGTTGTCACAACGGGTACGGTTACGATTCCGATGATGAAAAAAGCAGGTTATTCGAAAAAATTTGCCGGTGCTGTAGAGGCGGTTGCTTCGACAGGCGGTTTAATTGCACCACCGGTAATGGGTGCAGCGGCCTTTATTATGGCTGAATATCTAGGTGTGGCGTATTCGGTAGTTATGCTGGCAGCGGTCGTACCCGCAATCCTTTATTATTTAACATTGTTTATGATCGTGCATTTTGAAGCGAAGAAAATGGGGTTATCGGGCATTTCAAAAGAAAATATACCGGTAGCAATGCAAGTTCTGAAAAATGGCGGGCACTTATTAATTCCTTTATTCATTTTACTGATTATGCTATTTGCAGGTTATTCGCCTTTATATGCGGCGATCTTTGCGCTATTTTCAATCGTGCCGACAGCTGCCATTCGCAAACATACACGCATGAATTTGAAAACAGTGATTGATTCGGTTGTGGAAGGGGTCAAAGGAGCGATCAGTGTAGGGATTGCCTGTGCAATTGTAGGAATCGTTATTGCGACGATTACGCTGACAAGTATCGGGTTAATCATTGGTAACAACGTCTTAAGTTTTGCTGGTGATAGTGTCATGCTTGCCGCTATTTTAACAGCGGTCATCAGTATCGTATTAGGAATGGGGATACCGGCAACAGCGGCATATATTATTGTAGCAACAATTTCTGTGCCGATTTTAACACAACTAGGTGTACCGGCGATTGCAGCCCATATGTTTGCCTTCTACTTTGCCGCTTTATCAAGCATTACTCCTCCTGTAGCATTGGCACCATATGCCGCAGCAGGGATCGCTGGTGAATCTCCGAACAAAGTATCGTTTGAATCGGTTCGTCTCGGGTTGATCGGTTTTATTGTACCATTCTTCTTTATCTTTAACCCGGCGCTACTTCTAACGGGCGGGACGATCGGTGAGTATATTATTGCGGCGGTGACAGCTTGTATTGGCGGTGTGGCGATTGCAGCAGGCATTAAAGGCTATTTATTCCGGCATACGTATTTCATCGAGCGGCTTGTCTTCTTCGGCGCAGGTATTGCATTAATGGATACGACGTTCATTTATAATCTGATTGCGCTAGTAATCATTGCTATTGCTGTTACGACACAGATTGTATTGAAAAAGCCGGAACGGAGTATAGAACCGTCATTAATAAAAGAGTAGAAGAATTGAGGTGATGGGGATGCGCCCATTGGATAATGTTAAAATATTGGATTTATCCCGTGTCTACGCTGCGCCGGCTGGAACGATGATTTTAGCTGATTTAGGTGCTGAAGTCATTCGGATCGAGCATCCGGAGGGATCGGATAGTATGCGTGGCTGGGGGCCATTTATAAATGGTGAAAGCACCTATTATATTTGTGCGAATCGTAATAAAAAATCAATTACCTTAAATTTAAAAGATCCGTCCGATAAAGAGGTACTGCTGGATTTAGTGAAAGAAGCAGATGTCATTATTGATAATTTCAAAGCGGGTGATATGAAAAAAATGGGGCTCGATTATGGGCAGCTAAAGCAAATTAATCCACGGATTATTCAATGCTCGGTAACCGGATTTGGTCAGACAGGTCCGTTAGCTGCTGAGCCGGGTTTTGACCCTGTTATTCAGGCGATGAGCGGTTTGATGGATGTAACGGGACATCCTGATGGGGAAGCGACTAAAGTAGGTGTCCCGATTGCGGATATTTTGACATCGCACTATGTCGTAATTGGAATATTGTCGGCACTTAGGATGCGTGACATGACAGGGAAAGGCCAATTTATTGATTTGGCCCTGCTTGATGTGCAAATGAGTTCCCTTGCTAATGTGGCAAGCGCGTATTTAAATACTGGCTTCAAGTCGAACCGTCTTGGCAACCAGCATAACAATGTCGCGCCGTATCAGGTGTTTGAATGTTCGGATGGTCCGCTTATGTTTTGTGTTGGTACAGAAGATCAGTTCAAAAAGTTTTGCGAGATGATTAATCGGGATGGCTGGGTGACGGATGAGCGCTTTAAAACGAATTCGTTGCGCAAGCAAAATGAGGTTGTGTTAGCAGGCTATATTTCCGAAATTACAAAAACGAAAACCCGTGATGAGTGGATCGAGCTCCTGCAAAAGTATAAAATTCCTGGCGGGCGTGTCAATACAGTAGAAGAAGCGTTTCAGCAGCCGCAAGTAATGGCGCGGAATTTAGTAGGGGAGATTGAGCATCCATCATATGGTACCGTGAAATTTGTAAAAAATCCTCTGCAGCATTCAGAGCTTAATATTTCCTATGATTCCGGGCCGCCGCAGTTGGGGGAGCATACCGAAGACTTGTTAAAAATCAATAAAAACTAGTTTTAAGGTAATGATTGGAGTAATCGATTAGTTTCAACTGTCGGAAAAGATAGGTGAAAGGTTCGTATGACTTTTAACATAGCCCCTTCTTTTTTATATGGATCAGTTTTGCTACTATTAGGAAAAGGAGGGCTTTTGGATGGAACAACAGAAATTTGAAAAAATGTATTTAATGCAAACCGTACAAAAAACCATTGTGATATTGCGTGCTTTCACGAAAGAACAGCCAAAGCTTTCTTTAACGGAATTAAATAAAAAAACAGGAATTGGCCTATCAAGCCTGCAACGTTTTGTTGCGACATTAGTATATGAAGGTTTTTTAATCAGGGATGACAGGACAAAGCAGTATCAACTTGGCTTATCCTTAATCCACTTGGGGAAGCTCGTTGAGGAAGAATCAAGCATCATTACGATTGCTCAGCCCATTCTTCAGGAGCTGAACAAAACGACAAAAGAAAGCATTTCGATGAGTATTATTGACGGCAATGAACGCCGCTGTATTATGAATATCGAAAGTTCATATGCTTTGTCGGCACGCAATCATGTCGGGGATACATCGCCGCTCTATGCGGGGGCCTCTGCCAAATCATTGCTTGCATTTTTGCCGCAGGAAGAAATTGAGCAGTACTTGGATGAAGTGGCAATGGAACATGTAACCGAAAATACGGTTGTCGATCGAGCCCAGCTGTTGGAGCAATTACAGGAAATTCGCAAGCAGCAATATGTCTTTACACGAGCTGAGCGCATTATCGGTGCCTGTTCGTTCAGTACAGCGATTATTTCTAATGGTCGTCCAGTTGCTTCGATCGCGATTATCATTCCGGAAGCACGCTTTGATGAAGAGCAGTATGAGGAATTGCGTGAACTTATTCTCCGTGCAAAATTCGATATTGAAAAACAGCTCAATAAATAAAACAATCCAACCGGCTAAAATCGGTTGGATTGTTTTTCGTTAGAAAGAAAAAACACTTTCTGCTCAATACGAACAGAAAGTGCCTTGTGAAAATTAGAATTGTAAATGTTTCTCGATATAAGCTTTAACTTCAGCGATTGGCATACGGATTTGTTCCATTGAATCGCGGTGACGTACTGTTACTTGACCGTCTTCTTTTGAATCGAAATCGTATGTGATACAGAATGGTGTACCGATTTCGTCTTGACGGCGGTAACGTTTACCGATCGATTGTGACTCATCGTAATCAACCGGGAATGCTTTACGTAAATCTGCCCATACGTCGCCAGCTTCTTCCGATAATTTTTTAGAAAGTGGCAATACCGCTGCTTTGAATGGAGCTAGTGCAGGGTGGAAGCGTAATACTGTACGAGTATCGTCGCCTTCTAATTGCTCTTCTTCAAAAGCGTCACATAAGAATGCCAATGTTACACGGTCAGCACCTAATGATGGCTCGATACAGTATGGTACATAGCGCTCATTTGAAACAGGATCGATGTAAGTGAAATCTTCACCAGAATGTTCCATATGCTGCTTCAAGTCGAAATCTGTACGGTCTGCGATACCCCATAGTTCGCCCCAGCCGAATGGGAAGCGGAATTCGATATCTGTTGTCGCATTTGAATAGTGTGAAAGCTCATCATCTTCATGATCGCGTAAACGCATTGAATCTTCTTTCATACCTAATCCAAGAAGCCAGTTTTTACAGAACTCTTTCCAGTAAGAGTGCCACTCAAGGTCTTCACCTGGCTTACAGAAGAATTCAAGTTCCATTTGTTCGAATTCACGAGTACGGAATGTGAAGTTACCAGGTGTTATTTCGTTACGGAAAGATTTACCGATTTGGGCGATACCGAATGGTGTCTTTTTACGCATTGAACGTTGAACGTTTTTAAAGTTTACGAAAATACCTTGTGCTGTTTCCGGACGAAGGTAAATTTCATTTGACGATGATTCAGTTACACCTTGGTGCGTTTTGAACATTAAGTTGAATTGGCGGATATCTGTGAAATCGATTTTTCCGCAGTCCGGACAAGCTACTTCAAGCTCTTCCATTTTTTCTTTCATTTGATCGAACGTCATACCATCAACAATAATTTCCTTGCCTGTTTTTGTTAATGAAGCATCTTCAATCAATTTATCTGCACGGTGACGCGCTTTACATGCTTTACAGTCGATCATCGGGTCATTGAAGTTACCTACGTGACCAGATGCAACCCAAGCTTTTGGGTTCATTAAAATCGCTGCATCCAAACCTACGTTATGTTCAGATTCCTGAACGAACTTGAGCCACCAAGCTTTTTTAACGTTGTTTTTAAGTTCTACACCTAGTGGACCGTAATCCCAAGTGTTTGCTAAACCACCGTAAATATCAGATCCCGGAAATACGAATCCGCGGTGTTTTGCTAATGATACAATTGTCTCCATTGATTTTTCTGCCATGAAAAATACCTCCTGTTCGGTAATGAAAAAATAAAAGCACCCGTCTCCGGGCACAAAATCTCTGCCCGGGGACGAGTGCATCAAGACGATATACCCGCGGTTCCACCCCGCTTGTTTTTAATAAATTAAAAACCTCTTTTATAAAAATAGCTCAGGGGTGCCGTTTCTCAATTCAATGTAGGCTTGCACTATCCCTACTCGCTTATGTTAGAATTGATACTTATTAATCCCATCATCGCTTACATATTAATAATCATGAAACAACAAGTGCGTTGTTCGCTAATATTGTAGCATGGGTTTGTTTTCTTCGCAATATAGAAGGAAATAGTATATAATAATTAAGGATAAAGTATAACATTATTTGAAGCGGGTGAGTCCAATCGAACTCAATAAACGTCAAGATGTAATCTTGCAAATTGTAAAAGAAAATGGCCCTATTACGGGCGAACATATCGCTGAGCGCCTTGGATTAACGCGCGCTACATTGAGACCGGATCTAGCTATACTAACGATGGCTGGATTTTTAGATGCGCGCCCACGTGTCGGCTACTTCTATGCTGGTAAAAAAACAACGGCAGCCTTTACGGAATCAATGCTGAACTTAAAAGTAAAAGATTTTCAGTCAATCCCGGTAGTTGTTCCGGATGATATGACCGTCTATGATGCGATTATCCATATGTTTTCCGAGGATGTCGGAACACTGTTCGTTATTGATAAAGATGAAATATTACAAGGTGTGCTGTCTCGAAAAGATTTACTTCGTTCGAGTATCGGAACACAGGATTTAAATAAAATGCCTGTGCATATAATTATGACGAGAATGCCGAATATCGCCTATTGTGTTAATTCGGATTCATTGATCGTCGCGGCCAAAAAGTTAATAGAACGAGAGATCGATTCCATGCCGGTTGTTGAAGAAACAGAAAAGGGCTTGGTCATTACCGGTCGTTTAACAAAGACGAATATTACACGTGCGTTTATTTCGTTAGCTGAAACGCATGATTTATAGGTGACCTTATGAAAAAATTGACGATATTTGTTGTATCAGATTCGGTCGGTGAAACTGGAGAAGCTGCTGTGAAAGCGGTAGTAAGCCAGTTTCGGCCAAATTTTGAAAAAGTAAGGATTCGAAAATTTCCGCATATCGCTAATGTGGATGTGCTGGAGAAAATTGTCCAAATTGCGATTGCAAATGAAGCAACGATTGTTTTTACACTTGTTGAAAAGCAGATGAGACAAGCACTTCAAAAAATCGCAGCAGAATATAAGGTTCATGCAATCGACTTATTGGGATCGATGCTTGACCTGATTGAAACTTCATTTGATGAAATGCCGCTGCAAAAGCCGGGACTTGTCCATCAGTTGGATGATGATTATTTCAAAAAGATTGAAGCAATCGAATTTGCTGTTAAATATGATGACGGGCAGGACCCGCGCGGCATATTGCTGGCGGACATCGTTTTAGTCGGAGTATCTAGAACATCCAAAACCCCGTTATCGCAATATTTAGCGCATAAACGGTATAAAGTGGCGAATGTGCCGCTCGTTCCGGAAGTGGAACCACCGGCTGAATTAATGCAGATTGATCCGAAAAAATGCTTCGGATTAGTCATAACACCGGAAAAGCTTAACAATATTCGAAAAGAGCGTCTAATAACGTTAGGATTAACGGAAAATGCATTTTATGCACAACATGCTAGAATTGAGCAGGAAATTAGCTATTTTTATAGTATTGTTGATAAAATAGGTTGTCGAACGATAGATGTTACAAATCGTGCTGTCGAAGAAACAGCACACAAAATAATCGATATGCTAGAGCTTGATTGTCGATAGCATCCATAGCCGCCTCTTCAAAAAGGAAGAGGAGGTTTTTTTGGTGGAATAATATTCGAGATTTTTTAGAAACTAAGTGAACTATACTTTTGCTCCAGAAAACTCTCGCATGTTTTGCTAAATTTCGACATTTTTAGTTATATTCTGATTATTTTTTTGAAATTATATAGCAACAATAGTCTTTTTGTTTTATAATAATAAAATTGTGGTAAAAATAATTATTATAGGGTAATTACAAATTTGTAATAAGAAATTTTGTCGTATTTTAGAGGATATTTGTAATTTATCTCGAATACTGTAGATGGTGATAATGTGGCTGGAAAAATACCCGAACATGTGATTGAACAAATTCGCTCGCAGTCCGATATAGTCGATGTCATTAGCGATTATATGCAGTTAACGAAAAGAGGGCGCAACTATTTTGGATTATGTCCATTTCATGGTGAGCAAACACCCTCTTTTTCCGTATCCAGCGATAAGCAGATATTTCACTGTTTTGGCTGTGGGGCAGGAGGAAACGCCATTACTTTTGTAATGGATATGGAACAACTGTCGTTTCCGGATGCACTCATTAAACTAAGTCAACGTGCGGGAATCCCGCTTGAAATGGAAATGTCGACAGATCAATCGGTGTCGAATTCGCCCATTTCAAAAAAAGAGCAGCAAATGCGAGAGGCTCATACGTTTGCAGTGGAGTTTTATCATCATATTTTAATGAACACAGAAGATGGCGAACCTGCATTAAATTATTTGCTTGAAAGAGGATTTACACGTGAGCAAATCGAAACACATCAGATAGGGTGGGCGTTGCCGAATTGGGACACGCTGTCAATCTTACTGGAGCGTAAAGGATTTGATCCTGAAGAAATGGCTGAAAGCGGTCTGATTATCCGTAAAGAAAGTGATGACAGCTACTTTGACCGTTTCCGGGGACGGATTATGTTTCCGATCCGGGATGAAAACGGGAAAACGATTGCATTTTCAGGCAGGATTTTAAATTCCGATGGCGAAGATGCTAAGTACTTAAATAGTCCTGAAACGCCGATCTTCCATAAAAGTCAAGTACTTTATAATTTGGATAAGGCACGGGCATCTATTCGTAAATCAAGACAAGTAATTTTAATGGAAGGCTTTATTGATGTTTTAGCAGCAAACCAAGCAGGTATATACAATGCTGTAGCAACGATGGGTACGTCTCTGACACCCCAGCATATTACAAAGCTCAAACGCTTAGTTCAGCAAATTACGATTTGCTATGATGGTGATAATGCTGGTTTCGAGGCTGCCAAGCGCGCTGCACAGATGCTTCATCAAGAACAGATTAAAGTTGAGGTCGCTGTTTTACCAGATAAACTTGACCCGGACGAATACATTCGGACACACGGTCAAGAGGCATTTAAAAATCAAATAATAGAAAAGCCGCACGCTTATATTGCATTTATGATGATGCATGCGAAACGCGGCAAAAATTTTCAATTTGAAAATGACACACTTCAATACATTCAAGAAGTTCTGGAAACATTAAAAAATAATACTTCTCCAACCGAACGTGATTTATACATTCGTCAATTGGCAAATGAAACAAATATTTCCCAAGAGGCGATCAGTACCCAATTAAGAAAAATGGTCGCAGATAATGTAAAAGAGCAGAAACGCGATCAGAAAATGGTGGAAGAACCAACACCTCTTCTCCAAAGGGAGCGTAAAAAAGATGCGACAGACCGTGCGGAAAGTATACTTTTAGCACATATGTTGCATGATGTAAATATTGTGAATAAAGTTCTCAGAGAGGGAAATAACGAACCTTTCATTCATGAGGAATATTTATCGGTATTTGTTCGTTTAATTGGTTTTTACGAAGAATATGAAATGGCTGATTTCCATCGATTCGTCGAAGTGTTGGATGATCATGATTTACGAAAAATCGTGATGGATGCTGCGTTACTTGAACGTGACCCTGATAATGGTGAAGCGGAGATAATTGATTGTTTAAAACAAATCGAAAAACGCCGATTAGAACTAAAGATTGAACAATTAAAGCACGATCAAAAAGAAGCAGAAAAAATGCATGAGCATAGACGAGCACTTGAGATTGCCCAACAGATAATTGCATTGAATAGAAAGATAAAAATGGGCGTTTAACGCGATTTGTTTTTAGAAGGAGGAAGGTTTATGGCGGACAAGTCAAAACATTCAAAAGATACGGTAGTAAACGGGGTTTCATTAGAGCAGGTAAAAAAGCAACTTTTAGCTAAAGCAAAACAGGTTGGCGAAATGTCAATGAAGGAAATCTCTGAAACATTAGCATTTTTCGAACTGGAAAATGAAGAGATTTTCAACTTTGCCGATGAAATCGAAAAAAATGATGTAACAGTTGAAGGAAAAGAAGAATTTGAAGAAGAAGCGCTATCTAAGCAAGAATCAAGCGAAGAAGCTTTCGACTTAAATGATTTAAGTGTTCCTCCTGGCGTTAAAATTAATGACCCGGTACGTATGTATTTAAAAGAAATCGGACGTGTGGATTTACTTTCTGCAGATCAGGAAATCCGTTTAGCGGAACGTATCGAACAAGGTGACGAAGAAGCACGTAAACGCCTTGCCGAAGCAAACTTACGTCTTGTAGTTTCGATTGCAAAGCGTTATGTCGGCCGTGGAATGCTGTTCTTGGATCTTATTCAGGAAGGTAACATGGGTCTGATCAAAGCGGTTGAAAAGTTTGATCACCGTAAAGGGTTCAAATTCTCGACTTATGCAACTTGGTGGATTCGTCAGGCGATTACGCGTGCAATTGCTGACCAGGCACGTACAATCCGTATTCCGGTACACATGGTTGAAACAATCAACAAATTAATCCGTGTACAACGTCAGCTTCTTCAGGATTTAGGCCGTGAACCTTCTCCAGAGGAAATTGGGGAGGAAATGGATTTAACACCTGAAAAAGTTCGTGAAATTCTTAAAATCGCTCAAGAGCCTGTATCATTGGAAACACCAATCGGGGAAGAAGATGATTCTCATTTAGGTGATTTCATTGAAGACTCGGAAGCACAATCTCCTTCTGATCACGCAGCATATGAGCTATTGAAGGAACAATTAGAGGACGTGCTGGATACATTAACAGACCGTGAAGAAAACGTATTGCGTTTACGTTTCGGTTTGGATGATGGCCGTACACGCACTTTAGAAGAAGTAGGGAAAGTGTTTGGCGTTACACGTGAACGTATTCGTCAAATCGAGGCGAAAGCATTACGTAAATTGCGTCATCCATCTCGCTCAAAACGCTTAAAAGATTTCTTAGAATAAGCTAAACAGAGAAAAGATGAAGGAGTATATTACTCTTCATCTTTTTTTGTGTAAATATAGCAGGTAATTACTATTTTGCGAGAATAATGGTATAGCTTTTTACCGATGTTGTTCATCCGGGAATTATTTAAAATAGGATAGAGCATATAAATACAGATTTGGGGCGAAATGATGTCAAATCCTAAAAAACAAATTATTATGAATGAAATCATGTTCTGGAAGCAAAACAAAATGTTACCGGAACATTATTGCGATTTTTTAATGACCCTTTATTCGGAAGGGAACCAACAGGAAGAAATTGCAGGAAAATCAAAAAATGCGGTCATTAATGTCGAAAAACGTAAAAACCGCAGTGTATCGATGTTCTTCCCGATTAGTGCAATTGTGATTATGTTGCTGCTTTTTACAATGCAGTTCGAATGGGTAGTCATCGCAGTAGCCGCTGTATTTGCAGCTGGCTGTCTGATCGGGGCAATCTATTTTGCAAAAAGAAATCATGTAATGGCCGTAATGCTGCAGCTGGCGACCGCCTTGTCCATTTTAGGTGTGACATTGAAAGTGAGTACAACGTATTTTGCCGGCAACAATGAAATACTGTATATAATTCTTATTGTAAATTGTGTATTTTGGCTCGTAAGCGGTCTTATGCTGAAAATCATCTATTTTACGATTTCAGGCATTCTTGGGTTAATTGCCATCATTAGTGCATGGATTTATTTTCTATAGGAAGTTCAAAATAATACATATACCTTATACTATTCTTTGAAGCTATGCGGAAGTCTCGGAACTTTTATGCATAGCTTTTTTGTGTCTGTTTTACAAAATACTCTGTAAAATGCATATATTTTCTGTAAAAATACATATTTTTAGATTACAATAGAGTTGAAATGAAATAGGCTGAGAGGATGAATGGTATGCATTTTGATTTAACAACAGAGCAAGCGATGTTACAAAAGATGATACGTGAGTTTTCGGATGAAGTAGTGGCACCAGGAGCAGTCGAGCGTGATAAAACGAAAGCCTTCCCAGTAGAAATTTTTAAAGAACTTTCCAATATGGGAATTATGGGTCTGCCGTTTCCTGAACAATATGGCGGGGCGGGTGCAGATACAATCAGCTTTGCCATCGTTACAGAAGAGTTGAGCCGTACATGTGCTTCGACAGGTATTACATATTCGGCTCATATTTCATTAGGCGGTGCGCCACTCTATTTATTCGGTACGGAAGCGCAGAAGGAAAAATACTTAACGCCGATCTGTACGGGTGAATCATTCGGTGCATTCGGTTTAACAGAGCCTAATGCCGGTTCTGATGCAGGTGGTACAGAAACTACTGCTGTGTTGGATAATGGAGAATTTGTCATTAACGGGTCGAAAGTTTTTATTACAAATGCAAGTTATGCCAAACATTTAGCGTTAACAGCAATTACAAATCGGGATGGAAACAAAAAAGAAATTAGCGCCATTATTGTCCCGACAGGTGCAAAAGGATTTACGATCAAGTCGGAATACGAAAAGATGGGCTTAAATGCTTCGAATACAACAGAATTGATTTTAGAAAATGTCCAGGTGCCGGAAGAGAACTTGCTTGGAGTCCGGGGGAATGGCTTCAAACAGTTTTTAACAACACTGGACGGCGGCCGGATCGGTATTGCGGCAATGGCTGTTGGTATCGCACAGGGCGCATTAAATAAAGCAGTTCAATATGCAAAAGAACGCAAGCAATTCGGAAAGGCGCTGGCGGAGTTTCAGGCAACTCAGTTTAAACTGGCTGATATGGAGGTAAAAATACAATTAGCACGGACATTTGTCTATAAAGCGGCGTGGCTGAAAGATCAGGGACGTCCATTCGGAAAAGAAGCTGCTATCGCAAAATACTATGCTTCTGAGATGGCAATGGAAGTTTGCGATGAAGCAATTCAAATTCATGGCGGCTACGGCTATATGAAAGAGTATGAAGTAGAGCGTTATTTACGTGATGCAAAACTATTGGAAATCGGTGAAGGAACGTCCGAAGTACAGAAAATGGTAATTGCAAGACATATATTATGATAGAAATAGCAAATTGGTAAAATTGTTACAAAGCTAGTAAAACTTGTTCGTTAACTCTTTCAGTTTTCTGTAGAATCAAGTACAATTAATATTGTTTACTAGGCAAAAGTCTAGCATGAAATAGAATATTTAATGAGGGAGGGGAACGCAATGAGAAACAATCCACTTATTCCTTACGTACTTATCATGGCATTCGGTATCGGACTAATTTTCTTCATGTCATTTGAGGGTGCAGCTGATAAAAACAGTGCGGACGGCGAACATTCAGGGGAAACAGCTGAATTAAATGGTGAAGATATTGCTCAAAAGAACTGTATTTCGTGCCACGGTGGTGATTTAACTGGTGGTGCAGGTCCTTCAATCGTTGGATTAGATGCTGAGCATATTAAAGACTACGCATTAAATGGTTCGGAAAATGGTAATATGCCAGCAATTCTTAATAACGAAGCGGAAGCGGATGCAGTAGCAGAGTATATTTCAGGTTTATAATGAATAACCAAGTGCAGAAATGGAGTAATCCTGTTCTGCACTTTTTGTATTCTCGAAAGAGACGTTTATGTAAAAGTTCTATATAATAGGGGTAGTTTGTGATATAGAAAAGAGGATATATAAATATGAACGCACAAAAACTTTCAAAACGACTTGAAACAGTCGCTTCATTTGTCCCGACAGGAGCAATTGTAGCGGATATCGGAAGTGACCATGCCTATTTACCTTGTTATTTAGTGCATAAAGGAATTGCTGCGCGTGCAATTGCAGGTGAGGTTGTAAAAGGACCTTATGAATCAGCCGTAAAACAAGTCCGCACGGAAGGCTTAACAGATAAAATTACGGTACGCATGGCTGATGGGCTGGCAGCTGTTGAAGAATCGGATGAAATTACAGCTGTTACAATTGCGGGGATGGGCGGACCACTCATTGTGTCCATTCTAGAAAAGCATCCCGAAGCTTTAAAAACGGTTACCCGTTTAATTTTACAGCCGAATATTCATGCGAAAGCGATCCGTGAATGGGCAATGGTAAATGGCTGGGCTATCCAGGATGAGGTCATTTTAGAAGAGGACGGTAAAATTTATGAAGTCCTTGTATTACAGCGCGGGGAAATGAAATTAAACGAAGCGCAAACTTTGCTTGGGCCAAAGCTGATGGAAACGAAAGTACCGGTTTTCATCGAAAAATGGTCACGTGAAATCGCAAATTGGCAGCGTGTACAAAAAGCGATTTCAGAAGCGGAAAAAACGCCTGAAAATCAGGAAAAGTACGACCAACTTACACACTACATTAAAATGGTACAGGAGGCGATTGCGTGAAATCCGTAAACGGCAACGAGATTATCCAACTATTTGAATCATGGTCACCAAAAAAATATGCATGCATGCCGAATGACCCGATCGGATTGGCCATTGGTACGTTAAATAAGCAGGTTACAAAAGTGCTTGTCACACTGGATGTGACAAATGAAGTCGTGGATGAGGCGATCGACAACGGCTGTGAGCTTATTATTGCACACCATCCGCCGATCTTCATGAAACTTTCGAACTTGCGTACAGATAATCCGAAAGGGGCACTGTATGAAAAGTGCCTGAAAAATGATATTGCAGTATATGCAGCACATACGAACCTCGATGTAGCACCGGGCGGAGTCAATGATTTACTGGCAGATGCACTAAAATTGGAAGAACGTAAAATACTGGATGTTACATTCGAAGAGAAAATGATGAAGCTAGCTGTATTCGTTCCTAACGATGATGCAGATGCTTTACGTGACGTGCTGGCTAAAGCCGGAGCAGGCCGTTTAGGGCACTATGAGGCGTGCAGCTATACATTGCAAGGCAAAGGCCGTTTCCGTGCCACAGAAGGAGCAGATCCGGCTGTAGGGGAGATCGGTGAGCTTCACATCGAGGAAGAGGAAAAGGTGGAAGTCGTGTTCCCGCAATCGATGAAAAATAAAATTTTAAAGGCAATGCTTAATAACCACCCGTACGAAGAACCTGCGTATGACCTGTTTACAATGGATGTCGACACGAATGAACAAGGCCTTGGCCGTATCGGGAAGTTAAAAGAGCCGATGACATTACGGGAGTTTGCTGAGTTCGTAAAAGTGCAGCTGGACGTGCCTTGTCTGCGTGCAGTCGGACCGTTGGATCGTACTGTCCAGAAGGTTGCAGTAGTCGGTGGTGACGGCAATAAATATATTCGTGCGGCAAAATATGCCGGGGCGGATGTATTTGTAACAGGAGATATCGGCTTCCATATGGCACAGGATGCAGAAGTGGATGGTCTAAGCATTATTGATCCGGGTCACCACGTCGAAAAAGTCATGATTAAAGGTGTTGCTGAAAAAATGACTTCTCTATGTGATGAAAAAAAATTGCCGGTTGAATTTATCCAGTCCAAAATCAATACCGAACCGTTCCAGTTTATTTAATAGAGAATAACAAAAATCTCAATTTTCTCCGGCAGAAGAAAATTGAGATTTTTTTTCATTATTAGTAAGGCATGATCTTTTCTACTGGTTTTGGTGCTTTAATTTTCGGTAAAATTTTGTCCAATGTCACGGAACGTACGATTTCGTGTGTTGAAGGATCATTTTTATCGAACTTTTCAAGGAATGAAATAACTTCCTTAACGATTGGTGTCGGTGTTGAAGCACCTGCAGTTACTGCTACTGTTTCAACGTTTTCAAGCCATTCAATTTGCAGCTCTGAAACATCCGAGATGCGGTAAGATGGAGTTCCGGCAATTTCCACCGATACTTGTGTCAAACGGTTTGAGTTGTTTGATTTTGGATCGCCAACTACGATTAATAAGTCGGAAGCACCCGCCTGTTCAGCAACGGCTTCTTGGCGAACTTGTGTCGCTAGGCAAATTTCTTTATGCACTTCGACATGCGGGAATTTTTCTTTTAAACTATCCATCAGGAATGCAACATCCCATTGGCTCATTGTCGTTTGGTTTGTTACTAGAATTTTATCATTTTCAAAAGATAAATTATCGATATCTTTCATCGATTGAACTAAGTGAACGTGATCTGGTGCAACACCGATTGCGCCTTCCGGTTCAGGATGTCCTTTTTTACCGATATAAATAATATCGTAGCCTTCTGCTGTTTTTTCACGGATTAAGTCATGTGTCACCGTAACGTCCGGGCAAGTCGCATCAATTGATACGAGTCCTTTACGTTTTGCGATTTCACGAATTTCAGGTGATACACCGTGTGCCGTGAAAATAACGGTACCTTGCTCTACCTGTTCGATAATTTCTTTACGGTTTTCGCCATCAAGCGTAATGATGCCATCTTGTTCAAATGCATCTGTAACATGTTTATTGTGTACAATCATACCTAAAATGTAGATTGGTCTTGGTAATGTCGGATCAAGTGCGGCATTGCGTGCAATGACCATAGCGTCAACTACCCCATAGCAGTATCCACGCGGATTAATTTTAACAACTTTCATTTATACGTAACTCCTTTCAAAGCCCTGTAATTTCATTATATAGGACGTGTATGCTTTATTCAAAGTTCGCTTACTGAAATCTCTATTAAATTCGGTCAAAAAAGCAGTATATATCAAATGATAGCGCAAGTACAGGAATTTGCGAACGTTTGCTATAATAGCAGAAATAAATAAATCGTAAAGTGGGGAAATGGGATGGCGTTTTCTTTTTTCAAGAGGAACAAAACGGTAGCGTTAAAAAATCAGGTGGAATTTTGCATGACAAATTTATCGCTCGGCGCAGCGGATGTGTATGATGTGCTGCTGGAGCGCGATGATCTAGATATAACGGAATCCGGCTGTACATCAAACTGTGAAATTTGCGAATGTAATTTATTTGCCATTGTAAATGGTGAACTTATTAAAGCAGAAAATGCGGATGAACTTTTACAAAATGTCGAAAAAGAGCTGGAAGATAATTCTGTCCACTTTTAAAAGGCCAAATTGATAAAAATAAAGCTACACCATCATACAAAGGAGAGGACTCGTAATAATAAAAAACGAATCTGCACTCATTTGCCTTGGGGTAGCTTTTAAGGGTTATTCAAATGGCGGCTGAAATATTTTCGGTAATGATGGTTTTGATTTAACTTTCTCCTCAACCGGCTCTAGTTCTTGTCGGTTCCCTCGAGGATTCATTCTTTCTCTCATTCGTTCTCTTGGTCGCTCCTGTTGTTGCGGCATCGAAACAGTAGAAGATTCGAGCGGGTCCGATGTGTCTTTAAATCCTTTGTATAAACGCCATAAAGCGGGCAGATTTTTAAACATTGGTGCTGCCTGCTGAATATAAGGCGTGAACTTTTGGGCATTATTAAATAAAGAGTTTGCTCCTGATAAAAATCCTTCAAGTTTCGGTACACTCCCTGCTCCAGCTCCTGGTATAGGTGCTTGAGGAGGAATTGGCATATGGTTCATAAACTGGCCAGCTCCGGGAATTGGTCCTGCTCCAGGTACCGGACCTATCCCTGCTGCCGGACCTCGCATCATGTATGGTGCATACATTGGGAAGCGTGGTGCAACCGGCATTTGATTCATCATTGCTTGTGGTTGAAAGTAATAAGGTGGGCGCATAATAAACTCCTTTCTAAAAATCGACATGATATTACAATTTTCTTTCATAAATTCGTCCCAACTGTTTGACGTTGAAACTATTTACCGTTATGATATGCAGATGGTCACTTAAATGTACGAATTATAGTACAATAGGAAAGATGTAAGGAGGTACGTGAATGTCAAAATATACTGATTATCAATTCAAGCCATTTTTGCAGGACGCCATTGCAAAGCTTGGATTTACAGAACCGACACCCATTCAAAAAGAAATGATTCCACTCGTATTAAAAGGAAAGAGTGCAATCGGACAAGCTCATACAGGTACAGGGAAAACACATAGTTTTTTATTGCCAATCGTGGAGCGTATCGTAGAAGAAAAACAAGAAGTACAGGCGGTTATTACTTCGCCGACACGTGAGCTGGCACAACAGATTTTTGATGCATTAAACCAGCTAGTTGAAGGAACAGAAATTTCAACTAAATTATTTATCGGTGGTACGGACAAACAACGTACAATCGACCGTTTAAAAACACAGCCGCAAATCGTTGTAGGTACACCTGGTCGTATTAAAGATTTAGTAAAAGAAAATGCATTGCTTGTTCACACTGCCCCGATTTTAGTTGTCGATGAAGCAGACCTGGCATTTGACATGGGCTTTATTGAAGATATCGACGGTTTTGCGTCGCATATGCCTGAAAAGCTTGAAATGTTCGTGTTCTCGGCGACAATTCCAGAAAAATTAAAACCATTCTTGAAGAAATACATGGATTCACCAGTCCATATTCATATGAATGATAAACGCCCGGTAGCGGAAGGTATTGATTTTGTATTGGTGCCTGTACGTTCGAAAGCACGCAATACACGTTTACTTGAAGTAATTAAAGGAATCAATCCATTCCTTGCTGTTATTTTCTGTAACACACGTAAAAATGCAGAAGCTGTCGCAAGCTTTTTAGCAGAACAAGGTGTCCGTGCAGGACAAATCCACGGTGATTTAAGTCCTCGTGACCGTAAAAAAATGATGAAGCAAGTACGTGATCTTGAGTTCCAATATATCGTAGCAACAGATTTAGCTGCACGTGGTATTGATATTCAAGGAATTTCGCATGTCATCAACTATGAAATTCCGGAAGATCTTGAATTCTTCATTCACCGTGTTGGTCGTACAGCACGCGCCGGTACTAAAGGAACAGCGATCACACTGTACCAGCCGGAAGATGAGGATGCAGTAGTACGCATCGAAAAAATGGGCATTCCATTTGTACAAAAAGATATTAAAAATGGCGAATGGTCTGATTTAAAAGACCGTCACCAACGTGCAAACCGTAAAGGTGAGCGTAAAGAAGATGAAATTGATGTGAAAGCCAAAGCCCTCGTACGTAAGCCGAAGAAAGTAAAACCAGGCTACAAACGTAATATGAAGTGGGAAATGGAAAAAGTGAAAAAACGCGAACGCCGTATTAAAGCGCGCCGCAACAATAGATAATTTTACAAGGGGCTGCTTAGAAATATACTTCTATGCAGCCTGTTTGTTCGTTAAATGGAGGAAAGTAGAATGTTATTAGGTTCACATGTTTCAATGAGCGGAAAGAAAATGCTGCTAGGTGCCAGTGAAGAAGCTTTAAGCTATGGTGCCAATACGTTTATGATCTATACAGGCGCACCTCAAAATACGCGCAGAAAGCCGATTGAAGAGCTGAATATTATGAAGGGCCTGCTCCATATGAAAGACAACGGACTGTCCAATATAGTTGTACATGCACCGTATATTATTAATTTAGGGAATACGACAAAGCCGGAAACATTTGAGCTTGGCGTCAACTTTTTGCAGGAAGAGATTAAACGTACCGCTGCATTGGAAGCGACACAAATTGTGCTGCATCCTGGTGCCCATGTCGGCGCGGGCGTTGATGCAGGTATTGAGCGCATTGTAGAAGGTTTAAATGAAGTGCTGACACAGGATTACCCTGTACAGATTGCACTTGAAACGATGGCAGGCAAAGGCACTGAAATCGGTCGTACATTTGAAGAGCTGGCTCGTATTATAGATGGAGTAACAAACAATGAGCGCCTGTCGATTTGTATGGACACTTGCCATATTCATGATGCGGGCTACGATGTTGTAAATGATTTTGACGGTGTGTTAAATGAATTCGACAAAACGATCGGCTTGGACCGTTTAAAAGTACTGCACATCAATGATTCGAAAAATGTGCGCGGTGCTGCAAAAGACCGTCATGAAAATATCGGTTTTGGCGAGATCGGTTTTGAGGCGATGCATTATATTGTGCATCATCCACAGTTAATGCATTTACCGAAAATATTGGAAACACCATTTGTCGGTCCGGATCCGAAAAACAAACAAGCGCCATATTTACACGAAATTGCGATGCTTCGCAACAGTGAATTCCAGCCGGCATTAATTGATGCTCTGCGCGAATAATAACAAAATGAAAACATACTTTGCATAAATTTGATGCAAAGTATGTTTTTTTGCGTTTTTTATGACATAATTTGTTATAATAAGTTAACTGTAAATTAGCAAAATTCAAAAGGAGGAATCAGTTGATGAAAAAAATATTCCAGCTCGTCATTTTATTTGCACTCTTCTTTTCATTGCCTATTCAAAGTTTCGCATCAGTCAATAGTGCAGTAACGACACATTTAGGGAAAAGTAATGCAGCGGTGACGATACGGGACGCGGAGAGCGGTAAAGTTGTCTATTCTCAAAACGGGGACAAGCTGATGCGCCCGGCTTCGAATATGAAATTAGTATCCGGTGCTGCAGCATTGTCGATTTTAGGTGAGGACTACCGTTTTAAAACGGATTTATATATCGACGGCATTATCGTCAACGATACGTTAAATGGAAATGTGTACATAAAAGGCAGTGGGGATCCGACATTGAAAAAAGATGACTTTTTGGAGTTTGCCAAAGTATTGAAACGCAATGGTATTCGTACAATCAATGGTCACTTAATCGGTGATGATACCGCATTTTCCGGCAGTACATTACCACCAGGTGTTCTAAAATCGGATGAGACGTATTACTTCGGCGCGCGTACTTCTGCAATCACGATGTCCCAAAACAATGACTTTGACGCGAGTACCGTTATTATTACTGCAAAGCCCGGTAAAGTCGGTGTGAAACCGAGCTATTCGATTGAACCGAATTTAAGCGGGATGGTCATTTCCAATCAAGCGAAAACAGTTGGTAAAGGAAGTCGTAATACGATCACGATCAAGCGTGCCTACAACACAAACCGCATCATTATTTCCGGCAATCTTCCACAAGGCAGCAGCAAAAAGGAATGGGTAACATTGCAGGACCCGTCGAAAAATACGATGCAGGCAATTAAACAGACGCTGCAAGGGACAGGTTTAAAATTCGTGAACAGTTCGAAAGTGGAATTAGGGAAAGTTCCGAAAAAAGCAACATTGCTTTATACAAATGAGTCACGTACGCTGGCAGCCATTTTCCCGGCATTTATGAAGCTGAGCAATAACAGTATTGCCGATATTCTAGTCAAAGCGATGGGTAGGGAAGAACTTGGCGAAGGCAGTACAACTAAAGGTGTCACGTTACTGAAGAAGTACAGTGCATCATTGAATATTCCTGTAAACAACTGGCGTTTTGCTGATGGCTCAGGACTTTCGAATTCAAATCGTGTAACATCAAACGGTCTTTCACAGCTTCTTTACAAAGTTCAAAAAGAACCGTATTTCGATACATTTTTTGATTCGTTGCCAGTCGCCGGCAATAAAGAGCGCATGATCGGCGGAACATTAAAAAGCCGTTTAACAAGCAGTGCTTTGCAAAATAGAATTTATGCAAAAACAGGCTATATTCCGAATGTATACACGTTATCAGGATATATGAAAGGTCAAAGCGGAAAGCAATATATTTTCTCGATTTTACTTGAAAACAAATCGAATGGCACTGTATATATTGACCGAGCAATGGCAGCGCTTATAAAAAATCTATAGAGATAGAGGGAAAAACTGATGGAGAAATTACTATTAACAGGATTTGAACCGTTTTTATCAAACCCGATCAACCCAACAATGGAAGTCGTGCAGGCTTTGAACGGAAAATCAATCGATCAGTTTGAAGTTGTTGGTCATGTATTATCTGTGGACTTTGCAAAAGCACCGGAACAGTTTATGGCACTTGTCGAAAAAGTGAAGCCGACGATTATCGTTTCATTAGGGTTAGCTGCAGGCATCACGAAAATTTCCCCGGAACGCGTTGCATTGAATGTAAAGGACGGGGAAAAGGATAATGCGGGAAATGCATTTGAAGATGCACCGATTAAAGAAGATGGAGATGTTGCCTACTTATCGACATTGCCGATTCGTAAAATTGTCAACCGCTTAAATTCTGCAGGTTATCCGACAGCAATATCCAATTCGGCAGGAACGTATTTATGCAATAATGTGATGTATGAAGGCTTGTACTATGCTGCAAAGAATGAAGCGATCCGTGCAGCAGGGTTCATCCACATCCCTGCATCATTCGAGCTGGCGATCGAGCACGGCAAAATTCCGGGCTGGTCAATGCGAGATTTGACAGCAGCCATTGAACTGGCACTCGAAGTATGTGTAGAAAACGTGGAGCTTGCAGAGAAAGTATAATAATTTAAATAAATTCACATGTATGAAAAAATCAGCCGGGATACGGCTGATTTTTTTATATAGAAATATTATCGCAATTTAACAGCGAAAAACTACAACCCGACGAGCTTCATTAATTTTTTATAGCGCTTATCTCCAAGGAGCTTATGGATTTTTTGTAGCACTTCTTTTGGAATGCCGGTAAGCGCCCAGCCAATATTGGCATGCTTCAAAATCTTTTGCATCTTTTGAACTTCTTCGAGACTCAATTCAAGCCCCTGTTCTCTTGCAAATTCCTGTAGCTGGCTGTCATTCATTCCTTTTAAGTTATCAAACCATTGTAGCATTTGAATTGTCTTCATCCTTTCAAGTTAATCCCGCATTAGCGGGTAGTGGGTAGTAAGACTCCCGCCTCTAGATTTAAGCAGGGCGAAAAGGATAGGCGGGAAGTCAACTACCCGTAAAAGCCCGATTGGTTAAACTAACAATCAATGGGTGATGGGAAAAATACCCGCTAATTGAAGTTTAACTTTATTTCCTTTACATGAACAAAAAACTGCATTATACTAACATGATGTAAATCGTAATGATTTTGAATTAGAAAGAAGCGAACGAAATGAAAAAACCATTGATTGAATTGAAAGATGTCTCCTTTCAATATGAATACACACAAGCATTGAAAAATATTTCGCTACGTGTCAATGAAGGCGACTTTTTGGCGTTAATCGGTCAAAACGGTTCCGGAAAATCGACACTTTTGAAATTAATTTTAGGACTGTTAAAGCCCATGTCAGGGGAAATTAAATTATTTGGCGAACAAGCAAACCATTTTAAACACCGTGAATGGATCGGCTATGTTTCGCAAAAATCCAATGCCTTTAACTCGGGGTTTCCTGCAACGGTCGAAGAAGTCGTGAAAAGCGGTTTATCGCAAAAGGTTGGACTCTTTAAACGCTATCCAAAAGATGCGGACTTTTTAGTAAAAGGTGCTTTAAAAGATGTCGGCATGGAAAAATTTCTGAAACGGAATATTGGCCAGCTTTCCGGAGGGCAGCAGCAGCGTGTGTTCATCGCACGTGCTTTAGTGGCCGATCCGAAGCTCCTTATTTTGGATGAACCGACAGTCGGTATCGACCGCGAAAATGTGCAGGCATTCTATGATATGCTCGCACATTTAAATAAGCATCACAATATGACAATGATTTTAGTTACACATGATGTGGACACGGTTTCGGATCGTGTCAGTCATGTCGCATGCTTAAATCAGTCGATCCATTTCCACGGATACAAAAATGATTTTGATACGATTTCGGAAGAACAGATTGCTAGCTGGAACGGCCACTCTGTTCGAAAGATACATTAAGAGGAGCAGGCCGTTATGATAGAAGCTATATTAAACTATGAATTTTTACAAAATGCCTTTTTCTCAGGGCTTGTTATTGGCGTAATTGCACCACTATTAGGTGTATTTATCGTAGTAAGACGTTTATCGCTCATTGCAGATGCGCTTTCGCATGTCACACTTGCGGGGATTGCAGGAAGTCTGTACTTGAGTCAATCATTTGCAGCGCTGGCATTGCTGAATCCGATTTATTTAGGGATTATCGCATCGGTGAGCGGTTCGGTTTTAATTGAACGTCTACGCAGACTTTATAAACATTATGAAGAGCTTGCAATACCGATTATCATGTCCGGCGGTATCGGTGTTAGTGCGATTTTAATTTCACTTGCCAGCGGATTTAATACAGATTTAATGAGCTATTTATTCGGCTCCGTTTCTGCTGTATCACGCCAGGATTTATATGTTGTACTGGCAATTGCAGTCGTTGTCGTTTTATTTTTAATTCTGTTTTTCAAAGAGCTTTTCGTACTATCGTTCGATGAGGAATATGCAAAAGCGAGCGGTTTACCGGCGAAATGGATTCATTTGTTATTTATGATTGTTGTGGCACTCGTAATCGCAGCAAGTATGCGTATTGTCGGTATTCTGCTTGTTTCAAGCTTAATGACATTACCGGTAGCTGCAGCGATGCGATTAGCTCGCGGCTTTAAAGAAGCGATTATTTTAGCAATTGTATTTGGAGAACTGGCTGTAGTGATCGGACTTGTTTCTGCCTTTTACCTGAACTTGGCACCGGGTGGAACAATTGTTGTCACATCCATTTTGATTTTGCTGTTAGTAATTTTAATTAAAAAACTTGTATTGAAATTTTCAATCAAAACGGAAGGGGAAGAAGTACTGTGAATGCTGAACGCGCGTGGGAAATATTAAAGGATAATGGCTATAAAAAGACGGATAAACGAGAGTTGATTTTGGGTATGTTTGCAGCTACAGACAAATATTTGACTGCCCGTGATTTGCTGTCAGTATTGAAAAAAGATTTCCCTGGGATGAGTTTCGATACAATTTACCGTAATTTAGCTACTTTTGTAGAGCTTGATATTTTAGAAGAAACAGAATTGAACGGTGAGCGCAATTTCCGTATGCATTGCGAATCGGATCATCATCACCACCATTTTATTTGCCGAGATTGCGGGAATGTAAAGGAACTGTCTGTTTGCCCGATGGAAATGCTCGGTGAAAAACTGCCGGGTTATGCTGTTGAAGCCCATAAATTTGAAATTTACGGTAAATGTCCGGAATGTTTATCGTAAACGGAAAAAAATTTATTTGCATAATTTTGTTATTATGCTAAAGTGATTAAGACAAATTGAATAAATTTGCAGGAAAAAGATGCATTATGCATAAATGGGAATTCGGTGCAAATCCGAAGCTATATCCGTAACTGTAAGCGTAGATGAAAATAAGTGTGATACCACTGCTAATATAGCGGGAAGGTACTTATGAGTAAAGGGAAACGCAGAGCCAGGAGACCAATCTTTTTCTTATCGTAACATCCCTCTTCGGAATTAAAGAGAATGTACGGCAGTCACAGATCGAATGAGCATTATTGTGCCCTTTTTTGATTTCTGAAGCCATCCATTTTCTTGGGTGGCTTTTTTTCGTACCCTTGATAATTTCGGTGAGGCACTACTTGAAGTGAGGAGAATTTTTATGAAAAAGGATATTCGTTTTTCCTGCTATCCGTTTATGCGGGAAAAATCAAGCTGTGTCGATTATGAAATCCGTACCGATTCTTTAACAACACGAATTGGTACAGTATTTCCGACATTAGTCGATGATGCATCCGGACATGTCGTTTTGAAGGACTTAAGGATGATTCAACCGTTAGCCTATCATGCGAATGGTTCGGTCCGCGGCAAATTGGCCATTACATCTGAGGATCTGCAATGGCTCAGTGATCGATACGATTATTATGCAGGTGAAGTCAGGGAGTCGATTCAGCGGTTTGTACTGCCACAAGGAATCGAAAGTGCCGCAAGACTGCATATTTGCCGCAGTGAGGCGAAAAAGTCTTACAGGGCATTACATAAAGTGAGCGAAGAAAGGGACGTGGATGAAATTCTGTTTGATTTTCTTGGATTGCTTGCCAATGTATTTTTTGTCATGGCAGTGTATATGAATCAGCAGCATCAGCAAAAGGAAATACCATTCATCTCAAAATCTTATCCAACAAAAAAGAAAAAAGGAGTTACGACAAATGAAATTTAATAACAAATGGGTCGTTGCATTAGCGGCAACATTATTACTGGCAGCATGCGGGTCTGAAGAGGAAAAAACAAAAAAAGAGGAGCAAGCAGCATCCGAAAATGAAGCAACTCCGTATACAGTGACAGATGACCGGGGAGTTGAAGTGACCTTCGATGAAGTACCGGAAACGATTATTTCCCTTCAGCCAAGCAATACAGAAATTTTATTTGAACTGGGAGTCGGTGATCAAATTATCGGTGCCACAGAATTTGATACATATCCGGAAGAAGCACAAAAGATTGAACGTGTGTCGACCTCTACTGTCATAAACGCAGAACGTATTCTGGAATTAGATCCGGATGTCGTCGTTGCTTATACAATCGGAGAGGAAGCTCAAATTACCCAATTGGAAGATGCGGGTCTTAAAGTATTTGTAATCGCTTCGGCCGCGACATTTGATGATGTGTATTCGGACATTATCCAGTTGTCTGAAGTAATGGGGGTCGAACATAAGGGAGAAGAAATTGTAGCCGACATTAAATCACAAATCAAAACAGTACAGGAAAAAACAGCGGCAATTAGCACAAAGAAAAAAGCCTATTATGAAGTGTCACCAGCACCGGATTTATGGACTACCGGCAACAGTACATTCCAGCAGGAAATAATGGACCACGCCAATGTGGAAAATATTTTTGCGGATCAGTCGAGCTGGATCAGCGTAGCGGAAGAAGATGTTATTACGCGAAATCCTGAAATCATTATTACGCCAGCAACGTATATGGATAATGCAGTTGATGAGATACTTGGACGTACAGGCTGGAATAAAATACAGGCGGTAACAGATCAGGCAGTTTATTTAGTCGATGGAGATGTTATGTCCCGTCCTGGACCGCGTATTGGTGAAGCGGTAGAAATTATGGCACAATCAGTATACCCGGAACTATTTAAATAAGTATAAAATAGAAGGGCATGCCTTAGTCTGGGCATGTTCTTTTTACATATAAGGATGAGGGGGGAGACGATTGATTTTTATTACCGGTGGTGTACGCAGCGGCAAAAGTGCCTTTGCAGAGAAATATGCGAGGGAGTTAGGTGAGGAAAAGACATTCTACTATGTGGCGACAGGTGTATCTTTTGATGATGAAATGAAAAAACGCATTATCCGCCATCAGCAGGACCGTGAAAATCAAAATATCGACTGGACTACAGTAGAAATACTAGTGAAGGTTCCGGAAGCAATTGGGCAACTCTCAAACAATGCAGTAGTACTTTTTGAATGTGTGACAACATGGCTTTCGAATGTGCTGTATACATATGAACTTAAAAATGAAAATAGCGATTATATCGATAATTGTATCGGATCATTGCAAAAGCAATTGCTAACTTGGCGGAAGCAAGGTGCTACAATAATAGTTGTATCAAATGAAATATTGGATGAACTGCCTTCACAATATGAGGAAGTAAATTTATATCGTAAATTGCTGGGAGAGCTTCATCAATGGATTGTCCAAAATAGTGATGAAGCGTATGAAGTACAATTTCAGCTTGTACAGCGGTGGAAGTAAGGAGGAAGCAAGTTGAAAAATAGCTGGAGCGGTTTTTTATTGGCATGGCAGTTTTTTTCGGCAGTGCCGGTAAAAAAACAGCTGGATATGAATGCCAAGTCTGTTACATGGATGTACGGATTTTTGCCGATTGTCGGATTGCTGATCGGTGCCATAATTAGTAGTGGTGTATTGATTCTAACTCGCTATAGTGAGATTTCGGAGCTGCTGTTGGCGATTTTGATTGTTATCGGATTGATAGTCCTAACGGGTGGGCTGCATTTGGACGGGTGGATCGATATGAGCGATGCGTTCTTTTCCTATGGAGAAAAGGAGAAACGGCTGGAAATACTGGATGATCCGCGGACAGGCGCTTTTGGAGTCATTAGTGTGTTTTGCTTACTCGTATTAAAAATCGGTGTTATTTATGAAATGCTGTTGCATGGGCAATTGGCCATTGTGCCGTTTCTCATCTTCATTCCCTTTTTAGCAAGGATGGGGATGCTATTCTACTTTTTAACAGTGCAGCCTGCAAAGGAAAAAGGACTCGCTGCATATTTTAAAGGAATCGTCATTCAAAAGAAACTCGCTGTTTTAATCGGTGTTCAAACTCTCTTGGCATTTGCATGCTGGTTTTACATTGGCATTTTCAGTCTGTTTATTTTAATCGTAGTGATGCTGATGGCTGTTGTAATTTATCGCAAGTGGTCAAAAAAACATTTTGGCGGTGTGACAGGTGATTTACTTGGAGCACTCGGTGAAGGTTTGGAGGTTGTTCTATGGCTAACGATATTACTGTGCATTTAATCAGGCACGAAAAGACGAAAGCGAATTTGGATCGCAAATATATTGGCTGGAAAGATGAGCCGATATTACACAAAGTGGAGGCTGAGATTGATCTACACCCTAGCATCGTTTACGGGAGCGATTTGCGGAGATGCCGTGACACTGCACAATGTTATTTTCCGGATGCTGAATTTATCGCATCAAAGGAATTGCGTGAGCTGAATTTTGGGGATTTTGAAATGTGTACATATGAACAATTACAGCATAATGAAACATACCGGGCCTGGATTGACGACCCGCTTGAAAACCCGATTCCGAACGGAGAAACGTTTGACCGCTTCAAGCAGCGTGTACTGGACGGTTTTCACAGCATCGTAAAGGAAAAGAAAGAATATACGTTCATTGTACATGGAGGCGTAATTCGATTATTACTTGCCATTTATGGGGCGAAGGAGCAATCCTTCCAGCAAACAATCGCCAATCATAGAACAATCTATACACTTGGCTGGGAAACGATCGATGAACTCATAGGAGGTGCGAGATGTACGTTATACTCGGAGGCGCACATAACGGTAAACGAAAATATACAGAAAAACTGATCGAACAGTTACCTGGAAAAGAGCTGATTGTTTGTGAAGGGTATTTGCCAAATATGGAAAATATAAATGAGAACGAGCGCTACATAATCAGTAATTTTGAACAGATCATTTTACCGTATCTCGATGAACCGGAAGAAAAGGCTGCCCAGCAGATTTTCGAACAGATGATGCAAATTGCGGGAAGGGCAGAACTGTTTTGTGTTTGTACGGATACAAGCCGCGGTGTAGTACCACTGGAAAAAGAAGCGCGGCAATTAAGAGATACATGCGGCCGGCTATACCAGTTGCTTTGTAATGAAGCACAGACAGTTATTCGTGTATGGTACGGCATCCCACAAATTTTAAAAGGAGATTCTCATGGACAAGACTAAATTACGTTTAATCATTTTAACAGCATTAATTGCGGCAATTTGTGTGATTGGGAGTTTTATTAAAGTACCGGTAGGGATAGTAGGAACAGCTGCATTCGATTCTGCACCCGCTCTTATTAGCGCAATCTTCCTACCGCCTGTTTTTGCAGGCGCGGCAGGGGCACTCGGTCATATCGCGACAGGTCTTACATCCGGTTTTCCACTCGGCATTTTACATCTGTTAATCGCAGCGGAAATGTTTATGATCGTTGCGGTATTTGCGAAGATGCATCGAAAAGGCCTTCATCTATTAAAATGGATCTTTGTAATCATCGCAAATGGTATCATTGCACCGATTCCGTTTTATTTCATTATTTCTCCGGCATTTTACATCGGCTCAATTGCCTCTTTAACAATTGCGACAGCTGTGAACTGTCTTATCGCAATACTTGTCATGCCTGTATTGAAGACGGTCGTGCAGCGAGTAGGGGTTAATGTATGAGAAATGCGATAGAAGTTAACGGGTTAGTCGTATCAATTGATAATTCGGGTTGTATCGGTACAAAAGAGCAAGACATTGTCCAGGTGCCAAATGAAATTACCGCTTATTTTACAGCACGTACAGCTATTTTGGAGCAGCTTTGCGCGGGTGCCATCCCTGTTCAGTTAGTAATGGCCAACTTTTCGGGCGATGATGTTTGGCCAGAATATGAGCTGGGGTTTAAAAAGGCATTTTCCGAAATGGGGCTGGAGATGCCGCCGTTAATGGGTTCGAGTGAAACGAATTTCCAGTCGCTACAATCAGCGGTTTCCCTCACGATGTTAGGAAAAAAGAAATTTGAACGAAATACAAACAATTGCGAGTTTTATGTTGTCGGTGAACCGCTTGTCGGAAATGATGTGATGGAAAACCGAAAGAAAATCGCTCAGTTGAATGAGTTGTACGAAGGACTGAATAGCGGTTGGATTCAAGCAATATGGCCAACTGGTTCTAAAGGAATCGGGGCCGAAATAATCCGTTTTGCCGGTGAAAATTATACAGCAGATGTTGATTTAACAAGTTCGGCAGGCCCGTCATGTGCAGTGCTGATTGCTGTGAAAAAAGAGCAAGCAGAACAGTTCAAAGCAAAAATGACAGCACCTGTAAGAAAACTTCTGAAAACGAGAAAATGATTGCGTAGAAATTTGCTCGAAAACTAATGGAACTGCTAGAAAAAAATATTTTTTGTCTAAAATTAAAAAATACTAAATTTTCTAAAAATAACATGGTATGATAAAGTGTATCAACTTAAATTAGTTAAGGAGCATGAAATTATGACAACATACCAAATTACAACTGAGTTATCAACAAATAGAAAACAGAAGACACCTGCAGAACAGCTTGGTTTTGGTAAAATTTTTACTGACCATATGTTTGTTATGGATTATGAAGATGGAAAAGGATGGCATAATGCGACAATTACACCATATGCTCCGATTACATTAAGCCCTGCTGCGATGGTATTCCACTATGGACAAGCAGTATTTGAAGGTCTGAAAGCATATATGACAGAAGATGGGGAAGTCCAGTTATTCCGTCCGGACCGTAACTTCCAACGATTAAATACTTCCAATGCACGTCTTTGCATTCCACCGATTGATGAGGACTTTGCATTAGAAGCTTTAAAAGAATTACTTCGAGTAGATCGTGAGTGGGTTCCGACAGCTCCAGGTACATCTTTATATATTCGACCATTCATTATTGCGACAGAAAGCTATTTAGGTGTAAATCCTGCGAATAGCTATAAATTTATGATTATCATGTCACCAGTTGGCTCTTATTATAAAGAAGGCATTAACCCGGTTAAAATTTTAGTAGAACAGCACTACGTACGTGCCGTAGTTGGCGGTACTGGTGAAGCAAAAACAGCCGGCAACTATGCATCGAGCTTAAAAGGCTCGGAAATTGCTGCACAACAAGGCTATTCTCAAACATTATGGCTGGACGGGAAAGAAAATAAATACGTAGAAGAAGTAGGCAGTATGAACATCTTCTTTAAAATTTCAGGAAAAGTAATTACTCCGGCATTAAACGGCAGTATTCTACCTGGGATTACTCGCGATTCAATGATTCAAGTATTAAAATCAAAAAACATTCCGATTGAAGAGCGTGCAATTGCTTTTGAGGAAATTGTAGAAGCGGCTAAAAACGGTACTTTGGAAGAAGCATTTGGTACAGGTACTGCAGCTGTCATTTCACCGGTAGGGGAGCTGAAGTGGCTGGATGATATCATAACTGTCAACAACGGCCAAATCGGTGAAGTCACACAAATGCTATACGATACGTTAACAGGCATCCAGTACGGTAAAGTTGAAGATCCGTTTGGTTGGACGGTTAAAATTTAATAAAAGAAAATACAGCACCTTCCGTTATGGAAGAGGCTGTATTTTTTATTGTATTAATTATTTTTCAAGTACTTCTTCAACTCGTGAAAAGTCTTCCCGAGGAATTATTGCCGATTTTTCAAATGCATTTTTTCCGACATATGTTTCAATTAGTTCTTTAACATCAATACCGGAAGAGGCTTTTAATGTTTCCTGTAAGCCGGCCATTAAATCAGTCGCATAACCCGTCACTTTACCAGCACCGCCGTTTGCACCGCCACCTGTATCAACAACTGTAATCTTATCGATATTAGAAAGTGGGCTCGCAACTTGTTTTGCGTATTCCGGTAACATTTTCACAATCATATCAAGGACAGCTGCCTGACCGTATTGTTCAAACGCTTCTGCAATTTTCTCTTTCGCTTCAGCTTCCGCAAGACCGCGCAGACGGATAATTTCTGCCTCTGCCGTACCTTGTGCACGCTCTGCATCGGCTTTCGCCAGACCATCTAAACGAATACGTTCCGCTTCAGCTTGTGCCTGTGCTTCAATCCGGTATTTCTCCGCATCTGCTTGTGCAAGCTCTTTACGTTTTTGCGCTTCTGCGTTTTGTTCGATCGCATAACGATCCGCATCTGCTTTTTTCTTAACTTCCGAATCATATTGCTTCTCACGACGTAGAATTTCTTTTTCTTCTAATTCAATTTGCTTTTGACGTTCAATGATTCGTACTTGCATTTCCTGTTCGGTTACTTCCTGTTTCGCACGTGCAGATTCCAGTTCGTATGCCTGGTCGGCACGAGCTTTTGCGATATCCTGCTCGCGGCGGTATTCAGCCACTTTTAACTGATTATTTTTCTCGGCTTCCGCAATTTCAGTAGCACGCTCTAATTCAGCCTGTTGCGCTTCCTGAGCCGCCTGTGCACGTTTAATACGTGTTTCTTTATCTGCTTCAGCAGTTGCGATATCGGCATCACGTTTCACTTGTGCGATTCGCGGCTTACCTAGAGAATCCAAATAGCCGTTTTTATCACGAACATCTTTAATTGTAAATGATACAATGACCAAGCCCATTTTCGCTAAATCTTGTGATGCGACACGCTGTACTTCCTGCGAGAACTTATCACGGTTTTTGTAAATCTCTTCAACAGTCATCGATCCTAAAATCGAACGTAAGTGACCTTCAAGTACTTCACGCGCTTCACTTTCGCGTTCCTGTTTATCTTTTCCTAAAAATTGCTCGGCAGCAGTGGCAATTTCCGAAATTGAACCACCGATTTTGATGATTGCTGTACCATCCGCCATAACCGGAACACCTTGCTCTGTATAAACTTCCGGAGTTGTTACTTCGAGTTTACTTGAAAGTAGACTAAGTGGTTTTGCCTGTTGGAAAACCGGGAATACAAATGTACCACCACCGCGAATAATCTTGATGCGGTTTCCTGAATCATCGGTATGTACATTTTTGCTTCCTAAATAGCTCCCTGTTACGATTAATGCTTCATCCGGACCAGCTGTGCGATATTTCATAATATAGACGGCTACAAGAGCGACAATTAGAAATACAACTACCCCCACTGTTAGTAAAATTCCTGATATCCCTGCCAAACCTGACATAAAATTTCCTCCCTGTTTCTAAAATTGAATTTCTTCTTTCTCATAAATCGCGACCATTGCTGTACCACTCTGCATCTCAATTATTAAAACTTGCGTGTCATACGGAATCTCTACTTGATGAAAACTTGCTGCACGCTTTGAAATAATACCGTTTGCCGTTTCAATCACTATTTCCCCAAAACCATCAAGAGGAACGGGCACAATCACTTTTCCGACCTGACCTTCAAGCGATTCTTCAGTATAGGCAAGGGACACCTCTGCTGAACGTAATGGAACGAGCAGGAAAAAATATATAAGTGCTGTCAATAAACTCGCAATTATAAGGGCGATGATGAATATGATGATACTCGTTAAGCCGGTAAACTGTTCCAGCAAATAGCCCGCAGCCGATGTGAACGTTATAAACGAAAGGATAACGGCCGGATCAAAAAATGGTGTTCCATCGATGGACACATCCGCAACATCTGCAAAAAATAAGTAAAGAACAGTGCAACACCCAATAACGATTAAGATGATTAAATAAATGGTTTCAATGGAATAACCAAACAAGTTGCCACCTCCTTATTGCTATTTAATAAATTTACGGATGAAATGGAAAAAAGTTTCAAAAAAAATTATTATTTTCCGAAAAATATAAAATGTATGCCAATTCAAGTGATTGACATACATTTTGGGGTAAGGGTGGTTTATTTCATTTGGAAATCGTTCTTGATGTAAACCGTCAGCGGACTGTTCTGTTCGATGTACTCCATCATTAAATCGGGAATGAATTGATCGGTTTTACGAACAGGCGGTTTTTTAAACATCTGCATGTTATGCGCACCTGTTGCACGGTAGCTATTGACCGCTACTTCAAAAATTTCATTATCCTGAATCGGATTTCCTTCAAAAGTTAGCTTCGTGACGCGTTGACCTGTTTGTTGACATAAGTCAATTATGTAATCAATGCCACCCCACAGATCATAAATATACGGCTGAGGCTCCGGATAGTACACAGCCATGCTAAAATCGATTTCTCCCTGGTCGTTGAGCGCAAAGACAGCGGCACTTTGTTCAATCGCCTGGCGGATTTCAGCACCGGTCATTCGAATGACAAGCAGCCGGGTAGACCGGGGGAGGTTATGTAAAACATCTTCACGGGTTATTTTTTCCGGAAAGCCGCCTTTTGCATGGTACGGCAATTCGATGACCGAAATTTGAGCGCCCGTGTAATGGAGCTGCATATCGTGAAGCAACTGTGTATAAGTGGTCATTTTCATGCGGGGCGTATAAAAGTCGGAATAAGTCAATGCTTCACCAGCTGTTCCGATTTGTTGTTTTTTCCACGCATCAAAATCGGGAAAAGACTGCATTGTTAATGTTGAATCGACTTGAACGATAGAAGGATCAAAAGAAAATGAACCGTTTTCCACAGTGACATCGATTTGCGCGAAGCAATGTGCATTTGCTCCCGGTTGTACTATTGCGACACCATTTTGTACTGTGGCAATTTCCAAATGCTGATGGCCGGTAATGAAGAGATCAATTCCTTCTATTTCGTGAAGCATACGATAACCTTCATTTTCGCCTTGTTCCAGATCGATTAGGTGACCGTTATGAAGATCCCGTTCAAAACCGCCGTGATAGCTTAAAATGACAAGCCGTACCTGTTCAACTTCGCGAACATGCTTTACAGTGTTTTTTGCACTTTCAAAAGCATTCTCGAAATGCAGATGCTTTGTCGAATCACATTCATCCCAGTTTTTTGTGAAATGCGTCACGACCCCAATGACAGCAATGCGCAGCCCATTTATTTCTTTAATAAAATATGGTTCGGCAAACCCTGCAATATTGGCGGCGATCCACGGGAAATTAGTGGCGTTGCGGATCGATTGGATTTTCTCGGGAGAATAGTTGAATTCATGGTTCCCGAAAACGGCAACATCATAGCCAAGGGTGTTCGCAAGCTCAATTTGCGGGTGCTGTTCTTGAATAATATAATCGTAATAATAACTTAAATGACTGCCATGCAAAAAATCGCCATTATCGATTAACAGTTCTGGCTGTCTGGCAGAAATCATTTGCGCAAGCTGTGAAAAGCGTTCGGTATGACCGTGGATATCGCTCGTCGCAATAATAGTAAATTTCATTGAGAAAACTTCCTTTAATATTTCATTTTCCTTATTATAGCGTGAATTATTGCGCAACAGTTCCGAAAGTGATTAAATAAATATAGAAGCAATTACGCTAATTTATAGGAGTTGGTAATTTTGATTACAGTAACAAACCGTATTAAAGTAAAAAAAGGGTTTGCTGAAAAAATGGCACCACAATTTGTACAACCAGGTCCATTACAAGAATTCGAAGGTTTTCAAAAAGTAGAAGTATTAGTTTCAACGCAATTTGAAGAATATGATGAAATGAGCGTTGTGATGTACTGGGATTCAAAAGAAAACTTTTCTGTATGGCGTGAAAGTGATGCATTTAAACAATCACATAAACGTCCATCAGAAGGTGAAGGCGGCGGCCACCACCAAGGCGAATCACCAATGCTAGGTTCAGAAATCGTGATTGCCGAAGTAGCAGGCACAATCTCAAAATAGTGTTAAGAGGTGTCCTAATGTTTCCGTTAGGGCACCTTTATGCTATACATACATAGAAGTTATTAAATTGTGAATGAAAAACAGAAAGGTGTTTTTAATGTCGAACATGGTGCAGTTTTTTTATGACGGACAGTTTTTGAAATGCTATGAAGAAGCGAAACGCCAATTACAGGGCGGTGAAAATAATCAGGCAACGCAATTTTTAAATATCTTTGAAAAATACGAGTATGAAAAGTTCCCGAAGCCGACTGCACAGATTCCGCAAAGTGTCGAACGTGCGAATGAAAGCTACCCGGAAAATGAAGAAGTTGAACAGCTGCGTGCGATTAAGGATGAACAGCAGTTCTCGGAAAAAGTGAAACAGCTGGAACAGGATGCTCGGACAGCGGAGGCTGAACGGAAAGCAGAGTCGTTTTATGTACAGGGACATCTTTTTTTAATGGCGCACCATTATGATGAAAGTGTTCATTGCTTTATGGAAGCGGTGAAGCATCAGCCAAATAAGGCTTTGTATTACGGGATTGCAGGGCAGACGATGAACCGCTTTAACTGGTCGCCGTTTGATGTGATGGTTTATATTGAGCGGGCAATCGATATGGATCCGAAAAACGCAAGATGGTACTGGAATAAGGCGCTCGTTTTAACACAGTTATACAAAGATTTGAATGCCGAACCGTTTTTGGAAAACGCTCTAATTGCAATAGAAAAAGCAATCGAGAATTGTCGCGAAGATCAAGTATCACTGCGTTCAGGCATTGATTCAACATTGGAAAACTTGAAAGAATATCTTTTCAATTAACGAAGCACCGGCAGATGGGGGAACAAGCATGAAGTTTTTATCTTGGAAAGGTATTTCGATATACTTAACGATCATTCTATTTTTACTTATTTTTATTCAGATTCTTGATTGGAATAAAGGCAATGAAAAAGAGGCTCAATATGCGGTAGAGCTGGAAAAAGCGTATACGGATTTGGTGGATTTCCAAACGTATATATTGAACGATGAAGTGGAGATTGATGACAATAAGCATGTGCTGACAATGTACGAGAAAAACTTTCAATATCAGCTGAGCATGTTCATCGATATTTTCGGCAATAAAAAAGTGGATGATGCAAACCTGTTTGATTCCTATCAACAAATCGATGAGGCATTAGCTGCATTTTATGAGGCGGAAAGTGCGGAACAGCAGAGTGGGGCACATCAGCAATTGCTCGATGTTAAAAAACCGCTGTTTACGATTTTGAATGATTTGAAATAATAGGGGAAGGGCTCACGAACGCTTTGAGGAAGAAAGCGGTACGTGGGCTTTTTTGTGTGGGACGGAAATGTTCTAATATTCATGCTGGAAGTTCTAATAAAATCTGAAAAGTTCTAATATGTTATGGATCTTCTAATATAAGTTGTGGATTGTCTAATAAGTGTCTCCGATTTTCGAATATCGCGGTTAGATGTTCTAATATGTCATTTAGATTGTCTAATAAACAGGAAAAAGTTCTAATATAACTACCCCGGTGCACACCATAGCCTCTGTGGAACCGTATAAAGACCATTTCTTCGCCATAAACCGGCTGAACTTCTAATATAGTTCTAAAAAGCCAAAACAAATCTTCTAATATGTGGAGATGTGCACCCATTAGCATACCGAAGCCCAAAAAAGCGCTGAAAGTTCTAATATCCATGCTGGAAGTTCTAATAAAATCTGAAAAGTTCTAATATATAACGGAACTTCTAATATATCTCCCGAATCTTCTAATAAGTAGCTTCGATCTTCGAATAACGCGGTCAGAAGTTCTAATATGTCATTCAGATTGTCTAATAAAATCGAAAAAGTTCTAATATAAATACCCCGGTGCACACCATAGCCTCCGTGGAAACGTATTTAGACCGTTCTTCGCCCTAAACCGACTGAACTTCTAATATCCCTGTAAAAAGTTCTAATAAGCCACACAAATCTTCTAATAAACCCAAAAAAAGTTCTAATAAATCCAACACCCCAACCCCCAAAAAAAGCTGCCCCAAAGTTATAGACATAACTTCAGGACAACCCCAGTCCAATCATCACTTCTTCTTTTTTCTATCTTTCACAAACACAAACACGATCATCGCGACCCAAATCACAGCGATCACAATAAAAATGTAAAAGTTCTTCGATGAACTCACTAAATTCAGCTCATCCGCCAAAATCCCACCAATCGACTGCAATTGTGCACTTAATAAAATAATGAGCGCACCAATAAACAGCATGATTTTCGGATTGATCGCAAAGCGCAGCAGTACAATGATGAACAAAGCTGAGAAAATCAGTAACAGCGTGAAGAGGGGGTCCAGTAATGTAAGTGTCCCGTCTTTTGCAAAGTTTTCGTACGTAAATGTCATGAAAAATTCTCCTTACCTTACTTTACTAAGCCATTTTGAAATGCATAGACGACAGCCTGTGTGCGGTCCTGCACTTCGAGTTTACTTAAAATATTGCTGACATGGGTTTTCACGGTTTTCAATGCGATAAACAGTTCTTCCGCAATTTCCTGGTTGGCAAGGCCGCGCGCCATACACAACAGTACTTCCATTTCCCGGTCTGTTAAATGGTTATGCAGGGCAGGGGCTGTACCGCGCATACGTGCCATTACCCGCGTCGTTGCTTCCGGTTCAAGAACGGTTTCCCCGGCCATCGTTTTCCGGATCGCATCGGCGATCTGTTTGGCGTTGCTTGTTTTTAGAATATAGCTGACAGCACCTGCTTCAAGGGCCGGGTATAATTTATCGTCATCGATAAAGCTCGTGACAATCATTACTTTAGCTTGCGGCCACTGTGCCAATATTTCGGCAGTCGCTTCAGCACCCGTTTTGATCGGCATCACATTATCCATCAGCACAATATCCGGTTTTAGCGAGAGCACTGTTTCAATCGCTTCCTCGCCGTTCGTCGCCTCACCGATGACTTCGATATCGGGTTGTGCCGATAAATAGGCGGAAACCCCGATTCGAACCATCTCGTGATCATCTACTATGACAACTTTAATCATTGATTTGTTCCTCCTTTTTGAGCGGAACTTTCACTTCGACAATTGTTCCTTCATCCGGTACAGAGACAATTTTATACGTGCAGCCAATTTCGACAGCGCGTTCGGCAATATTGCGCAGCCCGTAAGAAGTTGTTTTATCCCCATCCAAATTAAAGCCGAGACCATTATCCTGAATGCGCAAAATCGCCAGTTGGTCGCGCGCGATCAATAACAGTTCGACTTCTGTTGCTTTCGCGTGACGTAACGTATTCGACAAAGCTTCTTGAGCGATTCGGAATAAATGATCTTCCTCTGCTTTCGATAAAGCGATTTCTTCGATTTGGTAGTCGATATTGAAATACACTTTTTCCTGTAATTCTACAATCAGGTCTTCTAAACCTTCCGCCAAGCTTTTATTGTGCAGGGCAACCGGTCGCAGATGAAGAAGCAATGCGCGCATTTCGAGCTGTGCCTGCTGGACGATTTTTTCCACCTGCCCGAGCTGCTTTTGTGCAAATTCATCCTGACGCTGTTCTGTAAGCGCGGAGAGCAGCATCGATGCCGCAAATAGCTGTTGGGATACAGAATCATGCAGTTCACGTGCAAGCCGCTGACGTTCTGCAAGAAGCCGCTCCTGAACAATGGCGTCGTTCGTTTCCACTTTTTCATTGGAAAGCCGCTGTAAAGAGGTCCGCTGTGTTTCGATTAATTCGTTCGTCTCACGTAATGCTTTTTTTAATGAGCCATTCGCTTTTTTGAATTTTTGTGCGAAATCAGGCTCCGCCACTTTTTTCACAATGCGGGTCATCTGATTTTCTTTCATTTTTAATGCGATTGAAATCCATAACGAAATAAAAAAGCTCGTCGTTGTTGCGATAATGGCGATCACGGCGACAATCGGTAATGAGTAATCATCGTTTTCCCATAAAAAACGCCAAGTTTCTTCTTGCGGTTGGCCAAGCAGGAAAATGAAAATATTCATGGCAAAAGTTGCAAAAACCATCATCAGTATAAAAAAGCGTAAAATAAAGGCAATCATCCGCGCTGCACCTCCACATCGCCAATCCAAGATGTCACATAAATAACTAGGACACGTTTTGCATCCATTTCCCCATCCTCAAAACGGAGCTGTTCATTAATACATTGCTTTGGCGCATAGTCCAAATATGTTGCTTCACCATATAAAGTGGAGTAATGCAGCTGAATCGTCACTTCATAAGGTACGATAACCCGTACCTTTCCAAGAGATTGATGGATGACAATAATCGATTTTCCGTTTGGTAAAATCGTTTCGGTCGTATCGATTGTAATATCGCCGATAAAACGCTGAATATGAACGTCTTTCCAATGATAGCTTTCTGTCGGAGCACCCGTTGTGCCGATTAATTGATTTTGATTTGATGTATTGGCAAAGTGGCTTTTGATTTCCATCACTTGCTCTTTTTTCGTTAAGTATTGGTATAAAAGAAAGACAAGTACACCGATGATTAAAAGGCGCAGTGTCCAAATATTAATAATAGCAAAGAAAAATAGAATGAGTCCCGTCCATAATAAGTACCGTTTCTTCTTTTTAAAGCTGAAAAATAGAAACAGTGCACCTAAAATCAGTAAAAACACAGTGCCATTATTGAAAAGAGTCAATTCAATCAATACGACAAGTGCCATACTAATCGCGATAATCGCAAGCTGATCTGATGTAATTTTCGGCATAGTGCCTGCCTCCCCCTATAACGTGCAAAATGGAGAAAGCACGATGCCTTCTCCTTTACGCATTATATCATTATTTTGGCTGTTCTATGAGCTTTTGTTCTTTTTCAAGCTGTGCCAAGCGAGCTTCAAAAGAGGTTACTTCATATTTACGCTCGATATTTTGAGATAATTCATCAATATACGTTGATAGTTCATCAAAATTATCGGCATTGTCCGATGTGAGAACTTTATCCATCTGATGGTTGGCACGCACGACATTTTCTTTGCCCATCAGCTGAAGCTGGCGCACTTTCATATCTTTGATTTTATGTTTCATCGTTTCGAATTTGCGTTCCAGTGCAAAATATTCCGTATTCGCAGCATCAATGCTCGAAAGAAGAGCATGTTTTCTCGCAGTGTAAGCCGTTACTTCTTCCTGTGCAAACGCAATCAGTTCAGCTTCCCCAGTTGACTGAGCCAGTACTAGCTGTTTTTCACGTTTTTCAAGCATTTCAACTGTTTGTGAAAGTTGGATTTCCAGCTCTTTTTTAAGCTGAGCCTGACGTGCAAGCAATTTGCCCGTTTCTTCAGTTTGTTTTTCTGCTTCACGAATGTAGTGGTTCAGCATTTTAATCGGGTTTTTATCGACCTTTTTGTCAAACATCTCATGTAAATCCGCCTGAATTGAATATTTAAATTTTGTAAATAAATTTCTCATTGTCCATCGCTCCTATTTGTTTAAATTTGCCCATTCGCGTTCAAAGTTTGTAAATGGATCTTCTTCCTCTTTTTTGCCTGGTAAAAATTCAATCTTTTCGTTTTTTCGGTTTTTGTAAAGATAAAATAAGACACCGATTGCAGCTAAACCGATAAAGCCTGGGATGTTTGATAAGGCACTTACTAAACCGGCTAAAGCGACAACCAGGCTCATTACTTTTCCGAAAGTAGATTTACTTTCTGTGTAATAGTGCAGACCTGCTGCCAGTAGTGCTCCTGAGATTAATAAACCGGCTACTGGTGCGAGCAGGCAAAGTGCGATGATCGCTGTGATAAAAGCCGCTGAATATAAGAAAAACTTTTTCATTATGTGTTCCTCCTTGTCGTTGATATGTTCATGTTACCGTGAATTTAAAAATCCGATAACGACCTGTTACCGTATTTTCATCTAGGTCTCGAGGCTGAGAAGGTCTCAGACAGCTATTCTCATGACTTAACTTCTGCCAGGAGAGTGAAAATATATAGAAACGGAATAGCTTTTATTGTATAATGCTTGATGGAGAGTTTTTCTCGGTACATAAGTAGTGGAGGAGGTTGGACAAAATGGCTTTATGGTTAGGAATTACACTTATCGTCGTAGCTCTTATCGGGGGCGTGGCAATTGGTTTCTACGCAGCTCGTCAATATATGATGAAGTATTTAAAAGAAAACCCGCCAATTAATGAACAAATGATTCGCGTGATGATGGCACAAATGGGACGTAAACCGTCTGAAAAACAAGTGCGTCAAATGATGGCACAAATGAACAAATTCCAAGATAAATAATAATTGGACTACCTTTCGCATTCTATTGAGTGAAGAAGGTAGTTTTTATTTGACGTAAAATAAAATTCAGAATATTTTGTTTGAAAAGAAAAATAATCTAGTCTATTCTTATATAGATTGTAAGTATTGGAGGGGAAAAAAATGGCAACAGAAAAAACGAATGTTGAGAGCTTTGATTTAGACCATACGATAGTGGTCGCACCGTATGTACGTTTAGCGGGTACAAAAGAAGGGGCGAAGGGCGATGTCGTGACAAAATATGATATCCGCTTTAAGCAGCCGAATAAAGAGCATATGGAAATGCCGGCACTTCATTCACTGGAACATTTAATGGCAGACCGTATCCGCAATCATAGTGACGCGGTTGTCGATATCTCACCAATGGGATGTCAAACAGGCTTTTATGTCTCATTTATGAACTATGATGATTATGAAGGCGTGTTGGCGATTTTAGAAAAGACTATTCAGGATGTGTTGGCGGCGACTTCTGTTCCTGCCTGCAATGAAGTTCAATGCGGTTGGGCGGCAAGCCATAGTTTAGAAGGTGCGCAACAGCTGGCAAAAGAATTTTTAGCCAAACGCGATGAATGGCATATTGTTTTTAATGATTAATAGATGTAGGGCCCTCATTTAATTGGGGGGCTTTTTTTATTCCTTCCGGCAAACGAAAAAGCACTTTCTGTTCAAACAACTGAACAGAAAGTGCTTATTACTTATATTAAAGAATCGGTTATATTGCGGTATGCCGGGACGTGGTCATGGAGAAACTTCGCTACCGTTTGTTCATAGTCACCGGGATTGTCGTTGAATGATTTCGCATGCTCGCCTTTTTCAAACAGTTTCAGCATTTTCGGTTCGGGTTTTTGTTCGTACAGTTCTTCGGTCATGGAGGAGGGAATGAAATCATCAGGTGTACTGTGAATAAAGAGGACGGGCTTTTGAATTTGTTTTACAGCATCGATCGGCATCACTTCTTTTACGGAGTAGCCATCGCGGATACGCATGAAAAAGTCGGCGAAAGGAAGTGTGTATTTTGAATCGATCGGTACAACACTTTCGAAAATGCGTTTTAGAAGCTCGGGGAAATTTGAAAAGGCACAATCGGATACATAGAAATCCGCATTATCTTCTAATGTGCCTGCATAGAGCAGAGTCGTTGCCGCACCCATTGATTCCCCGTGAATACCAAGTAGGGCATCTTCCCCGGCAATGTTGCGGATTGTCTCCACAACTGCCTGTAAATCGTATTTTTCATAATGGCCGTAACTTGTTGTTTTTCCTTGAGATTCTCCGTGACGGCGGTGATCGTATACAAATGCATTAAAACCAAGCCGTTCAAACATTCGGGCATAGCGCATCGAGTTAATTTTATTTTCAGTGACACCATGACAGATGATGACTGTATTTTTTGTTTCCACAGGTTTTAAATAGATGCCGCTTATTTTATAGCCATTTGGAGAGTCAATCAATAAAATTTCTTTCGGACAGCCTTCATACCAAGCTTCATCAAAGCGTTTTGCCGCAATTTCACGTTCGCGGATGAAAGCATCGTCCTTTTTCTTTATATACATAATGTGATTTGTCATCACGACACCAGTGATCGTTGTAGCAGCTGCCAGCAGTGTTGTTACAATACTGCCAGATAAAAACAGTGTACGTTTTTTCATGAAAACCACTCCTTAATTAATTTAATATTCGATGAATTATTAGGATAAATCAACTAATATGTATCTATTTATTATTGGAAACTTTTGTGTGAAAAATGCGGAATATTTGATAAAATCGGGTTAAGCAAGTTTAACTTTGCTCACAAAGGGACCATTCACACTAAGGGGGATATATTCATGACAGAAGTTGTAATAGTAAGTGCAGTACGTACGCCAATTGGTGCTTTTCAGGGGGCATTAAAAGATATTGCGGCTCCGACTTTAGGGAGTATCGTAATAAAAGAAGCATTGAATCGTATTGAATTAGATCCATCAACAGTTGATGAAGTTATTATGGGGAATGTTCTCGCAGCAGGTTTAGGTCAAAACCCGGCAAGACAGGCAAGTATCCAAGCTGGTTTACCATACACAGTTCCAGCGATGACAATTAACAAAGTATGTGGTTCAGGCTTAAAGGCCGTTCATTTAGCAGCACAGGCAATCATTGCCGGGGATGCGGAAGTTGTTGTCGCTGGAGGCTTTGAAAATATGAGTCAAGCACCATATATTATGCGAAACGCAAGAGAAGGTTTCCGCATGGGAGATCAAAAAATTATCGATACATTAATTCAGGACGGCTTATGGTGCGCATTTAATGATTACCATATGGGCGTAACTGCTGAAAATCTATGTAATCAGTATGACATTTCACGTCAGGAACAGGATGAATTTGCAGCACGTTCCCAAGCCCGTGCATCGGAAGCCATTTCGACAAACAGATTCGCTGAAGAAATTGTTCCTGTAGAAATTCCTCAACGTAAAGGGGAGCCGGTTATTTTTTCACAAGACGAATATGTAAAACATGGAACAACAACAGAAAAATTAAATGGATTACGTCCAGCTTTCAAAAAAGACGGTTCGGTTACTGCAGGGAACGCTTCCGGGATTAATGACGGAGCGGCAGCGGTTGTCGTTATGTCAAAGCAGCGTGCTTTTGAATTAGGCCTTACACCTCTTGCAACAATCGTCGCTAATGCGAGCGCAGGGGTTGATCCTTCTGTAATGGGGATCGGACCGGTATCGGCAGTGAAAAAAGCTTTGTCGAAAGCGAATGTAACATTGGATGAAATGGACTTAATTGAAGCGAATGAAGCATTTGCCGCTCAGGCGATTGCAGTTGATCGCGAATTGGCGTTCAATCATGATAAACTAAATGTAAATGGCGGTGCAATTGCACTTGGACACCCAATCGGCGCAAGCGGAACGCGTATTTTAGTCACATTATTACATGAAATGCAAAAGCGCGATGCAAAGCTGGGTCTTGCAACATTATGTATTGGTGGCGGACAAGGTGTAGCGACAATTGTACAACGCTAATAATAAATGTAGGTGAAAACGATGGCAAAAAAGAAACAGCAAAGAACAACAAATGAATTCGAGCTTCCAAAAGATAAGGCGGCAACATTGGCCGATCAGTTAGGCGGCGATGTATTGGCCAAGCTGAAAGTAGCGAAGCAGGAAATGGTGGCTGACGAAAAGGCGAAAGAAGAAGAGCGCCTGGCGAAAGCGGCATTCGAACGCAAGCAACGCGAAAAAAATATGAGTTTTGAAGAACTGTTAAACCAATACGGCGACAAAGGTTCGAAATTTTAAGGGTAAAGTTGCATACTAAATTTAAAAAATAGCACACTATTTTTGGAGGGCACTGAAAAAGTCATTCAATTATAAGGAAGGGCATGTTGGAACAAAATTCGTTCCTACATGCCCTTTTCTTCGATGCCGTTGATTCCCATTGCGGCGGACGCTTTCCGCGGGCACGGCTCCAACTAAATGATCTGCGCCTAAACGGAGGCGCATATCATTGGATTTTCCGCACGTGCTGTTCCCCCAGGAATCGCAGCCTCTATTCCAACCAACTGGTGTGTCTTATGAAGGGAAATTTTTCTCGTAATGCGCCTTCCTATTTTTGTACACTATCTTTTTTAAATACAACAACAATAAGTTTTGCAAACAGTAGCAATGTCAACGCGCCGCATGCGTCGAGTACGACATCTGCTGCAAGGCCGCTGCGACCCGGAATCATACTTTGGCGGTATTCATCAAGGCTTGCGATTACTACAGCTGTAACAAACGCGAGAACGATCGGAAAGTACCACTTCAGTTTCCGGTACAAAGTATAGAGTATGACCGCTAATAAACCGTATCCGAAGAAATGAGTAGCTTTTCGGATAAGAAACTCAAGAAATTGAAAATAGCCCCGTGTTTCAACCGATATAATTTTTCCCCAATAAGGAATTTCAAACTGGCTTAACCATGCTTCAAAAGGTTTGTCTTTTAACAAATCCTTTAACGCCGGAACAATCGTTTGCTGTTCATAGCTCATGTTAGACATTACTATGACAACGATTATCCCGATGATGACGAGAACAATCCACTTTTTCATCTATGTTCAGTGTAACGGTCGGTTTTTGTCCAGCTGTCGATCTCCGAAATATTTTGCAGCGATTGCGCTTTTTCGTAAGCATCCAGATTTTGCTTCAGCTGAGCGAGTGTACGTGCCCCAATAACAGTTGAAGCAACAGTTGGATAGCGTAAATTGAATGCGAGGGCAGCTGCATGTACATCCCCGAATTGCTGTTCAATTTTTTGCAGTACGTCTTTTGCTGCCGCTTCATCATAGCTCATATAGGATTTTAAACGTGTACGCCACTCATTTGTCAACAAGCCTTTCGCGATTGATCCGCGCGTTACGACAGAAGCGCCTGTCTGTTGAATCGAATCGAAAAATTCGCTTGCGCGTTCATCAAAAATATTAAACTGCATCATATTGCTGATGGCATTACTATTTTGCAAAAATGGCATGAAGACATTCGGTCGTATGGAGGAAATGCCATATTCGCGAATTAATCCTTCTTTTTTCAAACCTTCCATTGTGTCGGTAATTTCTTCCCAATTATCTTCGGTCGTACCGCCATGTAACTGGTAAAGATCCAAGTAATCCGTCTGTAGTCGTTGCAGGCTGTCTCGTACCGCTTTATTAATATAGTTTGCGGATGTATCCCAGCCCCAGCCTTCCTTTCCTTCTTCCCAACGATTCCCGACTTTCGTTGCCAAATAAATATCGTGGCGGTGTTGCTTCAGCGCTGCGCCAACAACTTTTTCATTTTCGCCCTGGTTGTACAGATCAGCGGTATCAAAATAATTAATGCCTGCATCAATTGCAGCATGGATGACCTCTTCTGCTTGTGCCTTGTTTGGAGGTAATGACATACAGCCTAAACTAATTTCAGAAATGTGAAGATTGCTTGTACCTAATTGTCGTTTTTTCATGTTAATTCCTCCCTGGTTCAATATTTTAGAAATAGCTCCTACTAATGGTACAATGAATATAAGCAAGAGAACAAGTGGAGGCATGGTCATGAAAAAATTTGAAGAAAAAACAATTCAATCCCAACCCATCTATTCAGGGAAGGTTATTTCATTAAAAGTAGACGATGTATCGCTTCCGAATGGTGAAACAGGGAAGCGTGAAATTATTAATCATCCAGGTGCAGTCGCGGTAATTGCCATCACAGAAAACAATAAAATTTTACTTGTTGAGCAATACCGTAAAGCGCTTGAACGTTCAATTATAGAGATTCCTGCCGGCAAGCTGGAAAAAGGGGAAGAGCCTATTGTAACGGCCCGCCGCGAGTTGGAGGAAGAGACAGGCTATACATCGGATCATTTCGAATTTATACAGGCTTTTGCTACATCACCGGGATTTGCGGATGAAATTATCCATATTTACGTAGCAGAAAAGTTAAAAAAATTAGACATTCCGGTTGATTTAGACGAAGATGAATTTGTGGAGCTAATGGAAGTATCATTGGAAGAAGCAGAAGCGATGGTAGCGGACGGTCGTATTTACGATGCCAAAACCGCTTTTGCGATTTTATGGTTGAAATTAAAAATGAAATGAAATCAATAATTGTTTACGCATAAGGACAATTTATGTGCATAAGTTGTATGGACAAGGAGGCGTCCAAATGCGTAAATATCTATATATTCAATATACTTCGATGATTGTCGTATGTTTCATTTGTGGGGTAGTTTGTTATCAGTTATTCGATATTGGACAAGTACAGCAAATTATTAAATACAGTGATCGTAGACTGCTCCAAATGGATAAACCTGAATTGCTTTGGAGTGTAGTTCCTTTCATAGTTGCCTTAAGTATTGTATTATTCTTTTCGACACATAAATATTTGCCGCGTATAGGCCTTATTTTTATTGCAATAAAAGTAACGTTTTTAGGTTTCAGCTCGGTCTATTTACTAGTACAGCATGAATCTATTAAACTCTATGCATTTTGGTGGTTTCCATTTCAGTTAATATATTGTGTACTTTTAATTATGCTCTATCAAATTACTACTAAAACTTCGAGTAGACGAGCCTTGAAAACGGTCATGCCATGGAATAAGATCATTTTCCTGATCGTCGTAATGCTAATTGTTTTTGCAGTCGAAAATTTAGCGATTACTTATTTATTTAAATAATCATTGTCTTGTAATGAGATTTACTCATTTGGTATAATGAAAAGAGTTTAGGAGGGCGTCACATATGGAGAGCCGTATTGATCGAATTAAAAAGCAACTGCATAGTGCGAGCTATAAGCTGACGCCACAGCGAGAAGCAACAGTAGCGGTTTTACTGGAGCATGAGGAAGATCATTTAAGTGCTGAAGATGTTTACTTATTAGTAAAAGAAAAAGCACCCGAGATTGGACTGGCTACTGTATACCGTACATTGGAGCTTTTAACAGAGCTGAAAATTGTCGATAAAATTAACTTTGGTGATGGGGTGTCCCGTTATGATCTACGTCAAGAGGGCGCAAAGCATTTCCATCATCATCTGGTTTGTATCGAATGTGGCGCAGTAGATGAAATTCAAGAAGATTTACTAGAAGATGTAGAAGAAATTGTGGAGAAACGTTGGAACTTTATTATCAAAGATCACCGTCTTACATTCCATGGCATCTGCTGGCGTTGTCATGATAATAATGACAACTCTGGAGACAGCAATGCATAATCTATAATCAAAAAAAGAGCAGCAAAATTTGCTGCTCTTTTTTTGTATGATTTTTTGCATTTGTCTAATAATAATAATAATAATAAAAGACAGGCAGGCATCTACACTTACACAAAAAACTCTATTTCCCTCAAATGTGAGAAATAGAGTTTTGTAGTTTTAATTATTTCGCTGGATGGTGGGCAACAATAAGAACCTTACCTGCATCCAGATCATTCTTTGCAGCTGCATGTTCATTTTCGCCTACACCGATATCAGCAAGCTGATGGTGAAGATCTTCCGGAGTACTTTGGAAGAAGTTTTTAATCGATGCGAAGAAGCCTTTGTCATTTTCCGTTGTGCCAGGAGTTTTGCTCGCATCCACATTGAAAAAGTCGGCAATGTCTTCCGCACGTTTATTGCTGTTTGCGAAGACATGAATATGATCGCGATCATAACCTTCTGTAATAAATGATTCGATTACTGATTTTGCCTGCACACCGTTTTCTACTGATTTTAAAATTGCCATTATATACACTCTCCTTTGTATGAATACTTATGTTATTCCCGAACTCTAACAATTAAAACGTTAAGAGATTCATACAGGCATCATTCAGCTGACAGGAGAACGTGCATACAGATGGAATTTATGTTGTTTTAACGGCTACTGTTCTATGAGATCATGCATTTTTTTTATCTCCAAAAATTGCAGCTGATGGCCATCAATTTCATGGATTTTAAATGCGTAGTTTTCATAAATAAATGTATCTTCAATATTCAGGTCCGGCATGTTTGTGAAGTACCAGCCTCCGATTGTATCAACATTCGGATCTTCAATATCAAGAAACAGCAGTTTAGAAACATCTTCAAGCAATACTTTTGAATAGACTAAATAATGGTCTTCACCGATTTTACGAATATCTGAAACTTCATCATCGTCAAACTCATCGCGAATTTCCCCGACAAGCTCTTCCAGAATATCTTCAACGGTAATCATACCGCTCGTTCCGCCATATTCATCAAGCAGGATCGCAATATGAATGCGCTTTTTCTGCATAATTTGAAGCAGACTTTGAATCGGTGTTGTTTCAATTGTGCGAACGACCGGATTAATATAGTCTTCCAATTTGAATGTCGCCGGTTTGATCCGATTGTTCATACCGAGTGTTAAAAAGTCTTTAATATTTAAAAAACCTAAAATATTATCGCGGTCCCCTTCGTATACCGGGTAGCGTGTATAGCGTTCCTCTGAAACTTGCGTTAACACCTCTTCGAACGTTGCAGTTACATCAAAGCCGACTATATCTGTACGGGGAACCATAATTTCACGTGCGATTTTATCATCGAATTCAAATACATTGTTTACATATTTCAATTCGTTTACATTGATCTCGCCGGATTTATAGCTCTCTGATAAAAGCAGGCGCAATTCCTCTTCCGTGTGGGATAGTTCATGTTCGCTCGCTGGTCGCATCCCGAACAATTTTAATAATAAACGTGCTGAACCATTTAACAGCCAGATTAATGGAAACATAAGTTTATAGAATAATTGTATCGGTTTTGCGAAGGCCAGTGTAATCGCTTCCGCTTTTTGGATGGCAATTGTTTTAGGTGCAAGTTCGCCTACTACTACGTGGAAGAATGTCGCTAAAAAGAATGCACCACCTAATGTAAACCAATGAATAGATTCTGAACCGATACCGAATGATTCGAATAGAGGGTGAAGTATAAATTCAAATGTGGATTCACCGACCATACCGATCCCCAGCGCTGTTACCGTAATACCTAATTGACAGGCCGATAAATATTCATCAAGGTGGGATGTTACATTTTTAGCTGAAATGGAACCAGCTTTACCTTCAGCTACAAGTTGGTCAATACGAGATTGACGTACTTTTACGATCGCAAATTCCGTTGCAACGAAAAAGGCCGTAAAAGCGATTAAAACCGCGAAAATAGTTAAGTTAATGATTGTGGTCAAACGAGCGTTCTACTCACGAAGTAGAACGTTCACCTCCTAGTTATTTAAAATTAATAATAGTGATTGCATGAGTGCAACACTTTCAGGTGAAACTTTTTTACGGAGTTTCTGCCGCTCTTTGTCATCTAAATGCTCCATTAATACCGTTACATCATGTTCGAGTTTGCGCATTTGCAATCGAATATCCTGAACATCGATTTCTTCAGGTTCTTCTTTTGAAGGGCCAAGTAAGCGGTGAATTTCATCGAGGCATTTGCCAAGCTTCTTCTGCTCTTCAATCCAGTGAATACGTTCAATCATTTCTTTATCATAGTAGCGATAATTGGATGCCGAACGTTCTACTTTTAGAAGGCCCAAATTTGTATAATAATCAATAGTTCGTTTTGTCACGCCGGTTGCTGCGGCAAGCTCTCCGATTTTTAGTTTGTCGATCCCAAATTATCACCTCAATCTGTCACGTTTTACTTTCAAGAATACCGTAAATAGTACATTTTGTAAATGGGACGCAATTCATATGAAAGGATTATGCTACACCGAAAAAACGAATGAATGAAGGATAAAACGTCACTTCAATTGTACGAAAATGGTAATATAAATGTATAGAATGCAAGAGGGGCGATTTATATGCAAGCTTTAAAAGATTCAATAGAAGATTATCTACATTTTATTAAAGTCGAACGTCAGCTATCTGATAATACATTACAATCCTATAAGCGTGATTTAGTCGCATATGCCCGTCACATTCATCATGAACAGCGAATCATGGAATTTGATAGCGTTATGCGCGAACATATTTTGCTTTATTTGGACAGCTTACGGTCAGTAGGAAAATCATCGAAGACGATCTCGAGACAAATTTCATCAATCCGTTCCTTTCATCAGTTTTTATTGAGGGAAAAGGTGACGAATCAGGATCCTACCGTTCATTTGGAAATGCCGAAAAAAGAACTGTCATTACCAAAAGTATTATCAATAGAAGAAATTGATGCACTTTTGACTGCACCATCCGAAGAAAAACCACAGGGCACGCGGGATATTGCCATTTTGGAAATGATGTACGGTTCCGGTATGCGTATAAGCGAGCTGATTGAACTGAACTTGGAGGATGTGCATATGACAATGGGCTTCGTCCGTGTATTTGGTAAAGGCGGAAAAGAACGGATTATCCCGCTTGGGCGCAGTGCGATTTCGGCCTGTGTAAAGTATTTGAAAGAGGCAAGACCACAGCTTTTAGGTACTGCACCGAAAAATGATGCGTTTTTCATTACGCAGAGAGGGAAAAGATTCACGAGACAAGGCTGCTGGAAAATCATCAAGGAGCATGCGGCAGCAGCTGGCATTTCCAAAGAAATTACACCGCATGTGCTGCGCCATTCCTTTGCGACACATCTCATTGAAAATGGTGCCGATTTGCGCGCAGTGCAGGAGCTGTTAGGCCATGCGGATATATCAACGACCCAAATTTATACACATGTAAGTAAAACCCGTTTATCGGAAGTATATAAACAATTCCATCCTCGTGCTTAAAAATAGCCTAATCGCGTAACACTAATGGGGAGCTTGGCTTTTATCTATTAAAAATAAATCTTGTGAAATCGGATGTCTGACCTTTACTTTGTTTAGACGTTTTATGTAAAATAGAATGGAAGAAGAGGAGTTGAAAGCATTATGCAACCGTTTAAGAAAGTACATGTAATTGTAATGGATTCTGTTGGTATCGGTGAAGCACCGGATGCCGATAAATTTGGCGATGCTGGCTCAAATACATTAGGACATATCGCAGAAAAAATGAATGGCTTAAATATGCCGAATATGGAGAAGTTAGGTTTATCGAATATTCGTGAACTTAAAGGCATTAATAAAACTGAACACCCTGCTGCATTTTACGGCATGATGCAAGAAGCATCTGTTGGTAAAGATACAATGACAGGGCACTGGGAGATCATGGGGCTGAATATCGATACTCCGTTTAAAGTATACCCGGACGGCTTTCCTGCAGAACTGATTTCCAAGTTGGAGGAAGCAACTGGCCGCAAAGTTCTTTGTAATTTACCTTACAGTGGAACCGCTGTCATTGACGATTATGGTCCGGAACATATGGAAACAGGTGCCATTATTGTGTATACATCGGCAGACCCGGTAATGCAGATTGCAGCACATGAAGAAGTAATTCCAGTAGAAGAACTTTATAAAATTTGTGAAATTGCACGTGAATTGACATTGGATGCAGAATTTTTAGTAGGCCGTGTTATTGCCCGTCCGTTCGTTGGCGAACCAGGTAATTTCACACGTACATCAAACCGTCATGACTATGCATTGACACCATTTGGACGCACGACAATGGCTGAAATGAAGGATTCGAATCTTGATGTCATTGCGATCGGCAAAATTTCGGACATCTTTAATGGTGATGGGGTAACAGAAGCGATTCGTACAAAAAACAACACGGATGGCATGGACAAAATGGCGGAAGTTGTTCGTCGTGATTTCCATGGTATCAGCTTCCTGAACTTAGTGGACTTTGATGCGAACTTTGGACACCGACGTGATCCGATTGGTTACGGTCAGGCATTGGAAGAATTCGACCGTCGTTTACCGGAAGTTATGGAAGCGTTATCAGAAGATGATCTGCTCATAATTACGGCAGACCACGGGAACGATCCGACATTCCCTGGTACAGACCATACACGTGAATATGTACCGTTGATTGTCTACTCACCACGCTTTACTGCAGGATCAGAACTGCAGTTACGTGAGACATTTGCGGATATTGCAGCAACAATTGCAGATAATTTTAATATTGCAGCACCGCAATTTGGCAAAAGCTTTTTATCAGAGCTGAAATAAGGGGGATTTTCCATATGAGAATGGTAGACATTATTGAAAAAAAACGTAACGGCGAAGAATTAACAACAGCTGAAATTCGTTTCTTTGTAGAAGGATATACAGATGGTACGATTCCTGATTATCAGGCAAGTGCATTATGTATGGCCATTTACTTTCAGGATATGACAGATCGCGAACGCGCGGATTTAACAATGGCAATGGTTGAGTCAGGTGATCAGATTGATCTATCTGCAATTGCCGGTATTAAAGTAGACAAGCACTCAACTGGCGGAGTTGGCGATACAACGACATTGCCATTAGCTGCAATGGTAGCTGCTGTCGGTGTTCCGGTAGCAAAAATGAGTGGCCGTGGTTTAGGTCATACAGGCGGTACAATCGACAAGCTTGAAGCGATTGAAGGATTCCATGTTGAATTAACAAGTGAAGAGTTTTCAAAACAAGTTAATGAAATCGGTATGGCGGTTATCGGTCAATCAGGTAACTTAACACCGGCGGATAAAAAGCTGTATGCGCTGCGTGATGTTACGGGAACGGTTTCAAGCATTCCGCTGATTGCCGGTTCAATTATGTCGAAGAAAATCGCTGCAGGTGCAGACGCAATTGTTCTTGATGTTAAAACAGGTGACGGCGCATTTATGAAAACTGTTGAAGATTCAGTTAAACTGGCTGAAGCTATGGTGAAAATCGGTAATAATGTCGGCCGCAAAACAATGGCGATCATTTCGGATATGAGTCAGCCTTTAGGCTATGCAATCGGGAACGCTCTTGAAGTCCAGGAAGCGATCGATACATTAAAAGGTAAAGGGCCAGCTGACTTAAATGAACTTTGCTATACATTAGGTTCTCAAATGGTTGTTGTTGGCGGAAAAGCAGAAACGATCGAAGAAGCTCGAAAAATGCTGGAGGAAGTTGTAGCTAACGGTGCAGCATTGGAAGTACTGAAAAAATTCATCGCCGCACAAGGCGGAGATGCTTCAGTAGTGGACGATCCATCCCGTTTACCTCAGGCAAAATTCAAATTCGATGTACCGGCAAAAGAAGCTGGCTATGTTTCAAAAATCGAAGCGGATGATATTGGAACGGCTGCAATGCTTCTTGGCGCTGGCCGTGCAACAAAGGAATCTGAAATTGATTTAGCGGTTGGGCTTGTCCTTCATAAAAAGGTGGGCGATCAAGTCGAAAAAGGCGAATCGCTTATGACAATCCATGCCAATACAGAAAATGTCGACGCAGTATTGGAAAAAATTTATGCACATGTATACATTTCTGCAGAAAAAGTCGAAGCACCAAAATTAATCGAAGCAATTATTACACAATAACAAAAAAATAAGAATCTTTCGCAGTCCGAATGGATTGCGGAAGATTTTTTTGTGCTTTAAATATTTTACAAATATGATAAAATTAGAAGTATATTGCTGCTTTAAGTAATAAAAATTCTGTTTTATGAATATTTATAAGAAGAAGGGATACTATGAAAGTTAAGTGGTCTGGAAGGTTTGAAGGTTATTCGTTTGCCCATTTCAAAAAGGATTTGTTATCTGGGACGATTGTCGGGATTATTGCTGTACCGTTAGCGATGAGTTTTGCCATTGCTTCCGGTGTCAAACCGGAATACGGGATTTACACAGCGATTATTGCAGGAATATTAATCTCCTTACTGGGGGGGTCGAAGTTCCAAATCGGCGGTCCGACAGGTGCATTTGTTCCGATTTTACTTGGGGTTGTGCTCGTATACGGGTATGAAAACTTGCTCATTGCAGGATTAATGGCGGGAATTATGCTGTTGCTGATGGGAATTTTCAGGCTGGGATCACTAATCAAATTTATCCCGAGGCCGGTAACTGTCGGCTTTACTGCAGGGATTGCCGTTATTATTTTTACCGGACAAATCGGAAATTTTTTAGGGTTAACCAATATGGAGCAGCATGAGAAGTTTCATATGAATGTTCTTGAAATTACTTCCAATATCGGAACCGTTAATTTTTATAGTTTACTCGTTGCCGTGATTAGTTTCGCGTTAATCCTAATCGCACCGAAAGTTTTACCGAAAGTGCCGGGTGCGCTGATCGGAATTATAGTTTCTTCCGTTGTGACGGTACTTTTTTTACAGGGCCATGTTGCAACTATCGGCTCCACATATGGTGCAATACCGAATACAATGCCGGAATTCCATATTCCTGAAATTACATTAGAGCGTGTTTTCATGCTAATCGGACCGGCATTTGTCATTGCAATGCTAGGCGGGATTGAATCATTGTTATCGGCAGTTGTAGCAGATGGTATGACAAACAGCAAGCATAACAGTAACCGGGAACTGATCGGGCAAGGGATCGCCAACATTGTGACACCGTTTTTTGGAGGAATACCTGCAACAGGGGCGATTGCACGAACGGCTACAAATATTAAATCCGGTGCTGTTTCACCACTATCAGGGGTAATCCATGGGTTCTTCGTTTTATTCACACTCTTATTACTCGCACCATTCGCGGTACATATCCCACTTGCAAGTTTAGCTCCTGTACTCATGATGGTCGCATGGAATATGAGCGAACGCCATCATTTTCTGCACATACTCAAATTGAAATCCGGGGATTCGCTTGTTCTATGCATTACATTTTTATTGACCGTATTTATGAGCTTAACGGTTGCCGTGATGGTCGGACTCATTTTAGCGGTAATCCTATTTGCAAAAAGTATGAGCGATAGCCTGACTGTTTCCAAAGTACTGCCGAATTTGGAAAAAGGGAACGGTAAGTTGCAGTCCCAAATTGTATCGGATTTTCATGATTGTCCACAAATCAGTATTTATACGATCGAAGGTCCTCTATTTTTTGGCGCTGCCGAAAAGTTTGAACAGACTTTGCTGAATACGATACAGGAACGACCGAAAGTATTCATCCTGCGCATGCGGAAAGTGCCGTATATCGATTCGACAGGGGAAGAATATTTCCGCAATATCCTTCAAACTATTAAGGCATATGGCGGAAAAGTTTTTGTGACGAATGTTCAGCCTGGATTGGAACAAATGCTTAGACGAAGCGGGTTGTATGATTTGATGGAGGGGGAGCATTTTTATAATACGACAAGTGACGCGATTTCAGCGGCATGCCAGTATATCGAGTTAAGTAAATGTGTCGGATGCACCCACTATGCGTTTAAAGAATGCCGATTGCTGTCTAATGGCATACCACTAGCAGAGCAGGAAGTGCAGGCACAAAACAAATTATCCGAAGCAACAATATAACATGTATAAATTATAGAAAAAGAACAAAGAATAAGAGACTGAATGGAAAGGTAATACTTTCTGTTCAGTCTCTTTTTTCATTTTAGCAATGATTAAAAATAGACCCAGCTACCTATACTGATTTTAGTTGTCGCAGGAGCACTACTTTTAACGAATGAACACTAGTTTTGTCAGCCAGATAGGATTATTTCTGAACTTGCCGAATTTGCATGCAAGAAGGAGGCGATGTAGGTGAACTTTAATTTAACGATGTATCCAAATGATGTATTGATTGTCCAACTATTTGGCGAACTGGATCATCATGAGACAGAAAAAGTGAGAACACATATATCGAAAGCTATTTTACAAGGAAATGTAAAACTACTCGTTTGGAATTTAGAGCATTTGCATTTTATGGACAGTTCCGGAATTGGGTTAGTGCTTGGCAGAATGCGAGAACTCCGAGCTGTCGATGGACAAACAATTTTGTTAAATCCATCAAAAACGATGCAGAAAATATTCCAGTATTCCGGTTTAGGAAATCTCATACAATTTGCATCTGAACAGCAAGTTATTTCACACAGCGAGGGGGATTGTCAATGGATAACGAAATGACGCTAACTTTTTTGGCGCGCAGTGAAAATGAAGGGTTGGCACGTATTGCCGTTACAAGCTTTATGGCGCAACTCGATCCGACAATTGAAGAGCTATCGGAATGTAAAACAATCGTATCGGAAGCTGTATCGAATGCCATTATCCATGGTTATGCCGATAATCCGCATGGCATTATTACGGTTTATGCGGTTCGTTACGGCTCGGAAGTAAGTGTGACGATTAAAGATGAAGGTTGCGGAATTGAAGATATTGAACAGGCACGTGAGCCATTATTCACAACGAAACCGGAGCTTGAACGTTCCGGAATGGGCTTTACAATCATGGAAAGTTTTTCGGATTTTCTGCAAGTGGAATCCGTACTAGGAAAAGGCACAGTCGTAACATTCACAAAACAAATTTTGCCAATAGGGACACTCGTGACATAACGAAATAAGGGGATGGGGAACATCGAGCAGTCATCTGAAACGTTATTAACGCAAGCTTATATGCGTGAACTAATCGCAAAATCACAACAAGGCGATCAAGTTGCGAGAAAAACGATGATTGAAGGAAATACTAGACTTGTTTGGTCTATCGTTCAACGCTTTGCATCAAGGGGTGTTGAACTGGAAGATTTGTTTCAAATTGGCTGTATTGGCTTAATGAAATCGGTTGATAAATTCGACTTGTCCTATGATGTAAAATTTTCCACATATGCAGTGCCGATGATTATTGGGGAGATTCAACGTTTTTTAAGAGATGACGGTATGGTAAAGGTAAGTCGTTCTATCCGGGAATTGAATTACAAAATTCGTCATGCGACTGATGATTATTTGAAAACGAATGAAAAACCACCGTCTGTTGCACAGCTTGCTGAAATACTCCAAGTTTCACAAGAAGATATTTTACTCGCAACGGACGCGATGCGTGATCCGGCAAGTTTGCATGATCAGCTTTTTGAAAATGATGGAGATTCCATTACATTAATGGATCAGATGCGCGATGATAAATCTGAGCTTGCATTTGACTATGTTCCATTGAAAGACATGTTGAAAAGACTTGGGAAACGGGAACAATCGATCATTTATTTCCGTTATTATCTGGATTTAACCCAAACGGAAATTGCCGACCGACTCGGTATTTCACAAGTACAAGTATCACGATTGGAAAAGAAAATACTAGCCCAATTGAAATCATGGATGGATCAGTCTACATTAAGCAGATAGGTTAAGTGACCGCAATTACTCCATGGTGTTTTTAGACTAAATATGAATAAGCGGTGAAAAAATGACAAATCAGCTTTTTACATCACTGAAAATTGCAGAAGGCTTCTTAAATTCAAAATTTGAACCAGAGAAAAACTTTGATTTATGTATTAAAGAAATTACAATAAAAAACTTACCGACTTTAACGGTATATGTTAGTGGTCTCATCAATGGAGACAGTTTAACGGAAATATTGTCCGATTTACAGAGGGACAATGAGGAAGAAGAAATACTGGATGAAGAGGATTACTTTCACGCCCACTTCAACTTCTTCGGGGTCGATCTACCGAAATCGATAGATGAATTTATGATTGGAGTATTAAGTGGGCGAGTAGGGTTTATTACGAAAAGCGGTTACTGCTATTTGACGGAGTTCCGTAATTACCCGGGACGTAATCCGGAAGAACCGGATAATGAAAAAGTTATCCGTGGCTCGAGAGATGGCTTTGCCGAAAATATTATTTTGAATACTGCGTTGGTTCGTCGCAGGATTCGAAGTGAAAAGCTGCGATTCCATATGCACCATGTAACGACCTATGGCCAGACAGATATCGTACTTTCGTATTTGGATGATCTGGTAAACGAACGTCATTTAGAATGGATCCGTGAACGGCTTCAGCAAATTAATCATGATGGATTAACGATGAGTGACAAATCGTTGGAGGAATGGCTGTTTAAGCAAAAATATCATCCGTTGCCGTTTGTCCGTTATACGGAGCGGCCTGATATTGTAGCCGCCCATATTTTAGAGGGGCATATTGCGATAATGGTCGATACATCGCCTTCTGTCATGCTTGTCCCTGTCACCATGTTCCATTTGCTGCAGCATGCGGAAGAATATCGGCAGGCGCCGCTGGTCGGGACAATGATGAGGTTCCTTCGTTTTGGAGCGGTTACTTTAAGCTTTCTTTTACTTCCTTTCTGGTATTTACTCGTAACACATCCGGAATTGCTCCCCGATAAGTTAGCATTTATCGGGATAAATGAGAAAGGTGAAATCCCCATATTCCTGCAAATATTGATTGCGGATATCGGGATTGAATATTTGCGGATTGCGGCAATTCATACACCGACACCATTATCGACCGCAATGGGATTGATCGCCGGTATCATCATCGGGCAAATTGCGATCGATGTTGGACTATTTTCAAGTGAAATTGTCCTCTATACTGCGATTACCGCAATTTTTACATTTGCGATTCCAAACTACGAATTGAGTATTTCGGTGAAAGTATTCCGTTTGGTTCTATTAGGTGCAACAGCGCTATTTGGAGTTAACGGATTCTTTATTGGAGCGTTCCTGATTTTCACTTATCTATGTTCATTAAAACCGATGAATGTGCCGTATTTATGGCCGCTTGTGCCGTTTTTCCCGAAGGCGTTCGCTCGTGTTGTGATTCGAACTCCAATGTCGGAAGATTCGCCAAGACCATTTATCGTGAACGCGAAAAAGAGAAAACGTGTATAAACATGAATTGCATCACTTTGACACCTATGTTAAAGTTCTCATATAATATTTTGTGATTTTTGAGAATATTAACGAGGATTAGCTAAGTCAGGGGAGAATACGATGCATTTATATGGAACACAGCAAATTAATGAACTCGGCCATTTAACAATCGGCGGGGTAGATACAATTGAATTGGCAAACCAATACGGGACACCGTTATTCGTTTATGATACTGCGTTAATTCGTAAACGTTCACGCGGCTTTATCGATACATTTGAACAATTAGGTGTAAAAGCGCAAGTTGCCTATGCTTCCAAAGCATTCGCCTGTGTTGCGGCATATCAGTTAGCTGCGCAGGAAAATCTGTCGCTGGATGTTGTATCAGGCGGAGAGCTTTTTACAGCGATTAAAGCTGGATTCCCGGCAGACCGCATTCATTTCCATGGCAATAATAAATCGGTTGCCGAACTTGAATTGGCGTTTGAAACAGGAATCGGTTGTATTGTAGTCGATAACTTTTACGAGATTTCGTTAATTAAAGAAATTGCACAGCAGAAAAATAAGCAAATGAAAATTTTATTACGTGTGACACCAGGTGTCGAAGCACATACACATGATTTTATTACAACAGGTCAAGCGGATTCCAAATTCGGCTTTGACTTAAATAATGGACAAGCTGATGAGGCATTTAAACAAGTAGTAAATGATGAACATATCGAACTATTAGGTTTACATTGCCACATCGGCTCTCAAATTTTTGAAACAGAAGGCTTTAGTTTGGCAGCGGGTAAAGTAATGCAAAAAATGGGTGCATGGAAAGAACAGCACGGTTTTGTTGCACAAGTACTGAATCTGGGCGGTGGCTTCGGAATCCGTTATACAGAAGAGGATAAACCTTTGGAGCCTCATGAGTATGTTGCGGATATGATTCGCACAGTGCAGGATGAAAGTAAAAAGCTTAATTTAGCGATGCCTGAAATTTGGATTGAGCCAGGCCGTTCTTTAGTTGGGGATGCAGGTACATCACTGTACACGATCGGTTCTCAGAAAACTGTACCAAATGTACGTGAATATATTGCGGTCGATGGCGGGATGAGCGATAATATACGTCCGGCACTTTATGACGCGAAATATGAAGCGATTATTGCCAATAAAGCAAATGATCCAAAAACAAATACATACACTGTTGCAGGTAAGCTATGTGAATCAGGAGATAAGTTAATTATTGATGCGTCATTACAAAATGCACATACCGGTGATATTTTAGCGATGTTCTGTACAGGGGCATACGGGTATTCAATGGCATCAAACTATAACCGTGTTCCAAGACCGGCAGTAGTATTCGTTGAAAATGGAGAGCACCAATTAGCGATAAAACGAGAAAGCTATGAAGATTTAGTGGTAAATGATCTGCCATTAACATTGACAAAGGGTGAATAATCGTTGAAATTATCAAAGCAAGCTAAATGGGGTTTCGGTCTATTAATTGGAATTGTGATTTGGTCGCTCTTGTTCATTTACATTATTAGTCCGCTAATTTACAAATTTTCAAACTGAACGTTGGAAAATTGTGTTATTGCATTTCGGTCGATCTTTTGATAGGATGTGCAATGGTAGAATTGAGGGAATGTAAAATGTTAGTTCGATATAAAAAAACACTTGAAAAAATTGCAATGGGATTAATTTCGTTAATGCCACAAGAAAAAGACATTAAACGCTTAATGGAAACCATTCAACAATATGAGCAAAAAGAAAATTGGACACTTTTCCTATGGAAAAACGGGGAAGAATATGTTGGGGCGATCGGGATTGCAGAAGAAGATGATGCTGTAGTCGTTCAGCATATTACAGTCATCCCGTCGTATCGCGGTGAAGGTGTCGCATTAGAAATGTTACAGGAGCTGCAGAATATGGGATATGAACATATTCAAGCGAATGAAGTTACAAATGCATTTGTCCAAAAATGTATACCTATATTAAAAGAAGTCGACTAATTTACTGTCGACTTCTTTTTTTAAATTCTCTTGCTTCCAGTATTTCTGACCGGTCCCGCAGCATATGTTTATTGAAAATAAAGTGTGATTCCATTGGAGGAACCGACTTTATTCTTTCTTGTGCCAGTTCTTGCAGCTGCCGGTCTGTAATAGGAAGCGGAAATTGTGAAAATGGTTCGTTTTCCTGTATTTTCCGAAGCTTGTTTTTCATCAGAATTAGCAGTTGTCTCACATCAATATATTCGAAAAATTCACTTTCGTAGTTCAGCTCAAAATTAACAATCGCTTTTTCCAGAATGCGTGCAGCGCCAGTAACGTTTCCCCGCCGCCAATGGTACATACCTGTCGCAAGCTGGACATAGCCTACTAAAGGATGCAGCTTTTCTTTCGGTGCGATTTCCTTCCAATATTCTTCTAAAACTTCATGGCATTCAAAATAGTCATTATTGCCGTTAAAATAAGCGCAATAATCGATAAATAGTGGATGAAACAAAGGATGCATTGTTGTCCCCTTTCCTCTATACTAATTAGATAGGTTCTGCTATATTTTGTTGGATTTTGACGAATAAAGTATCTAGCAAAACGTAAAATTAATCATAGCGTGAATTAGATGCTAATGATAATTTCCGATTAACGATAGGTGGTATTTTATGTCTTACGAAGTGAAACTAGACGCCTTTAGCGGGCCGCTAGATTTATTATTGCATTTAATTCATCGTTTGGAAATTGATATATATGATATTCCAATGGCGGAATTAACAGAACAGTATATTGATCATATCCATGCGATGCAAACATTGGAATTGAATGAAGCAAGCGAATATTTAGTCATGGCCGCAACATTACTGGCGATTAAAAGCCGTATGCTCATTCCGATTAATGAAAATGAAATCGATGCTGAAGAGCTCGAAATCGATGAGGTCGATCCCCGGGAAGAGCTTGTTGCACGGTTAATCGAATATAAAAAGTATAAAGAAGCGGCTGTCCAGCTTCAGGAATTGGAAACAGAACGTGGGCAAGTATTCACGAAAGCGCCGGCAGATTTATCGGAATTTATGCCGGAAGAACAATTGGCGCTTTTTGATCAAAATGTAAATGTTTACGACATGTTAAGTGCATTTCAAAAACTAATGCGTCGTAAACAATTGAAAAAACCATTGTCAACGCGCATCGCAAGACAGGAAATTTCAGTGAAGGAACAAATGCGTTCCGTTGTAAACATTTTAAAAAATGCAGGCGGAAGAGTGATGTTCTCGCAATTATTTGAAGCAGAGGATAAGCCAATGCTTGTATTGACGTTTTTAACATTACTGGAATTGATGAAGCGCCAAGTGATTTTTGTCGAACAGCAAAATAACTTCGATGATTTATCCGTATTATTGACAAAGGAGGAAATTGGCGATGAATTCGAACAACTTACTGAGCCGAATTGAGGCACTATTATTCGTAGCAGGTGATGAAGGTATGACCGTTAAACAACTTGCACAATATATAGAAGTAGAACCAATGGATATTGAAGCGGGATTAAGCGAACTGCTGTCTCATTACAATGACGAGGAAATGCGGGGGATTACATTAAAACAGATTGCCGGTACATATCAGTTAACGACAAAACCGGAAGTGACCGACACACTGAAAAAATTAATCGAAAACCCGACAAATCAAGTATTAACCGCAGCTTCATTAGAGGTTCTGGCAATTATAGCGTATAAGCAGCCGATCACGCGCGCGGAAGTGGAAGATCTGCGAGGGGTGAAAAGCGAACGCCCGATTGCGACACTCGTTTCAAGGGCACTTGTACAGGAAGTTGGCAGGGCGGAAGGAACAGGACGGGCAATCTTATATGGGACGACTAAAGAGTTCCTGAATTATTTTGGCTTAAAAAATATTAAAGAATTGCCGCCGTTACCGGAAGAAGTGGATCAGGAAGATGATCAGCCGACAGATTTATTTTTAACGAAGTTCCAGGAAACATTTAACCAAAATTAAAGGAGTGGCCTGTTGAAAAAGTGGTTTGTTTCTATTGTTGTATTGTTCGTGTTTTTGAGTGGTGCGTCACAAATCCAGGCAGCGTCGTACAATAGCTATGTTGTGATCGATGCGGAAAATGGACGGACGTTAATGGGTGTGAATGAACATGCACGCCTGCCGATCGCCAGCCTGACAAAAATCTGGACGGCCCTGGTTGTTTTGGAAAACAGTGAGCTTACCGATGAAGTTGTCGTTTCAAAGGAAGCCTCGCTTGTGGAAGGTTCATCCATTTATTTAATGGAAAACGAGACGTATACGATTGATTACTTGCTTCATGGTTTAATGATGCAATCGGGAAATGATGCTGCTACTGCGCTTGCGGAACATGTTGGCGGATCTGTAGAAGGCTTTGTTCAGCTTATGAATGAGAAGGCCGAGCTTTATCAGTTGAATGAAACAACCTTTACAAATCCTACAGGGCTGCACAATGAAGCCCATCTGTCCTCTGCCTATGACACGGCGAAAATGCTGCAAATTGCAATGATGAATCCCCAGTTCAGAAAAATTGCTTCTACACAAAACTTTTCGGATGGCAGACAGTGGAGAAATAAGCACCGACTGATGCATGAGAAGATAGGAGCCATCGCTGGGAAAACAGGCTATACAAAAGTTGCAGGTCGAACATTGGCAACATACTTTGAGCGGGAACAAAAATCATTTGTTGTCGTTACTATTAATGAAGGAAATGACTGGAATATCCACCGAAACTTGGCGGATTTCATCGACAACAATTTTGAAAAGCAAACGATTGTGAAAAAAGGAAAATACAATGCGAACGGACTGGCCATCGAATTGGATGAACCGTTCCAAATGCTGCTTCATAAGAAAGAACGACCGAACTTTGAACATATTGTTAAAGTTTCACGACTAAAAGGCTCGGATCGAGGGGTTTGGCTTTTATATGCAGATGAAGCGCTCGTATCATCAAAGCTTGTAACAGTAAAATAATCAAAAAGTGAATATCTTTCACTTCAGGATTGAAGTTAAGTCCCCGGCGGATGTCATGGATTCGAAAAGGAGTTCTAAACAAGGTAGTCAGCTTAAAAGCGTCGCTTCATGCGACAACAGCTGACTGTCCTACATCCTGTGGACTTCAAAGCCGTATCCGGATGCAATTACGCAAGGCGCAATTGATTAAGTGCTAAAAGTATGACATAATTTTTAATCGTTAAGGATTTATTTTCGCTCGTATTTGTGGATTACAGCAATAATATTTAAAATTAACAGAGCAGTAAACGAAAAGTGCAAAGGCGAATGCTGATGAAGTATGCGTCTTCGCAGTTTATCAATCAATGAGGTGAACTTATGGAAAGATTACAAAAAGTGATTGCCTATGCAGGCGTTGCATCAAGACGTAAAGCAGAGCAATTAATCGTAGAAGGTAAAGTAAAGGTAAACGGAGTCGTAGTGAAAGAGCTTGGTACAAAAGTATCCAACTCGGATACGATTGAAGTAGAAGGCGTAAAACTGGAAAAAGAAGATAAAGTCTATTTCCTACTATATAAACCACGTGCCTATATTTCGGCAGTTACGGATGATAAAGGTCGAAAAACAGTAACGGATATTTTTAAAAAGCATGTACATCAGCGTATTTTCCCTGTAGGGCGTTTAGATTATGATACGACTGGTTTATTGCTATTAACAAATGACGGCGAGTTTTCGAACTTGATGACACATCCGAAATTCAAAATCGACAAAACATATATTGCGCGTGTAAAAGGAATTCCGACTAAACAAGGTTTAATGAAACTTCAAAGCGGCATTAAGCTGGAAGACGGAAAAACGGCTCCGGCAAAAGTAAGTATGACAAGTTTTGATGAGAAAGCTGGTAAAGCTATTTGTGAGATTACCATTCATGAAGGGCGAAATCGTCAAGTCCGTCGTATGTTTGAAGCAATCGGTACACCTGTTGTGAAATTAAAGCGCGAGCGCTTTGCATTTTTAGATTTAACAGGACTTAGCCCGGGCGAATACCGTCAGCTGACAAAACATGAAGTAAAACTATTACGTGTCTTAGCTGAAACAGGAAAAATTGATTATAACAATTAACAGTTTAAGAGATTCATCAATCATTCTTAAATAAAAGAATTTAAATTTTGTAATAATTTGCTATAATAGGCAACAGTAGTTGCTGAAGTGGAAGGGGGTTTTTTATTTGGAAAAAAAGAAACAACGTTCTGTGACTCGAGGCATCATTTTAACCATTTTAGCAATCGCAATCGGCTATACAGTTTACGCTGCCGTAACGAAAGATAAAATTAATATTGTACAAGCCGGGGCACAGGCGCCTGATTTTGAAGTAGTGGATTTGCATGGAGAAAAGCATAGATTGAAAGATTACGAGGGAAAGGGTGTTGTCCTGAATTTCTGGGGTACATGGTGTGAGCCATGTGAACGTGAATTCCCTGCTATGACTCGTCAGTATGCGGAATTTAAACACCAGGATGTTCAGATTATTGCCGTTAACTTTGCCCAGTCTGAATTCGAAGTCAAAAAATATGTGGCAAATATGGGGATGACGTTCCCGGTTGCAATCGATAAAACGAAGAGTGTTTTCACTGCCTATAATATTGGACCCCTGCCTACATCAATTTTCATTGAACCCGACGGTACAATAGACCGTATTATTACTGGAGAAATGACCGAAGGAGAAATTGTGCAATATATGGAGTCAATAAAGCCGGAATAGGAGTTTTTACGCAATGAATAAACTACTTTGTGAATGCGGGCATGAAAATCCTGAAGGTACAACGCTCTGCCAAAAATGCGGTTCTCCATTATCCGCAGAGGAAAAAAGCAAAAAAATTGCAGATATGCGGTACGAAGGGTCAGCCATACGTTCAAAAACTTATAATAAGTCAATTATCGACAAGATTTGGAATTTTTTCTCGAGTGTAAAAGTTGGAATTACGCTCATTATTATCAATTTAATAGCAGCATCAATTGGTACAATACTACCTCAGGAGTTCTACATAAGCGTAGCGACAGACGCGGAGAAGGAAAAGTACTATTCAGATGTTTATGGATGGTTCGGTGAAATATACTACGCGTTAGGTTTATCGGATCTTTATTCATCCTTATGGTTCCAATTACTTGTATTAATGTTAGGCGTGTCCATTATTATTGCAAGTATTGATAGAGGTATCCCATTACATAAATCATTAAAAAATCAACGGGTTAAACGACATACAAACTTTATGAAGCGTCAGCGAATTATTGGTGAGGGAAAACCAACGGAAATGCCTGAGCAAACGCTTCAGCTCGTTGAACAGTCTTTAAAAAATTTAAAATATAATGTGCGTCGCGAAGATAGTTCCATTTTAGCCGAACGCGGGCGTTTTTCCCGCTATGGTGCATACATTAACCATGTCGGATTGATCGTTTTTCTAATCGGGGTCATGCTGCATTTAGTGCCAGGCATGTACGTGGATGAATCGATGTGGCTTCGCGAAGGCGAGACACGTGCCGTACCGGGTATGGACGGGTATTTCCTGAAGAATGACAAATTTATTCTGGAAACTTACGACAATGTTCCCCAAGGCGAGCAAATCAAACAAGGGGTCAATGTAGTCGCGAAGAATTTCCAGACGGACGTGACATTGTACAAACAAAAAGAAAACAGTGTCCCGGGACAGGCGGAAAACCTGGAAGAAATAAAGCGATACGGAATTCAGGTAAACCATCCGCTAAAGCATGAGGGCTATGCATTTTATCAGATGGATTTCCGGTTGAATGAAATTAAAACAATGGTATTTGATTTAACGAATAAGGAAACAGAACAATCGCTTGGTCAAATCAGCATTGATCTAACAAACCCTCAGGAAGTGTATACACTTGATAATGGTGCACAAGTTCAATTAATGGGATTTTATCCGGACTTTTCAGGATTTAAAGAAGGGGTACCGCAAACTGCGACCCAGACACCGAATAATCCTGCATTTATTTTTAAAATGATTACCCCTGAAACACCGGAAGGAGAGACAAGCTTTGTTGCAATCCAGCAAACACTGGAGCCTGAAGGTGACAATATTTATAAAATGAAGTTTTCGAATGTGGAAACACGCCATATGTCAGGTTTAACGATCCGTTATGATCGGACAATCCCTATTTTAATCGTTGGGGGCATCATCTTTATGATCGGTGTGGCAATCGGTTCGTATTGGAACCATCGCCGTATATGGGTGGAACAGCTGGCAGATGGAACAATACGCTTGGCAGCACATACGAATAAAAACTGGTTTAGTATGAAAAAGGATTTAGATGCATTAACGAAGCATGCTCATTTACCGCAATACGTTGATCAACAGGAAATAGAAAACAATGAACATGTTGAAACAGAAAAGGATGGTAAAACCTTATGAGTTTAATCGATTTAAGCGGTTATTTACTGTACGCTGCATTCATTTCTTACTTGGTTGGTACATTTTTATTTGCAGGCGCAATTAAAGTGAAAAATGATACGGCAGCAGCACGGGCAGATAAATACGGTAGAATTGCTCTTGTTGTTACAATTATCGGGTTTGTTGCACAGTTAGGTTATTTCATTACGCGCTGGATGTATACAGGACATGCACCGGTTAGTAATATGTTCGAATTTACAACGGCATTCGGTATGTTCATCGTATTATCGTTTATCGTCATTTACATTACGTATAAAGTTGCGGCATTAGGTGTTGTTGCATTGCCAATTGCGTTATTGATCATTGCCTATGCCTCAATGTTCCCGACAGAGGTAAGTCCTTTAGTACCATCGCTGCAAAGTCATTGGCTGACAATCCATGTTACAACTGCAGCATTAGGTCAATCGATTTTTGGGATCAGTGCGGTAGCCGGACTTATTTACTTACTGAGAAATGTGAATATGAATGAACGCTCAAAAGAAAGTTTCTGGCTGGAAACAGTCATGTTCTGCTGTGTATTGGTTGTAGGGTTCGTTGTGGCAACGGTTACATTCAATGCGATGGATTATGAAGCAAAGTATGAATATGTTGATACATTGGATCAAGTGAGTACTTCAACGTATTTGATGCCGGCTGTTTTCGGTATGAATGAATATGTGGAACTGTCTGAAGACCGTATGACACCACTATTTGAGCTGCCTGCATTGATCGATGCACGGAAACTAACAACTGTTTTCTGGTCTGTACTATTTGGTACTATCATTTATCTACTTATTCGACTGATTACAAGAAGAAAGATAGCGACAATGTTTCAGCCATTAGTTAAACGGGTCAACTCGACACTGATGGACGAAATTGCCTACCGCTCGATCTTGATTGCATTTCCGGTATTTACATTAGGCGCGCTGATTTTTGCGATGATCTGGGCACAGGAGGCATGGGGCCGATTTTGGGGCTGGGATCCGAAAGAAGTATGGGCTCTTATTACATGGCTGTTTTATGCAGCATTTTTACACCTTCGTCTGTCAAAAGGCTGGGAAGGTAGGAAGAGTGCCTGGCTTACGGTAATTGGTTTCCTTATTATTTTATTCAATTTAGTCGTGGTTAACCTCGTAATCGCAGGATTACATTCATATGCATAATGCGACAAAAAATTAGCTTTTTACTTCAATTTTGATAGTTTCCAATTCTATGCAAAATAATTAATAAACTGTCATAAAGTTAGAAAAGTTCAATCAGAATGATTGGGCTTTTCTTTTCAATCGTTCACTAAAAAGGTACAATAGAGAAGAGAAATAGAGTTTTTGAAAGGGGCAACACCTGTGTCTGAAAATATTTCTGTATTGATTGTGGATGACGAGGATCGAATTCGTCGTTTGTTAAAAATGTATTTAGAGCGTGAGGGCTATACAGTAGAAGAAGCGGAAAATGGAGAACAAGCACTTTCGATGGCACTTGAAAAAGATTATCATTGTATTTTGTTGGATATAATGATGCCTGAAAAAGATGGTTTGGAAGTTTGTGCTGAACTGCGCGAAAAGAAAACAACGCCTATTATATTGTTGACGGCAAAAGGTGAAGAAGCAAACCGTGTACAAGGATTTGAGCTTGGTGCGGATGATTATATTGTGAAACCATTTAGTCCGCGAGAAGTCGTATTGCGTGTAAAAGCAATTTTACGACGTTCAGCAGTATTTTCACCTGTTACAAATGCTTCATCTTCTAAAGATTTAGTTGTGTTCCCGCATTTAACAATTGATCATGATGCGCATCGTGTAACAGCAGATGGAACGGAAGTAAATTTAACACCGAAAGAATACGAATTATTATACTTTTTGGCGAAGTCACCCGATAAAGTATTCGACCGTGAGCAACTATTAAAAGAAGTTTGGCATTACGATTTCTTTGGTGATCTGCGCACAGTGGATACACATGTTAAACGCCTGCGTGAAAAGCTGAACCGTGTTTCTGAAAATGCAGCAAAAATGATTGTGACGGTTTGGGGAGTCGGCTATAAGTTCGAGGTCGTAAATGATTAGAATAGCAACAAGTATTGTCGGGAAGCTATGGGTAACCATTTTGCTTCTCGTTTCATTTGTCCTGTTTATTTTCACAATTTTCATGTTGGAGTTTCTTGAAAACTATCATAACGAGCAGTCCGAGGCTTCTTTAAGACAAACAGCCGCAGCTATAGCGAGTATTATCGATGAGGAAGAAATCGATGATAAGCAGTTTGCCATCATTTCGGAGCTATTGACGGAAACGACAAACGTACTTATCGCCAAAAATGCTGATGAAATATTGTATGCAAGACAAGAAGGCATCAATAAAGAAGAAATTCAGCAAAAAGTCATTAGCAGTGAAGCATTTGAAGAAGTGTATGCATCATCAGAGCCGATCGTAAAGGAACTGACGCTGCCTTCAAACCGGGAAGAAGAGAGCAGTACCAACTATATTGTGCTGGGTTTCCCGCTGAAAAGTGTAGAGGATCTTCATGGGGCAGTCTTTATTTATAAAAATCCAGATGCATTACACCAGACGAGCAATGAAACAACAAAAATTGTTGTTTTAGCAGCGGCTATTGCGTTTATATTGACGACAATTTTTGCATTTTTCCTTTCTTCTAAAATCACGCTTCCATTGCGTAAAATGAGAGAGCATGCATTTGAATTGGCAAAGGGCCGCTTCGATTCTAAAATTGAAACAAAGCAAAATGATGAAATTGGCCAGCTTGCTGTTGCGTTCAATCAGATGGGCCGTCAATTGAAGCATCATCTGGAAGTAATCAATCAGGAAAAGGAACAGTTATCAAGCATTTTAACATCGATGACCGATTCTGTTATTACATTTAACCGTGATAAAACAATTTTAGTGAGCAATCCTCCTGCAGAGCGACTCTTGCAAAAATGGTTCGTTGAAAATGGATTGGATAGCTCGAAGCCCATTCCGGATGAACTTTATCAAATGCTTGACCATGTGTTGAGTTTCGAAGATCAGCTGGATGAAGAGTTTGAAATGGGCAAATCTTATTACAGTATCACGATCAGTCCTCTTTACAGCAGAGATTCCATTCGTGGTGCTGTCGCTGTTATTCGTGATAAAACAGAAGAAACGAAATTGGAAAAGCTGAAATCAGATTTTATCGCCAATGTTTCACATGAGCTCCGGACACCAATTGCAATGCTTCAAGGCTATTCTGAAGCGATTATTGATGGAGTTGTGACAACAGAAGAAGAACGGACTGATATGATCAGGGTCATATACGATGAATCACAGCGTATGAGTCGCCTCGTAACAGATTTACTTGACCTGGCGCGGATGGAATCTGGGCATATGAGCTTGTATAAGGAAGACGTTCCATTAGTGGCGGTTATTGAACGCATGACTCATAAGTTTGACCAGACAGCGAAAGAAAAACATGTGCAGCTGCATATTGAAACGAACTTTTCGGACGAAACGCTTATTTCGATTGATGAGGACCGTATCGAGCAAGTGTTAACGAACTTGATTGACAATGCGATTCGCCATACACCTGCAGATGGATCAGTAACCGTTTCGATAGAAAATGAGCAAAACTACGCTAAAATTCAAATCAAGGATACGGGGCAGGGCATTCCGCAAGATGATTTACCGTATGTATTCGAACGATTCTACAAAGCGGATAAAGCACGTACGCGTTCAAAAGGCGGAACAGGCTTAGGTTTGGCCATTACAAAAAACATTGTGGAAGCGCATAACGGCAGAATATCGGTTGATAGCGTGGAACAGCTAGGAACAACCTTTACATTTTACTTGCCATTACCTTGATAAAAATAGGGTAATGGAATTATGTTAGTCTTAAAAAGTTTATCATTTTGAATTGTTCAAAGTGATAAACTTTTCTTTTTAACTGACTAGATCGTTTGGAAGCGGATGATTAGTTGTAACTTTTTTAATTCGAAAACGACAAATTACGTGAATGGAGGTGGGATGGGTGCAGCAATCCATTTTCCATCGATTATACGATACGTATCATCAGGATGTTTTTAATTTCTTATTTTACTTAGTAAAAAACCGTTCCGCAGCTGAGGATCTTGCCCATGAAGTATACGTTCGTGTATTGAAATCATACGACCGTTTCGAAGGGAAAAGCTCGGAAAAGACTTGGCTGTTTTCTATAGCGAAAAATGTGGCGATCGACTATTTCAGAAAAAAGCAAGTTCGTGATAAGCATGCATTTACAGCGTTTGATTGGGAGACAGAGCAACTTGTAAGCCCAGTCCCTTCACCTGAACAATTTACCGAATTAAATGATCAGCTCCATCAATTACTGGTAGCGTTGGAGGAATGTTCAGGTGATCAGAAAATGGTTATTATCATGCGGTTCATTCAGGAACTTTCAATTCAGGAAACAGCGGAAATATTAGGGTGGACGACCGGAAAGGTTAAGACGACACAGCACCGTGCTTTAAAGAATTTGCGGCTGTTATTGGAAGCGCAAGAAGGAAGGGAGGCGAATCCATTATGAAAAAGGAGCATTGGGATGAAAAAGAGATTGAGCTTTTTCTGAAAAAAGCACCGAAAGTAACCGATCATCGTTCAAAAGATGAGGTATTCAATCGTTTAATGGATGAAGGAGCATTTAATGAAGATCCGCCTCAACTACAGCCAAACACTCAAAAAGGCATTCGATGGGCACCATTGTTCGTTTCTATTGCATCCATATTTATTATTGTTTTGATCAGTGCGCAATTTATAGGTAATAATAATTCGGTCTCTATGCAAAATGAAACATTCGATCTTGCCGATCCGGAAACCGAAGAGAATATGACAATGAGCGCAAAAGAAGATGCATCTACCCAAACTGAACGCTCGATGATTAATAGTTTCTCAACGGAAGCACAGCCAGAGCGGACTTTAGTTTATGAAGACGAGCTGGAGGGCAACACATTATTTACAATTGGTCTTGCAGGGGACGATGCGGAAAGTGTACCTGTAAGCATATTGATTCCAAATGAAGTTGTTGCTGAAAAAACGGGTAAAGAGAATCCGACGTTGCTGGAACTTTATAACACATTCAGTCCTCTGCTGGATGAACAGTCACTTGGCTTTAATGAATACCATCCGTATAAAGGCGAATTGCGTGAGGAAGGGGATAAACTTGTCCATATGTTGCCGGAAGATCACCAATATGATGCGGGTACAGCGTCCTTATCGAATTATCTAGGGTCCCTTATCGATACTTTCAGTGATGCATATACGGAAGTGGAAATAGAAAATACGGCCGGAACACCAATTTACTTTGACCATATTGGTGATGTAAATGAGCCGTTTCTATTAAATGATGAGAACGCTCAATATAATTATTTTATGTATCAGATGCGGAATGGGGCGGTATATTTAAGTCCGAATTTCAGAATGAGCTTTAAAAATGTGCAAGAAGCAATCAAAAATATGACGGTGGAAGCAAATGATATATACAGAACGGTTATATTGCCGGGTGTCTATTTGAAAGTGGAAGTCGCTGATTCCGTTGTTACAATTACATTTGAAGAACCTTTAAATTTGGAGAATTATGAACCTGCTCAAGCAATGCGCATGATTGAAGGATTAATAATGACAGCAGTAAGTTTTGATAAACAGGTTAAATTTGAAAATATCGTACAGGAACAATGGGGCGGTTTTGACTTCACAAAACCAGTAGAGAAGCCGGTTGCGGCGAACCGTATCCATTATGAATTTCAATAATTCAAATAATTTTACTAGGAATTGTAAGCAATGGGCTTTACAATTCCTTTTATTTATATATAATAATAGTTATAGCAAGGTAATTGCTACATAATTTCATATTGATTCATCTTCGGGGCAGGGTGTAACTCCCGACCGGCGGTAATAAAAGTTATAACTTCTGACCATTTACTTGGAGGATGTTATGTCGAACTTTTCGAGCCCGCGAGCCACTTTTTGTGTGCAGGATTTGGTGCAATTCCAAAGCCGACAGTATAGTCTGGATGGGAGAAGGTGAAGGTACGGTCGTCATTTTTTGAAAATGCCGTGCTTTGCAGTACTTATTTCTAATTCCTTATTTGTTAACGGAATACTTTTCGTATACAAAAAACAGGAATGGCTGCAAATGCACACATAGACCCTTTATTTAAGTGTGCCTATTTCTCCCTTATGCTCTAGTTCAGCATAAGGGTTTTTTCATGAAATGATTTGATACGTCCTTTCTTCTTGCGAGATGGAATCAGCAAAGAGGAGAGATTTATATGCAAAAAAGAAGTTTAAAGTTACGATCATTCGTAACAATCGCAATGCTAAGTGGGGTTTCATTTGTACTAATGTTGTTAAACTTCCCACTACCATGGTTCCCGGTATTCTTACAAATTGATTTCAGTGATGTGCCAGCATTGATTGCGGCAATTACGATGGGACCTGTTGCAGGTATCCTAGTTGAACTTGTTAAAAATGTGCTTGACTGGATTTACACAGGGGCTCCTGAAGGAATTCCGGTAGGTCATATGGCAAACTTCGCTACAGGTGTATTATTCATTTTACCAGCTTACTATATTTATAAAAAATTCCCTTCTGCAAAAGGGTTAATGACAGGCTTAGTTGTTTCTACAGTTGTAATGTCACTTGGAATGGCGGCATTAAACTACGTGGCGTTCTTACCGCTGTACACGTACTTACTAGGCTTTGAATATAATATGTACGAAACGATCGTGTTAGGTATTTTACCGTTTAATATTGTTAAAGGAATTATGATGATTGTGGTCGTGACGATGCTTTACCGTACAATGCGTGTATGGATTGAAAATCAGCGCAGACAATATTTAGCTTAATTAAATAATAAATTATGGAGCGATGTCGTAAAAGTGTTAACTTTATGACATCGCTCCTTTTATATTTACTATTACTATTGTCATTCTGTTATAGTGCTGATATGATATTGTACATTGTTAAGAAAATTTGGACGTTTCATTATAACACCATGAAATGACATCTTAGGAGAGAATATGATGGACAAAAAAATACCATTTTCAACCTATGCAGTAATCGGAACGATGCTGTTTGGTATGTTTTTTGGAGCGGGAAATTTAATATTTCCGATTCAAATGGGGCAATTGGCAGGAACGAATTATTGGTTTGCGCTAATTGGCTTTTTAGTTACGGCAATTGGTTTGCCGTTTTTAGGAATTCTGGCAATCGGATTGTCGGGAAGTAATGGATTGCGTGATTTGGCAAGTAAAGTACATCCGGTGTTTGGATTGTTTTTTGCATTGGCTTTATATTTAACGATCGGACCGTTTTTTGCAATTCCACGTACAGCAACCGTACCGTTTGTCGTTGGATTTGAACCGTTTATCGATCCTTCACAGGCAACATTGTGGCTAGCGGTATTCAGTTTTATTTTCTTCACGATAGTTTTTTACTTTTCGTTAAATCCGGCGAAAATAATGGACATTATCGGAAAATACTTAACGCCAGCTTTTTTAATCTTTTTATTTGTATTAATCGGGATTAGTCTGTTTTCACCGATGGGTAAATTCGTGGAACCTGCCGGATCCTATATTAATGAGGCGTTTATGACTGGTTTCAAAGAAGGCTATAACACAATGGATGCGCTTGCTTCGCTTGCGTTCGGTATTGTTGTTATCAATGCGATAAAGCGTACTGGTATTACAGATAAGAAAGAAATTGCGAAAGCGACTTGGAAATCAGGTATTTTTGCAATGGCGTTAATGATGCTGATTTACGGTCTGATTGCTTATATGGGGGCATCAAGTGTAACGGCAATAGGTACATTTGAAAACGGCGGGCAAATTTTTGCTGCGGTTGCCGATCATTACTTCGGCTCATACGGCGCAATTTTGTTGGCGATTATTATTGTCCTTGCCTGTTTGAAAACGAGTATTGGGCTCATCACTTCGTGCAGTGAATTTTTCCATGAAGTGTTTCCGAAGGTCAGCTACAAAACATTTGTAGTAGTGCTATGTGTTGTATCGTTTATCATTGCGAACTTTGGGTTAACGAATATTATTACATATGCAATTCCTGTATTGATGTTCCTTTATCCACTGGCGATAGTGTTGATCATATTGGCGCTTGCAGGACCACTATTCCATTATAAAAAGCCTGTATTTGCGGGAGCCATTTTACTCGTATTCTTTATTAGTATAATTGATGGATACAATGCATTGATCGGTAGTGTACCGGCATTTGAAGTAAGTTTGTTGTCATCTATTTCAACGATTTATGCGGACTACTTGCCGCTTTATTCAATTGGCTTAGGATGGATTGTACCGGCTGTAGTTGGGGCGGTTATCGGATTATGTATTCCGAATCGCAGCGGTGAAGTAAATACGAATTAAAAAATGGGTGTGTAAGAGGAAAAATTTCCTTTTACACACCCGTTTTCTGTTTTAGTGGATATTTTGCTTTTTGAAGTTTCCGCCTTTAACTTCGACTACTTCGTACACCGTCACAAAGGCATTCGGATCGATTTCACGAATGATTCCTTTTATTTTGCTTTCCTCCATTCGGTTAATTACGCAAGTGATTTCTTGGAACTCCTGATGCGAGTAAGCACCGTATACCGTATTGAATGTGGCGCTTCGTCCTAAGCGGTCCCGGATCGTTTCGACCATTTTAAGTGGCTCGTTCGTAATAATTTTGTATGTTTTAGAGCCGCTTAGTCCTTCTTCTACAATTATGATAACTTTCGATGCAATATAGTACGCAATTGCTGATAGCAAGGCACCTTTGAATCCGAAAACAAACGAAACGATAATGAAAACGAAAAAGTTTAAAAATAGAATGAGATCACTTGTACTAAAAGGGAGTTTTCTGGAAAGTAACACAGCAAGCATGTCTATCCCGTCGAGAGCCCCACCATTGCGGAGTGCTAAACCCATACCGATACCTAAAATGATCCCCCCTACAACTGTAATAAGCAATGCATCACCAGTAATGATTGTTGGTACATGGTGCATAAGCGAAGTACCGATTGCTAATGATGCAATCCCGATAACAGAATTGATAGCAAATGTTTTTCCGATTTGTTTATATCCTAAATAAATAAACGGGATGTTTAGTAAGGCGATCAGCAGGCCTAATGATATTGGCGTTAGCTGAGAAATAACGATACTAATCCCCGTGATTCCGCCATCCGATACGTTATTTGGTATTAATACCGCTTCTAATCCATAAGCGGCGATTAAACCGCCAATAATAACAATGATTTTTTGTCCGATTGACTTTGCGATGTCTTGCTTCGACATAAAATTCCCCCTCAATTTGCATGGTAATAATTATACATGAATTTCGGCCGGATGACTTTTCAACGAGTAAATTAACCAACTTTTTGCAAAAAAAATAGCATCAATGTTATATAGTAATGAAATTTTACGTCATTTAATTACGGAATATGTACTGAAACGTAACATGGATTAAAAAACCATTTTAGGAAATGTTCGAATTATGCGATAAGATCGTTCTAAAAAACGTATGTTAGTTTTTGTAACATTGAATTGACAAGGGATATTACATTGGTTTAAAGTAAATGGTAAGAAGAGGGAGGCGAGATGATGAGTCGAGAGTTTCGAAGAGCGATGCCGTTACTGCCGATTAGCATGGTGATGCAGTTAACAGAATTAACGGCTAGACAAATTCGTTATTATGAAGAACATGAATTAATCGTCCCTGCCAGATCAGAAGGGAATCGTAGGATGTTTTCTCTTGATGATATTGATGCATTACTGGAAATAAGAGAGCTACTCGACCAGGGCATTAATATGGCGGGTGTCAAAAAGGTATTTGCAATGAGGTCAAAAGAGTATGTAAAGAAACCTGACGTAGTACGCGTAACAGATACAGAATTGCGTACGATTTTACGAGAAGAAATGCTGCAAGCACAGCGCATGCAAAAGACATCACTACGTCAAGGCGATTTATCGCGTTTCTTTCAATATAAAACTGAGTAGGACCAATTAAAAAGGAGAGTGTTGAAGTATGGCAAATGTAACGGTGAATGGAACAAGCAAAGCGACGAAAGAAAGCATTAAAAAGATTGTGGCAGATAAAAATGTAAAGTTTATTCGTCTACAATTTACTGATATTTTAGGAACAATCAAAAACGTGGAAATTCCGGTAAGTCAATTAGACAAAGCACTGGATAACAAAATGATGTTTGACGGTTCTTCAATTGAAGGTTTCGTACGTATTGAAGAATCTGACATGTATTTGCGTCCGGATTTAGATACTTTCATGATTTTCCCATGGACTGCGGAAAAAGGAAAAGTTGCACGTTTAATTTGTGACATCGCACGTCCGGACGGCTCTCCTTTTGAAGGGGATCCTCGCTCAAACTTAAAAAGAATGTTAAAAGAAATGGAAGACTTAGGTTTTACTAGCTTTAACTTAGGACCTGAGCCAGAATTCTTCTTATTTAAATTAGATGAAAAAGGCAATCCGACATTGGAATTAAATGATGATGGTGGCTACTTCGACTTGGCACCAACGGATTTAGGGGAAAACTGCCGCCGCGATATCGTATTGGAATTGGAGGAAATGGGCTTTGAAATTGAAGCATCACACCATGAAGTAGCTCCAGGTCAACACGAAATCGACTTCAAATATGCCAACGCAGTGGAAGCGTGCGATAATATTCAAACGTTCAAGTTAGTAGTAAAAACAATTGCGCGTAAACATGGCTTACATGCAACATTTATGCCAAAACCATTATTCGGTGTGAACGGTTCAGGAATGCACTTCAACTTATCTTTATTCCAAGGAAGTAAAAATGCATTCTGGGATGAAGGGGAAGACTTACAGTTATCAAAAACAGCGAAACATTTCTTAGCAGGCGTATTAAAACACGTTCAAGGATTTACAGCGGTGACAAATCCGACGATTAATTCATACAAACGTTTAGTACCTGGCTATGAAGCACCTTGTTATGTAGCATGGTCACCAAAAAACCGTTCACCATTAGTACGTATCCCGGAATCTCGTGGTCTATCAACTCGTATTGAATTACGTTCAGTTGACCCGTCTGCAAACCCGTACTTAGCGATGGCTGTTATTTTGGCTGCAGGATTGGATGGCGTGAAAAATGAAATCGAGCCACCAGCACCGGTTGACCGTAACATTTATGTGATGAATGCTGAAGAGCGTGCAGCTTATGGTATTGCTAGTTTACCAGGTTCATTGGATGCAGCATTAGCTACTTTAGCGAAAGATGAAGTAATCATCGATGCGTTAGGCGAACATATTTATGCAAACTTCAAAGAAGCAAAAGAAGTGGAGTTCGATATGTTCCGCACATCTGTACACCAGTGGGAACGCGACCAATATATGAAGATGTACTAAGAGGAAAGCGTTGGGGCTGTAGGCTCCAAGATGTAATATTCCGCGTTTCACAAGGAATAAACCGTCACAACTGCGGTAGTGTACTGCCCCCATACAAGCCATATAAGGAAGACCATTGTTATAGCAAAGGTCTTCTTTTCAAATTGATGTAAACTTCTCTAAGATAATCGTTCGCTATTTTTTAAAAATAATTAAAAAAAGAGTAGCAATTGTTGCTACTCTTTCAATACTTAATACTTATTTAAATTATATAACTCAATCACTGTAATATGTTATATACTCTTGATCATGGCCTACAGTAATATGAGGTATATTATTTTCCTCAAAGTAACTATAAAAACTATCTAACTCAATGTCCTCTTCAAAGGTAACATTTCTAGAAGCAATAACAAAAGGAATTACATTTGCTCTCTCATAAAATTCAAATACAAATTGCAACTCATCATCATTAATATATCCTAATATGCCCTCACTCTTTGGAAAAGAATACTTATCATCAACAATGTTCTTAATTTCAACGAAATTCGAAGAAATCTCCAAAAGAAACTCTTTGTAATATTCCGGGATTATTGTATATATTACTTTCTTTTTTGGCAAAAGTTGTTCAATAATTTTTTGGAAAGCTTCTTTCGAACAATTCTCTTCTACTTCAGTATTATAATGTTTCATAGGTTTCACTCCTACTTAATTGTTTCCCATTTCGGATCAGTTGGATAGATTACATGATGTTCTTTAATATTTGGAGTTATATGATAATGCAAGACATCATCTACTGTGCGTTTACTACCTTCTTTAAACTGATGATAATCTAAAGCAAAGATTGTTTTATCCTTACTTTTACTTTTTGTATCAATTATTCCCAAATAACGACCATTTTTAATATTCACTATAAATTTATATCTGTCTACATCATCCAATGCTTTCTTAACATGGGGTTTAGCAATATCCCATGCTTTATCTATAGCTTTTGTTCCGACTTTACCTGCTAAAAGTCTAATACCGGCTGCAGCTATTGGAATCCATTGACCTGCTACTTCAGTCTCATCGATAATAACCTCTTGCGAATTTAAAACCAAGTATTCCTCCATTTCTTTAAATACTGGATCATTTAATAAAAATGCAAAGTCTTGTTCAAAATTAGTTAAATCTACATCTGTAAAATCAGTACCTGACTCTTCAGTAATCTGTTGTACCATACTAGTATCTATACTTATCTGGTTAATAGAAAAGTCATTACTAGTTGCTGTTGAATCAGTTGGTAATAGAAACGCCACTAACATAATAGATGCTAAGAAAATACTTAAAAACTTCTTCATATGTATACTCCTTTAATTCAAATTATTTTAGTATCTTATCTATCTCTAAGATACTAACGTTCCCTATATTACCTAATTCCTTTTTTTTTCAATAATTTATAATATAATTCTTTTTTTGGGATATTATTGTTATATTCTATAAATAATGCAAGGACCCCAGCCATATATGCAGATGCCATAGATGTTCCACTGGCTATCAGAAAATTCCCATCTAATGAATAACTTAGAATCTCCTGTCCTGGCAACAAATAGTCTAATTCTTTACCTATAGTTGTGCCTTTCCAAATACCACCGTCTTTTTCTAATGCCCCCACCGCTATCACTTTAGAGTATTTTGCTGGGTACATAATATCTATATTTTCTTTTAAACCATAGTTACCTACCGAGGACACTACAAAAATATTCTTATCTAATGCTCTATTAACTGCTTCCTCAAATTCTTTATTTTCTTTTAAAAATCCAAATGGCATTAATATTACATCTACATCTTTTTCAATAGACCAATCAATTGCTGAAATTACATCTTTCATTTCCCCTTTTAAATCCATTGAAAGTGCTTTTGCCACATAAATATCAGCCCCCGGTGCTACCCCTATATCTTCACCTGATAAAATTCCATAAATGTGCGTTCCATGACCATGACTGTCTGTATAAGATGTTCCTGATTGTACAAAATTTTTACCTTCCACAACGTTCTTTATTCGTTTATCATCTGCTACCCCAGTATCAATAATGGCAATCTTAACTCCCTCCCCGGTTACTTTATAACTGTGATGTACCTCATCAATTTTTAAAAATCTGTATCCCCAATTTTTATCTGCAAATTCAACATCCTCTAATTTATTTTCCACTTTATTTTCAAATATACTTTTGTCAAAGAATAGTAAACCTCCGATTAACAGTACTAAAATAAAGCTACATAAAATCCAAAATTTCTTCATTAGTGCCTCCAAAAAATAATAATATAACATTATAAATGGAAAAGAATAGAAAGTACAGGATGGAACAAAATTAATTGTGGAGGGATATTTATTGAAAATTGGCGGTAGTGTGCCGCCACCAACATAAGACAAATATAATTAATAAAAAAGTTATTCAACAATAGGGCCATATTATGGAATAAATATTAATTGTATTAAACAAAGCAATCTATATAGTAGGATATCCACCATTATTGTAAAATGGTATTATTAGGTATATTTGATTCTATTTCATTTAATTGAAGAGGTGAGAATTTCAAGTGCAGGCTTCAGAAAATATACTAAAGATTTGGAATCAATTTAAGGACTTTCCAATGGAAACACTGACAAAAGTTTGGTATACCAAACAAAACCCATCACAATATCAGCGTTCAGTTGAGATGATGAAAGAGCATTATAAACTATATAATATTACAGGGAACTGTTTCGATTTAGCATTATGGCTATTAGATGAATTTAAACGTAATCATATAGAAGCGTATGCAATTGGTCATAATTTATTTACCAAAGATGCTCACGTTGCTGTGATAGCAATAGACAAAAATAAGTATAAATATTTATGTGACTTAGGTGACCAATGGATTCAGCCGATTTGTGTAGATCAAAACAACCCATTCTTTCATTCAGAAGAGTGCATAGATTTTTTCCCAGGTGCGAAGATTCAAGTACAACCTCAAGGTGCTAATATTGAAATTTTGTATAAACGACTAAACGGAAAAATTTCCAAGCAAGTATTTAATTTAAATATCATTGATGAAAATCAATTATTAGAAGCTGCTGAATTCTCACAAAGATTAATTAAACCTTTCCCTCTGCTTGAATGTAGACAGTATGAAAATGAGGTAACACATTGGGAATTTTATAACTTCAAAAGTTATTCATCTTCTATGAACGGTTTAGTTGAAGATACCAAGCAAAGGACAATAGAAGAATGGGCAGCTATAATACAGGAAAAAACAAATTATAACTTTGATATTCTATTAGAAGTATTAAACTACTATATGGAGTTACAAAGTTTAAATATAAAATCTTAATCAAATTTAATACTTGTCTGAATAAATGCTGTTAAATTCCAATTTACAATATTCAACAATCTGGGCGCGATTATTGAAGAAGAGTTCCTAGGGCAAACAGTGTGTATGACACTTACCAATATGCATATTTTCTTGTATAAAATTTGCCCACAAATGATTTTCTGCTTTGCCCACAAATTGCCCACAAACTTATAACTTTCTACAGTTTATTATAATGAACGAACTTCTCAAAACATTGATTTATCAACATTCCTAGTGAACTGAATTACCACCTATTATATAGGAACAGAATCCGCACATCTGTACACCAGTGGGAACGCGACCAATATATGAAGATGTACTAAGAGGAAAGCGTTGGGGCTATTGGCTCCAACGCGTTTTTCTGTATAAGCTTATGTTCTTTATTTCATCCGAATGTTGTAGAGTTTTTTCCTTCCTTTCCTTCTAAAATGAAAGAAGGAGGGGAAGTATTTGAAAGAGTGGACTGAAACATTACATGTAGCGCAATTTCGTATCGCACGGCCGACCGATCAAATAGAACAGATAGAACGTTTTTATTGTGAAGGTCTCGGGCTTAAAAAACTTGGCGGCTTTAAAGGGCATCGTGGATACACGGGTATTATGATCGGCTTGCCGGATGCATCGTATCATCTGGAGTTTACTGAACATATTGACGGGAGTCCATGTCCTGCACCAACGGAAGATAATTTACTTGTATTTTATATGCCTAATGTTGAGCAAATTCAAGCAGTGAAGTCTCGACTCGCTAGTATGGGCTACAACGAGGTACCACCTGAAAATCCGTATTGGGAAGAAAAAGGTGTGACGATTGCGGACCCAGACGGCTGGCGTATAGTATTGATGAATACAAATGGGATTTAAGCGTGGGCACACCACTAAATCAAAACAGATTAAAAAGAAAGCGTTGGGGCTGTATGCTCCAACGCTTTTTGTTAATAAAACATAAATATGGCAGGTTCATGTACGAACCTGAACAACATTATTTATGTACTCTCTCTATTTTATGCCGCAGTATCCGAATACTTATTTAGTAACTCATCTAATTCTTGGCTGCAATGTACTACTTCAGGGTGTGTGAATCCTAGATCATTTGCTTTTTTGTACATGTCTTTTCTTTTAGATTCAATTCTTATTCTCAATCTTAGCCTAAATATTTTTTTGAAAAATAAAAATCTCATTGCTAAATGTAAGTTCCTTTCTGATGTATTACGCTGTTTTATTATTTACGAGTTAAATTAAACAGCGCCCATTCATCGTAACGTATTAAAAAAAAATAAAGTGTCGAATTGTGGTAAAAATAAAAAGTTCATAAATTTGTAAAAAATAGGTGTATTATACAAAAATAATTTCATCTCATCTTGACTTCAATTGTGAAACGAAATAATTAAAAAGAGTGTTGATTTAACAAAGGTTTGTTTTCCTATTTTTTGAAAATTTACCTTTTAGTTTGTAAATTATTAATTGATAGATTATTCTAATAAAGTACCCGTAAAATCGAAATTTAGGTTTGTAACCGTTTTCAATGTCGATATATAGAAGGGGGAGGAGATTACACATGTTGCAGGCATTAAAAGTTGGATTACTAATCGAACGCTCCAACCGAAAAAATATTGTTGCGTTACTCGCAGTGATCGTCATTGTGTTCGGCTGTATGTTTTTTATTAAGGCACAGTCCGTGGGAGACCAGCTTAATGAAAAAAAGGGCGACTACTACAGTTCGCGTGCGGTATTAGCCAAGTTCCAAGTCCAGGATGCTTCCAGGGACGGGGATGGCAGTGATTTATTTAAAAATCTTACTCAGCAGAAAAGTGCTGTCGCATTACAAATTGCTTCATTAACTGTAGAAAACTATCCGATGTATTATGAGGCTTCCTACCGTATTGCGGAGCTGCGGCAACAAGCTTTTAATATGGAAGAGTACGAAAAAGTGAAGGATTTGCTGCCTTCCAAGTTCCAAAATTCAATGAATTACTTATATTTTAAAACGATGTTCGAATCGGGGAAAAATACGATTAGCGATATCTCTCATTACATACCGTTTTTGTTGTATTTTTTTAGTTTAGTAGGTGTTGGCTGGTACATATTTATGAGTTTCTATACGAGTTCGATTTTACTGGATGATTTTGAGCATTCAAGTATTATAAAAGGCTACCCGGTCCGTTTTGACCAGTATGTGATATCCAAATGTATCATTGCCTTTTTGTATGTTGTCGCGTTTATTGCGCTTATTTTTATCAGCGCTACGCCATTGCTATTTAATGGGTTGGGAGACGGTTCCGAAAAAGTGACTGTGTATTTAGGGGACCCGACATTAATTTCAAGTGTGCAATATATTGCGCTATGTATTGTCTACATGCTCGTCATTTCGATATTTGTCATGCTCTTATCGATTATTTTAAATGTACTGCTGAAAAATATGTATCTGACATTGTTTGTCCATTTTATTCTATTCTTTTTACCTATTATTTTCCCTTCAATTATTAGTGTGCTTCCGTACAATCCGTTCCATTTCATGAACTTCAATGAAATTTTAAGTGGAATGCCGTTGGATTTAGTGCGTCCTGTGGATGTAACGATGAATATCGGGTTACTGATTATGAGTATTTGTATTTTAATCATGTTATTTGTCATCAAAACATTCTTCTCTACAGGAAAAATTAAAAGGGCCTAGGGGGGAAAGAAATGTACGGATATTTTAAATTTGAACTGAAACAGTTTTTTACGAATAAGAAAAACTTGGCGATCTATTTTCTCTTGGCATTTGCTGCGCTATTTTATGCGTTTAAGATTGCACCTGCCTATGATCCGATTGAAAAGGTCGATCGCGAGGAAATAGAAGCCCGTTATTTAACGCGTCAGGAATTTATTGATGATTTAAGTAAGAGGAACTTAAGGGAAATACATCCGACATCAGTTAGGGCATATTATGATTTTGCTGATATCAACCCGTTGGATAAGGCAAGAATGGATGCCCTTGATGCAAATGATCTGAAAAAGTATGCGGAAGTGACAAGCGACTGGTATATTCAAATGAACTATTTGACATTTTATAATGAGCATCTTTTCTATAATGACCGATATTATGTGGCAGACAGGGAATTTGCAAATGTTGAAGGTGCTTTAAATGCGATGGATCAACATTTCCGGTATGGTGCTTTTAATGAGGCGAATTACGAATTGTCGATTGGTGTTTTTGAACAGCGGACAGCATTGCAGACGCTTGAGCGACTTCTGAAAGGTCCGCTTCCGTTAATTTTAATTATTTGTACCTTATTACTGGCGGTCGATATTGTGACGAAGGATCGCCGACACCCGTCTGTGCTGAAAGGTTTCCCGATTGCCGACTGGAAAAAGCTGCTCATGAAAATAGGTGTTGCTTTTATCGGCAGTATCACATTATTTGTACCTTTACTTATTGGATTCATGATAATCGGGGCTCAATCAGGTTTCGGCCATCTTAAACTGCCATCACCCGAGTATGCTTTTAATTTCTTGCAATGGGGGAATGAGAGTTTAGTTAATATGATGACATTGGGCATGTTTTTAGGCCGTTCTTTATCATTACTGATTGTATGGTTCATTGTCATTATCAATGTTGTGGTTTTATGCAGTGTACTGTTCCGACAAGAAATGGTGAACTTGGCGGTCGGACTATTCGTTATTTTTGGCGAAAAGTTTTATATGAACCGCGGAATCGGGTATTTTTGGGAAGTGGAAAAAGTACCGACAACGTATATCCATGTCGGAAAAGTTGTGTCGAGTTATCAGAACTATTTTTTAGGAAGTGAAAATGTTGATTATCAACTTGGCCTGCTGTTATTGTCAATTTGTGCAGTTGTCCTATTGTTCATTGCGCTGCTCATTTCACTTAATAAACGGTTCAAGCTTGTAAAATAGAGGGGGGACAACGAATGATTGCTATTGAAAATATTACCGTTCAGTTTGCGGATAAAAAAGTGCTTAATGATATTTCGATCAAGTTTGAACAGGGTGAGATGATCGGGTTAGTAGCACCGAACGGAACCGGAAAATCAACTTTGATGAATGTCATAATGAACTATTTGCAGCCAACAAGCGGGAAGGTATCGTTTAACGGTAATCTTAGCTATTCGAGTAAATCAAATGAAGTAAAAATTCACGAGTTTGTATCGATGATGCCGGATCAAAGTGATTTATATAACCATTTAAGTGGACGTGCCCATCTAAAAATGTTCGCAACGATGTGGAAGTCCGACCCGAAGCTGATTGACGAAACAATTGAAGCGCTGAATATGGGTCATTATGTTAATAAAAAAACAGGTACCTATTCACTCGGCATGCGTCAGCGGCTTTGTTTTGCAATGCAAATTGTAGCGAACACGGAAATTATGATGATGGATGAAGTCATGAACGGGCTCGACCCGAATAATATTGAAGTCATTTCAAAGATTTTAATGAAGAAAAAGGCCGAGGGAAAAATGATCATCATCGCTTCGCATTTGCTCGATAACTTGGAGAAGTATGCAGATCGGATTTTCCTTTTCAATGGAGGCAAACTGGTCGATACAAATGAAATTATTGAAGGGTTCAGCCAGGCGAAAATCAAAACAGTACGTGTGAAAAATATGGAGGAATCCGTTAAAGCACTGCTGAAGGAGAAATATCCGTTAATTGAGCAGCAAACACTCGTTACGGATATGACATTGCTGCATCTTCCTCATTCGGAACCGATGCTGTTAAGCGAGCTAACTGAATTTCTGGTAGATAACAATGTAATGGATTTTGCATTTGGTAAAGTGACATTGAATGATTTATATGCCCTTTACTATCATGAAGTTGTATAAAGAATACTAACGAAAAACGCCATTCTTTTTTAGAAATGGCGTTTTTCTCGTATGAATAAGGGGATGATGCGCATAGTAAAATGGGATTTGACTTAATTCATTAATGTAATGGATGGTGCAGATGCAATGGCGGAGGGATTAGCCAGCCTTTTGATTTGTTTAAGCGTAATAGCTTTGCTCCAAGCTGTGCCTTAGCTGTATGGAATTGACCATACATCATTCCGATATCTTCTCGCGTTGTCATACCCATCGCCTGGCTGCAAGCAACTAAACCGGCAGCGACATCTACAGATAATGCTGCACTTATTTCAGGATCATTGAATCTTGCTCCTGGCGGGATGTTTTCGATTCGTGCTTCAGGACGTTCCGGTGGTGCAGGAGGAAGTCCAACGCCATTTAATTTAAGGATTTTTTCTAATTGTTTTACTTCTTCTCGAGCAAATTGAACAAAGTCTTCAATTATTTTTTTCAAGTCGTGGTCACCGGCATGATTATAAAAAGTCTGATACCCGGCAATCATACTGTACCCTGCAGCCAAGCTTGTCCAAATATTAAAAACTTCTCCATAATGTAACGGTTCGTCTTTTGGGTTACCCGTTAATATTCCCATCATTACACTTCCTTTCAAAATTAGGTGAATTTCATACAACGGTAGTATGAGCAGTAAAAGTGTTTTCATTCATACTTAAATGAAAAACATCATACAAGGCACATAATAATAGAAGTTAAAATTCCATTTTAAACGACAAAAAAAGACGCCTGCTATTGATAGCAAACGCCTTATATAATTTTTATGTATAAAGTGGCAAATCGCTCAGTAACGAACAGTGTTGAAGTAAAATGGATTACTTCAACTCGTTAAAGAAATCAACCTAATTTATAAATCAGTTAGTAGGTCCTTGAACTCTTTTAAAAATCTCTTTTTCAATAGCATCTTTTGGCTTTTTAAGCGCAATTTCCAAGACGTCAAAAATAATCGTTGAGAGTTGCTGTAAAATTTGTGAATCTTGTGATGTGATTTTTTTCTCGTCTTTTTGTAATTCCAAATCTTTTCGTAGGAGTGTATTCATTAACTGGGCAGCTTCTAGATGATTATTCGCACTCAAAATTTCTGCGTGGTTTCTTTGACGGTTTGTACTGCGGTCATTCCATTCGCTTGGTTCATTCGAAAAGCAATCCATAATTTGTACTGCTTCATCATAGCTCAATATTTTTTCAAGTTGTGAGTTATTACTCTCTACTGGATGGTATAGCGTTACACCCGGTCTAATCTTTGATTGCATAACATAGTAAAGCATAGGTTCTCCTGTGAAGTTTTGTTCTACAATACTTTCAATCTGACAAATACCATGGGATTTATAAAACGTTAAGTCACCAATTTTATACATAAATACGCCTCCGGAAAAAGTTATACATTAAATAGTATAGTAATTTACGATTTAAGTCAACTAAGTTGACTTAAATCCCCTTATAGTATCATGAACTTGAATTAATAGATTAGCTTTAGTATGATGCTTGAGAATATTTAAGAATGATGTTGAAAGAAAGAAGGGGGAGAGACAATGATTGACTTTATAGAATTATTGTATCGCCAACATAAACAGTTACGCCAAAAGGCAGAAAATATGTGGAACGAAAATAATGACCTTCATATAACGAGTTCGGAATGGTTTGTCCTGAAAAATATATATGAGGGGCATGAAACAGTACCGGAATTAGTAAAACAATTAGATATTTCAAAGCAGGGGGTTCATAAATTTGTGACGTCCTTAAAAGAAAAAGAATTAATTACGACCGAATTAATAAAAGGCTCAAAAGTTCAAAAGAGGGCCCATTTGACTGCAAAAGGAATCGTTATTGTAAATGAAAGCAAAAAGATGGAGTTTAAAATAGAAAAGATGGTAAGGAACACGATCGGAGATAAGGAATATGAACTGTTATTGGAGATGCTTAAAAAGCCGCTTCTAAAAGTTTAAGTTCTATATTAATGAGGACAACTAGAAAAAAACCGCAAGAAAGAACATTTCCTTCATGCGGTTACCTCATCAATTTTAAACCTTATTTAAAAGAACCTTCAAATACAATTTCATTTAATGGACGGCGACCTGATGGCGTTTCACGTGCCTGCAATTCCGGAGACAGCATTTCTTTGTCGCCTTTGTAGCCGATTGCAATAGCTAAATGTACATCAAACGTATCCGGAATGTTAAATGCTTCTTTTGCCACATCCTTATATATACCGCTCATCGGATGTGTGATTAAACCTTCCTTTGCTGCCTGAAGTGACAGGAAGCCCCATGCTGTTCCTGCATCAAACTCATGTGAGCCTTTTGTATTGTCAGAAACGACTAATACTAGAACAGGTGCACGCTTTGCCCATACTAAGTTACCTTCCATTAAAACAGGGTGGAATTTTGCTAAATCCTCTTCTGTTTTTGCCACGATAAAGCGCCAAGGCTGGTTGTTGCCTGCTGATGGTGCCCAGCGCGCTGCTTCAAATACACGATTTAATACATCTTCGGCAACAGGTGTGTCTGCATAAGCACGTGGTGACCACCGATTTAAAAATACTTCAGAAATGTCATGCTCCGCTGTACGGAATTCTTTTGCTTGTAATACCATGAAAATAATCCTCCTAGTTCTATGTAATACATTTCCTATATTAACCAACGCTAAAATGTAATTGCAAACAAAATGCTTACAAAAAGTAACTAAATAATTTTTAGTTAGTTATTGGGGTGTAAATCCTTTAATCGATAAATAATTGTTAAAGCAGATAAAATTGAGTTTATAGTAGACAAATCCGATTTTTTACTATATACTAAGGTCAATGAGATAGTTACAAGACATTAAATTCACCTATTACAAAAAGTATTTCGTGGTTTAGTTGGTACTTTTTGTAATATGTGAATTTTTTTCTTTTGGAAGAATTGCGATCTTATTAAATTTAATTAATTGGAGGTCATTTATTATGACACAAGGTACAGTAAAATGGTTTAACTCTGAAAAAGGTTTCGGTTTCATCGAAGTTGAAGGCGGTTCTGACGTATTCGCTCACTTCTCAGCTATTCAAGGTGAAGGTTTCAAAACTCTTGAAGAAGGTCAAAAAGTTGAGTTTTCAGTAGAAGACGGTCAACGTGGACCACAAGCTACAAACATCGTAAAACTTTAATTTTAATGATGTAACTATAGAAGAGGGATCCTTTCATAAGGAACCCTCTTTTTTTGCGGACTTTTACACAAGAAAATAAAGCAGTTCAAATTTACGGGGAAGTAAATTTGAACTGCTTTTAATTTTGCTTATAAAGCTTAGCCGACTAGGTTATGCTTAACGACTTCATAAGCTTGGCAAATATTCTTGTATGCATCTTTTTGTTCAGCAATCATTTCGACTGCAATTTCATATAAATCAGAAGAGTCAGTTGTAACTAAATCGTTTAGTACTGCAGCTTCCATTTTTTCTACATATGATAAAATTTCCGTATTCATCATTTCATCTCCGAATCTGTTTGTTGTTACCTTTAATATACAGGAAACAGACGTCTGACTTCAAAAGGAATGAGGTTGAAAACGGGTAAAAATTTTAAAGTTTGACGATAAAATGAACTTAACAAAGTTTAGCTATTTGAAAGCGTTTTTCTAATAATTGTCTAAATATTACATAAAAAAACTGCTGCAAAAGAATTCCTTCGAAACAGTTTTTTCTCATTTTTATAGGTTTACTACATCGGTAAAGATGGCATCAATTCCAAGTGATTCGAGTTGGCGGGCTACTTTTGCATCATTGACTGTATAAGTTCTGACGGTCATTCCGTTCTTGATCGCTTGCTGAACAATGGAACGCATCCCGTAGTAATAGGGGATATGGATCGCATACGCGCCAAGCGTCTTGACATAGTCCTCTAAGTTTACAATAAGCGAAGCAAATAGCAGCGCGGTTTTCACATTTGGCATGATTTGCTGAAATCGAGCAATGCTTTCATGATTGAAGGAAGAAATAATGACACGATCTTCTAAATTAAAGCTATGAATCTCATTGGCAATGAGTGCTTCAATGCCGGGATACTCAAAAATGTCCGATTTTATCTCGATATTGATCTGGAAGGGCGTTGATTTAAAGATGACCAAAGTTTCCGCTAATGTAGGAATCGTCTGACCAGCAAACTCCGGCGCAAACCACGAGCCATAATCAAATGCCCGCAGCTCTTCCAGTGTCAGATCCTTCACATAGCCTTTCCCCGTTGATGTACGGTCAATTGACTCATCATGGATAACGACTAACTGGTTGTCCTTAGTTAAATGGACGTCAAATTCAACGCCCCAAATTGCCAACTTTGCAGCTTCCTGAAAAGCGATCATTGTATTTTCGGGGTAGTTGGCACTGTAACCACGGTGAGCGAGAATCTTCATTTAATTCACTCCTCCTATTTTTCGCAAGCAATCCCGTCCTTATCACGATCACTTTTTGCGTTTAATTTGTAAAGCTCTGCTGATACGAAAGGTTTATATTTTGTTTTGCCGCCTTTATTCGTTGTTTTCGCATCTTTTGCAACGCCACCTTTGTAGACTTTATTTAATTCGGTGCAATTTTTATAAGCGACAGCTTTCACTTTTGTAGCTGCCTCTGCTTCCATTGTTGAAAACGAGAAACCGCTAATTAAAACAGCACCCATTAATAATCCTGAAATATACTTTTTCATCGTAATGCTCCTCTATAAACAGTATTTTCCAGTATTTTAACATAAAAAAAAGCGAATTCACAAGGGAGGTAGTGAATTCGCTTTGGACTAACCCATAATATTATAACCGCTATCGATATAAATCGTTTCGCCTGTCACTCCTCGGGATAGGTGGCTTAACATTACGATTGTCATGTCAGCTACTTCTTCCTGGTTTGTGTTGCGTTTTAACGGAGAAGTTTCTTCGATTTTATGCAGAATCTGATTGAAGCTTGGTACACCTTTAGCTGCCAATGTACGGATGGCACCTGCGGAAATGGCATTGACACGAATATTATCCGCACCGACATCGGCTGCCAAATAGCGCATTGAAGCTTCAAGTGCAGCTTTCGCAACGCCCATTACATTGTAGCCATCAAGAACACGCTGTGCACCTAAATAAGACATCGTTACGATAGAACCGCCTTCTGTCATATAAGGTTTTGCCGCTTTTGTAACAGCAATCAGCGAATAGGCACTTGTATCTTGTGCAAAGGCATAGCCGTCACGTGTTGTTTCGACGAAGCGGTTATGCAGATCTTCGGCATGTGCGAATGCAACAGAATGGATAATGCCGTGAATCACTTTAAACTGCTCACCGATTTGAGTGAATGCTTTTTCAATGCTTTCGTCGCTGTTTACGTCACATTCAATAACAGTTGCATTGTGCTCTTCATAATTTGTTAAAAGCTTTTCGATTTTTCCTTTTGAACGTTCTTTACGATATGTGAAAATTACATTTGCTCCGACATCAAATAGTCGTTTTGCGATGCCCCAAGCAATACTGCGCTCATTGGCAACACCCATTACGACGATATTTTTCCCTTTTAATTGCAATAAATCCATAACGACACCCCTAAAATGAATAGTTAATATTAGTACCTACTACTAATATTAACTATAACATCTCAATAATAGATGCGCAATGAGAAAAAAGTGCAAAATAAAAAACGACCCTTTAAAAGGAATCGTTTCGTATGTTTGTATACTATTCGAATTTTAATGAGTCGCCGTCAAATGTTTCATCTGCAACTTTAATAGAGTCTGTTGGACAGCCTTCAAATGCATCTTGCATATCTTCTAGTAGATCTTCTGGAACTTCAGCAGTACCCATGTTATCATCTAAAATAACGAAAGCGATTCCTTCATCATCATAATCATAAATATCCGGTGCAGCAGCGCCACAAGCGCCACATGCGATACAAGTATCTTTATCTACGATAGTATATTTTGGCATTGTTACCTCTCCTTTATCCGTTCGTTTCCATAAAGCTCTTACTTATTCTAATGGTGTTTTCGGCACTTTTCAACCTAATACTACGAAAATGAGGGATTTGACATGCTAATCCAACAAATTCTTTTGAAAATTTTACATACTTTTCAACAGGAACGCACTGTTTCCGCCGCCTATCACTTATTGAAAGGGAAGCGGTCAGGGCAGACAATTCATGATGTAGGCCTCTTTAATTTATATTCCTATTTTGGGTTGCTCCCAAAACTAGCTCGTCATAAATTCGATGAGCAAATTGATCTCATGTTTGCCAAGAGTATTATTATAATAGAGGAAAATGGTTTTTATACTATGACCGAACAAGGAAAACAGCTTGCCTCAAAACCTGTGCCTCTTTCGTTTGACGGCTGGCATTACCGTGGCAATGAACATATTTTTTTCGGTAGACTTTCGCTAATTATTCAAAGCCTGTCCCATCAGCTCCATCAGAAAAAAGCGTTTATCCCGATTGAAAAAAATGAACAAGTACAGCAATGGGTACGTCAATTTTTAGTGCGACACCATTATCAGAAAGGCTTGCTGCACCAATCAATTTACACAGAAATATCTGCAAGTATAGCCGAGACAGCAATCGAAGAAAACATGAAAGACATCCTCATGTACCGATTGACCGGCTACAATGAACCGGGATTTACGTGGCAGCAATTGGCATTTGGCTATAATATGCAGGAAATGGATGTTCAACTGCACTATATTAGCGCATTGCATACTTGGTTGAATGAATTGTACCGTGAAAAAACACAATACCCGCTATTGAATGAAATTATGCAAAATATACGTGTGGAAGTCGTGCTGACTGCTTCGGCAAACGCAACCGCCCAGTTATACAAAGCGGGAAGAACATTGGAAGAAATCAGTCATATCCGTCGATTAAAAATGAGTACGATTGAAGATCATATTGTCGAACTTGCGATGAATGAACCGAACTTTTCGATAGAGCCATTTGTATCAACCAAAGAACAGCAACAAATTTTAGGTGCGGTCGAAGCTTATGATACGAAACGATTAAAAACATTGAAAGAATTACTGCCGCAGCTAAGCTATTTTCAACTTCGGCTAACATTGGCGAAAGGAGCGACCCATATATGAATTTACAAAGTGCCTTAAAGCAACATTTCGGCTATGATGCATTCCGGCCAGGACAAGAAGAAATCATCAAAAATATAGTGGCGGGCAGAGATGTTGTGGCCATTTTGCCGACCGGAATGGGGAAATCCCTTTGTTACCAGCTGCCGGGCTATTTATTTCAAAAACCGGTGCTGATTGTGTCGCCGCTATTATCACTCATGCAAGACCAGGTCGATCAGCTAAAGCAAATGGGGGAAAAACGAGTTGTCGCATTGAATTCCTTTTTAACACCAGACCAGAAAAGGTATGCCCTACACTTTTTGGGAGAGTACCGGTTTATTTTCGTATCTCCGGAAATGCTGTTGCAGCCGCAAGTAAAGGCAAGAATTCAAGCGATGGAACTTTCGCTAATTGTTGCGGATGAAGCACATTGTATATCGCAATGGGGATTTGATTTTCGACCGGACTATTTACGGATTGGTGAAATATTATCGGAGTCGAATCGTCCGCCTATTCTTGCATTATCCGCCACAGCAACGGATACGGTTTTGGCGGATATCCAATCCTATTTAAAAATGAATGCACCTTTTCACTATATGCACGCTGTAAACAGAGACAATATTCATTTAGTGAAAAAACTGTTTTCAGAGCGTGAGGAAAAGATTGAATGGATTATTGAACATGTGAAAAATACAGACGGTCCGGGCATCATTTATACGCAATCCCGGTCAAAAGCAGAAGCGATCAGTTTACAGCTTCTACAGCAAAATATTTCGGCGGCCGCTTATCATGCCGGGAAGGAAGCACAGGACCGACAATTTATACAGCAGCAATTTTTAGCCGGTCAGCTTGAATGGATAGTAGCGACAAATGCATTTGGTATGGGTGTCCATAAAGAAAATGTTCGTCAAGTTATTCATGAAACAATGCCTGCAACATTGTCGAACTATATGCAGGAAATTGGGCGGGCTGGTCGTGATGGCAAAAAAGCAGTTGCCTTTTTATTATATTGTGACGGTGATGAGCAATTTGCAAAATTTATCGCGTCAGAAGATTTGCCGAAAAATATTCATGTGGACCGGTTCACAGAAGTGATGGCTGCTGGTGAACAGCCACAGTCCTTGCTTGCAAACGGGGAAATGTCGGAAGTCGTTTTCCGTGTGCTGAGTTATTGGCTGGCACGTGAATCTGCCGAGGAAGTAAAGAATCGGATGCTGAATTTACAGATTAAGAAATTTGAAGAAGTCCAGCTCGTTTTAAAGCTTATAGAAGGTACAGAATGTATGAGGAAGCAAGTCGTTCAGTACTTTGGTCAGCAATTGACGAAGCAGCAGGAAAATTGCTGTTCCAACTGTGGAATCGATGTGTCTGAACTGGTGGAAGAGAGAGATCCTTCAAAAACTATGATTAAAATGACCAATTGGCAACACCGTCTCAAGAAAATATTGTTAATAAACTCTTAATCTACTATCGAACCGTTTACTTTTATGTAGAAATTGGTCATAATAAAGTTATAATTTTTAGTAGTTGGAGGGGTGAAGGCCATGACAAAAGAAGATTACCGGGAGAAGGTAGAGGAGCATCGTCAAGAGATTGACCTACATAATGAGTCAGGTACAAAAATGTCACGTGTTAGCCGACATCGAAAGAAAAACGGAAAAAAACAAACAAACCCAATTATGACGGTGTTAACAGTTATCTTAATTTTTATCCCTTTAGTTATTCTAGCTTATGTGTGGCTAATCTATGAACCGAACACATCTGCAAGTGAAAATGTAAATGTGGATAAGAAGGATGACTTAGTAGTGGAGATTCAAAAACAGGATCCGAAAACACAGCCAGCTGCTACTAACGATGACGAAGATAAAGAAGAAAAAAATGATGATAACTCGGCCGAAGTGGATGAGGCTAAAGCGAAAGCGGAAAAAGAAAAATTAGCTGCTGAAGAAGCGAAAAAGGCGGAAGCACAAATCGCAAAAGAAAAAGCTGAAAAAGAAGCGGCAGAAATAAAAAAAGCAGAAGAAGCACAGAAAGCAGCTGCTGCTAAAGCGAAAGAGCAGGAAGCAAAGAAAAAAGCTGCTCAGGAAGCGGCTAAAGCACAGCAAAAAACACATACTGTACAATCGACTGACAATCTATACCGCATCGCATTAAAGTACTACGGTAATGGTAGTCCTGAATATGTTAATAAAATAAAAGCTGCCAACAATTTATCATCGGACAGTATTTCGACAGGGCAAGTTTTAGTAATTGTTCCATAATTTTTCTCACTTGTATAATGACTAGTAAAAAGACGAACCGTTCCGGCTCTCGTCTTTTTCTTTATGAAAGAAATTTGTTATTTTAAATACTTAGTAAACACTAGGTGAAATTAATGGTTATGAAAGCATTACATCAGGCTATTTTGTTATTAGCCTTTTTGAATTGGAGGACCGTGTATGGTCATAATAAGTTTTATCGGAATCGCCTGTATTACAGTGCTTCTCTATATGTATAAAGAAGCACATGAAAATAACATCCGGTCACATGAAGTGAAAGCAATTGGCGATAATGAAACAATCTATCTTTATTTTATATCGGATACACATGCGCGCAAAATTAATGAGGCGATGATTGATTCGATTGATCAAAATATACAGGCTGTCCTCATAGGGGGAGATTTTGTCGATCGTCGGACTTCTGAAGATACAGTGCTCCATAATATACGCATGCTAAAAAAACTGGGCCCTATTTATTTTATTTGGGGCAATAATGATATTGAATTTGGTGAACAAAAACTGCGTCAACTGCTGAAAGACCATCAAATCCATATTATTGAGAATGAATCAATCAGTCTCAAAAGCAAAAATAAGCTGTCTGTGAGCGCAGTTTCATATCGTCCGGAAGAACAGAACATCCAGCAGGCAATCGGGCAATGCGAAGAAAAGAACACCGTACTCATAGCGCATAATCCGGAACTGTTCGGCAAAGTACATAAGCAGTTTCAGCCACTGCTCAGTATTGGGGCACATTTACATGGCGGGCAAATTCGTCTCGGTAAATTCGGACTGCAGCCACACGGATATTTTAAAAAAGTGAAAAACCGCTATGAACTTGTCAGTAACGGGTATGGTACGACGCTTGTCCCGCTGCGTCTCTGTGCAAAGCCGGAAAGTCATCTTATTACAATTAAATTTGAACAAGATGTAAAATGAGAGAAAAGCGATTTATAGGAATTGGAATAAGGAGATGTTAGTATGCAAAAGGTAGAAGCAATCATTGTTGGTGGAGGTCCATGTGGATTAGCTGCAGCGATTGAACTACAAAATATCGGATTGTCGCCAGTCATTATCGAAAAAGGTAATATTGTCAATGCGATTTACAATTATCCGACACATCAAACTTTTTTTAGTACGAGTGAAAAGCTGGCAATCGGGGATGTGCCGTTTATTATTGAACAACGAAAACCGAAACGCAATCAGGCACTTGTCTATTATCGCGAAGTCGTGAAGGCGAAAAACCTTCAAGTCAATCGTTTTGAAACAGTGGAAAGTGTTAAAAAAACGGATGGTTTATTTCATGTGCGCACTGATAAGGACAGTTATGAAACACCGTATGTAGTCATTGCAACGGGCTATTACGATCATCCGAACTATTTGAATATACCAGGCGAAAATCTTCCGAAAGTGCATCATTATTTTAAGGAAGGACACCCGTTTTTCGATTTGAATGTACTGGTAATCGGTGGGAAAAACTCTGCAATTGATGCAGCATTGGAGCTTAATAAAGCAGGCGCACATGTGACGGTCATCTATCGTGGCAATGATTATTCGCCGAGCATTAAGCCATGGGTATTGCCGGAATTTTTAGGTCTTGTACGAGAAGGCGAGATTTCAATGCACTTCAATACAGAAGTAAAAGAAATCAAAGAGAAGGAAGTCATTGTCGAAATTGAGGGACAACAAGAAACACTCGCCAATGATGTCGTATTCGCAATGACCGGTTATCACCCTGATCATCGTTTCATTCGTGAAATGGGCGTCGAGATTGATGAACAAACAGGAAGACCGACGTTCGATCCTGAAACAATGGAAACAAATGTAGAAAATCTATTTATTGCCGGTGTCATTGCTGCGGGAAATAATGCCAATGAAATCTTTATAGAAAACGGCCGCTTTCATGGGAATATGATTGCTCAAAAAATTGCTCGTCAAACTACATAAGGGGTGAATGTTGTGAAGAAAAAAGTAGTGCTGATTACAACAGGTGGAACGATTGCGAGTACACGCAACGAGAAAAACAAACTGGAGTCCGGCAAGCTGGATGGGCAAGCCATTTTATCGATGTGCCAGCTTGAAAATGAGATGGATATTGAACTGATTGATTTATACCAGATCCCATCGATGCATATGACATTCGAAAATTTAAATTTACTGAATCAAACGGTCAAAAATGTATTTGAAGATCAAACGGTGAGCGGGATTGTCATTACACATGGTACGGATAGTTTAGAGGAGACTGCCTACTTTTTAGAGCTGACAATTCATGATGAACGCCCGGTTATTGTAACGGGTTCGCAAAAATCACCAGGCGATATTGGTACAGATGTCTATTCAAATCTCCGGAATTCCTTATTGGTTGCTTCGAATGAAGAGGCGAAAAATATCGGGGTGTGCGTTGTCTTTAATGAAAAAATCATTCATTCCAAATACGTGAAAAAAATGCATTCCTCAAGTATTAACGGCTTTGGATCGATCGGCTATGGGATGCTTGGATTTATCGATAACGACGAGGTCATCATTTACCAGAAGCCAACACATAAAGAAGTATATAATATAAAAGAAAGCTACCCTGCTGTTGAAATTGTATTTGCTTATTTAGGTGCAAGTTCCATTATATTGGATGCCCTCTACGAAGCAGATGTTGAGGGTATTGTGCTGGTCGGAGCAGGTCGAGGTCAAGTTGCACCGAAAATGATGGGCGCAATTGAAAAACTTTGTCAAAAAGGAACGAAAGTTGTGTTAACGACATCGACTGAAGAAGGACGAGTATTCCCGACATATGATTATTACAGCAGTGCGAATTACTTGAAAGATGCCGGCGTTATCATGGGCGGGGACTTTGATCCGAAGAAAGCCCGTATGAAGCTCCTGTTGATGATTGCGAACGGCAATACGGATTTTGATACTTTTATGCATTAATGATAGGAAGTCGGCATGAAAATAGCCGAGTTTTTATATTTTCTAGACAAATATTGGGTATGCTACACTGCTTTGAAAAAAATAGTGCTATACTATTTATGAGTCGAGAAACGAGAGGAGCCGGCATGATGTTTATACTATTATCAGCAGCGATTGCGCCGGGTTTAGCCCTTTTAAGCTACTTTTATTTACGCAATGAGATGGATACCGAGCCACGGCGTACATTAATGCATTCTTTCATATATGGCGGGGTTATAACCTTCCCTGTTTTATTTATACAATTTGTCATTAAAGAAGAACAGACATTTTCGAATCCTTATTTTATCAATGCAATATTCACCAGTTCGATAGAAGAATTCGTAAAATGGCTCATTATTTTAGCCGTAATTTTACGCCATATCGAGTTTGACGATCCGTATGACGGTATTTTGTACGGTGCCGCAGTTTCATTAGGATTTGCTACTGTGGAAAACGTCCTCTATTTATTATCTTTCGGGATTGATCAAGCATTTATGCGGGCGTTATTGCCGGTATCGAGTCATGCATTGTTCGGTGTAGTGATGGGTTACTATTACGGAAAAGGAAAGTTTTCAAGTGACGAAATACAGAAGAGGTATATTGCGCTTGCCCTTTTTGCCCCTGTAGGTCTTCATATTATGTATAATTCAATTTTAATGTTAGAAGAATACTTTTTGTATGCGATGCTGCCGTTCATGTTATTTTTATGGACGTTTGCATTACGTAAAGTCAAGCAGGCACATGAACATCTAATTGAACACTTATCCCGCAGTAACCATTTCTAAAAGGTTTGTTACAAATATTTTTGTAGCAAACCTTTTTCTATGTAAAAAACGGATTATTAAACTCTAAATAAGTGATAAAAATATGCTCTATAGATTGAAAAAAGCATCTTTCGAATGTATAAACTTTTCAAATTTCTACATCCTACTGAAAAAGGAGTGGAAATGTCAATGAAAAAAATCGTCTTGTTCGTAATCATTATATCAAGTAGTTTTGTAAGTCATACATTTGCATTTTCAGGTCAGGATGTGCAACGAGGTGCATTTGGTGACGATGTAATTGAGTTACAGGCACGACTTCAATATTTAAGTTTCTATCATGGGAAAATTGACGGGAAATTTGGTTACGGAACCTATTGGGCACTTCGTAATTTCCAGGAGCAATACGGGCTTCCTGTAGACGGGATTGCCGGACGGTCTACGAAGGAAAAACTCGAGAATAATTCGGATTTCGACAAAGCGTGGGTTCATAAACAGATTAATGCCGGGAACAGCTTCACGTATTATGGCGGTGTCGCTTTGGAAAATCAGGTGAAAAAAGGTGGAAATGGCGGAAAAAGCTCAAATAGTACAACCTCCATGCAGCTTCCACCAGGCTACACAGAGCAGGATCTTCAAATTTTAGCGAATGCCGTATACGGAGAAGCGCGAGGCGAGCCGTATGAAGGACAAGTTGCTGTTGCGGCCGTAATTTTGAACCGTCTGGAGTCTCCGGAATTTCCGGATACGATTTCGGAAATTATTTTCCAGCCATTAGCTTTCACAGCTGTTGCGGACGGCCAGATTTGGCTTACTCCAAATGAACGTGCCAAACAGGCTGTGTTGGATGCGATAAACGGCTGGGACCCATCCGAGAATGCTCTGTATTATTTTAATCCTGTAACAGCGACAAGTAATTGGATTTGGTCTAGACCTCAAATCAAACAAATTGGTGAGCATATTTTCTGCTTATAGGCGGGGGTAAAACATGAAAAAATTTGCATATTTATTAGGTTTATTTGTTGTCATATTAGCCTTTGTTTCCTTTGATCTATTTACACAAAATAAGGATTTGGAGCGAGCTGTTTATGCTACCCAATCGAGGGACCTTTCGGCAGCGACTGAAAAATTGTCGACATTGCATACAGCGGTGGAACAATCTTTACTCTTTCAGGACGAAAAAGCTTTAAATAATGAATTGGATTCCATCTGGCGGTTGAGCAGTGATTTAAGAAAAACGGTCGCCAATTTACCGATTCAGGCAGAAGTACAAAATGAATGGATGCGTTATTTAGGGAAGATCGGTGATAACGCAAAACAAGCGGCCGCAACGGGGGACTATGAAAACTGGCGCGGTAAAATGAGTACGGTTGCTTCCAATTTACATGCGTTTGCAGAAGAATGGAATATCGCGACTGTCGCTTTTTATGAAAATGACGGCGATTTAAAAAAATGGTCAACGAATCATACAACCGACCTTAAAGATTCACCGTTTATGAACGTGTCAAAACAATTAAAAACATATAATGAAACCGATTTTCCATTAACTGCAAGTGAATCGGATTATGAGAAAAAGCGGGAGTTACAGCATTTAAAAGATAAAAAAATAACGAAGAGCGAAGCCATTAAAAATTTTAAAAAGTTTTTCCCGAATATCGATGATTCCATCGTAACCGTGACAAAAAGCAGTGATAATGCACCATACCCGTTCTATCATATTCAATTTATCCATGGTTCGAAAATCGGCTATGCCGACATAACAGAAAATGGCGGCCATCTTCTGTCATTCCTGCTTGAACGTCCGGTGAAAAAGGATGCACTCTCACATGAAGAAATTTTGAATACCGCAAAAAGCTTTATGAATAAAGTAGGCTACACTGATGTGAAACTTTCCGAAACACGGGAAAATCATGAAGCATGGCATCTCGTATTTACGAGAGTGCATGGCGATGATGAAGCTTTAATTTATCCGGATAGTATTCAAGTAAAAATTGCGAAGGATAACGCGGAAATTTTAGGTGTCAACGCAATGGAATATATTCAGGAAGAAAAAATAAAAGAGCAAGGTGAGGTGCCGATCGACTGGGATAAGTTTTTTGCGGACCATGTAGGTGTCGAACAAGTGCAAAAGATTTATACTGGCAATGGAAATCTGGAGCTGCGTAAATGTTATGAAGTTATTGCAAGGCTCGACAATAAGACACAGGATACGTATCGCATAGTAATCGATACGGAAACACATGAAGTGATCAAAAACGAAAAAGTGTTTTAGCAGTATGTAGAAGGTGCTAGGTCCAGTAAAAATAATTGTAAAAATATAGCTATATTTACATTCCCATGAGATAATAAAGTATCAATAATTTCTTGTGGGGAGAGGCAAATGGAACTAAAAATTGGAACACAACTAACGCTGGAGCCAACCTATACGGAAAGGGTCGAAAAATTTAAATGTCGTGTAGTTGATCGGCAGGACAATATGATTTTTATCGACTATCCAATTAATACGGCAACTAAAAAAATCGCTTTTTTAATAGATGGCGCACAATTCCGTGCAACTTTCAGTACGGAAAAAAAGGAAAGTTACTGCTTTAATACAGAAGTTTTAGGACGTAAAGGCGGCAATGTTCAAATGATACTGCTTGCGTGTCCACCACCTGAAGAGTTTATTAAAATTCAGCGCCGCGAATATGTTCGTGTAGAAACACCTGTAGATATTGCCGTAGAACATGACGGACAGAAATTTCAGTTTGCGGCCGAAGACATAAGCGCCGGGGGAACATTGATTCATATTAAGTCACCGGTCAATTTTACTGAAGGCGATACAGTTAAGGCTTTCGTTGTCCTGCCATTTGTAAATGGCGAAATCCGCTATGTCGAAACAGATGCGAGAGTCGTGAACATGTTCGAACGAAATGACATGAAAATGGCAGCATTGAATTTCACGGATACGGATGATTATGATAAACAGCAGATTGTCCGATTCTGCTTCGAACGACAAGTAATGATCCGCAAAAAAGAAATGAATGAATTATAAGCGAAAGGTCTAAAAAGTATTTTACTTTTTAGACCTTTTTAAATAACTGAAAAGAATGTTATGGACGGGCAGTTTTTTTCAAAAAAATATAGCGTAAAGAAGGTAAAATTTTTTTCCGTTATGATACAATAGCAACGGAAAGTAGGGAGTTAATTATGATGAAAAAAATTCAAATTGCAATTGATGGTCCTGCAGGTGCAGGAAAAAGTACCATTGCAAAAATTGTAGCCGAAGCACTTCGATTTACATATATCGACACAGGTGCAATGTATCGGGCAGTGACGTATAAAGCGATGAAAGAAAACATACAATTACATGACGCAGAAGCGATTGAAAAAATGCTGCAGCAAACGGTGATTACATTAAAACCGTCGGAGCAGGGCCAACTCGTTTTTGTGGATGGACAAGATGTGTCACAGGCTATACGTTCAAATGAAGTTACGGCAAATGTATCAGAAGTTGCGGCACATGCCAATATTCGTGAAATTCTTGTAGCGATGCAGCAAAAGCTGGCTGCGGACGGCGGGGTTGTCATGGACGGGCGTGATATCGCAACACATGTTTTAAAAGATGCTGAGCTTAAAATCTTCATGTCTGCAACAGTTGAAGAACGTGCACATCGACGCTTCCTGGATAATGAACGCCGTGGTATTCCTTCTACAATTGAATCATTACAGAAGGAAATTGCATTGCGGGACAAGCTTGATAGTGAACGTGAAGCTTCACCGCTCATCCAAGCAGAAGATGCTTTATTTTTAGATACGACGCATTTATCAATTGATGAAGCGGCGCAAGAAATTTTGAAATTAGCGCAGCAAAAAATGCAGTAAACACTATTAAAAAATGAAGCTAACGTACGAAATTTCTGAAAATAAAGGGTTATTTTTTGTTTTTGTAGAACTTATCGAATAAAATAAAAGTGGAATACGCGAAGGAGGGCTACATATGTCTGAGGAAATGAATTTAGGGTCAAACCAAAAATTTCAAGAAGGAGATATTGTGAAAGGTGTTGCTGAACAGGTTGAAGAAAAGTCAGTAACGGTTTCGATCGAGGGGGCACCTTTCGACGGGATTATACCTATTAGCGAACTTTCAAGCTTACACATTGAAAAAGCTTCTGATATAGTTTCAGTTGGCGATCAGCTAGAGCTTATGATTACGAAAGTTGAAGAAGAGAATTTTGTATTATCGAAACGCAAAGTAGATGCACTGCACGCGTGGGATGAATTAAAAGCGAAATTCGAATCTGGTGAAGTATTCGAAGCAGAAGTAAAAGATGTTGTGAAAGGCGGACTTGTCGTCGATCTAGGCGTGCGCGGTTTCGTTCCGGCTTCACTCGTTGAAGATTATTTTGTCGAAGATTTTGAGGATTATAAAGGCAAAACTTTACGTTTAAAAATTACAGAGTTAGATAAAGAAAAAGGCCGACTTATTTTATCTCATCGTGCAGTATTAGATGAAGAGAAAGCGTCGAAAAAGCAACAAGTGATTCAAAATATCCATCAAGGGGATATGCTGGAAGGTACAGTTCAGCGCTTGGCGAAATTCGGTGCGTTCATTGATTTGGGCGGCATTGATGGATTAGTCCACATTTCACAAGTGGCACATGAACATGTTGAAGATATTTCTACGGTATTACAGGAAGGACAATCTGTAACTGTAAAAGTGCTTTCAGTCGATATTCCAAATGAGCGTGTTTCATTATCGATCAAAGATACTTTGCCTGGTCCATGGACAGACATCGAAGAGAAGGCTTCTAAAGGTGCCATCTTAACAGGTACTGTAAAACGTCTTGTTACATTCGGTGCTTTTGTGGAAGTATTCCCTGGTGTTGAAGGTCTTGTCCATATTTCTCAAATTTCCCACAAGCATATTACAACACCTCATGAAGTCTTAAAAGACGGACAAGAGGTGGAAGTAAAAGTACTTGAGGTAAATGAAGCAGAAAAACGCCTTGCACTAAGCATTAAAGCATTGCAGGAAGATTCTGCGAGCGACGAGGACTTCGATTACGAGCTGCCTGAAGAAAATAAAGGTTTCTCTTTCAGCGATGTTATCGGTGATCAGCTAAAAGGATTCAAAAAATAATATTACGAAAACCGCCCATATAAGGATGCTTATGTGGGCGGTTTTTTGCTTTTTGGGAAGCTCATAGCATGAAATTATTAGAACAAATTTATAGTTTATTAGAAAAAGCGAGTGGGATTTTAGAAGAATTGCATGCAATATTTGAACATATGGCATTCATTTTAGAACTTTTGGGAAATATATTAGAAGACCGCCTACTTATTAGAACTAGTCACGTTATATTAGATAATTTCCCGCTTTTTTAGAAAATTATAGTCCCCGAAAAGTTTGACGATAAATCGAAATCGATTTTGAATGTTATGAAAAAATGATATAATAGTCAAATTCGTGTATAATACGGAAAGACAAGAGTTTGGAAGGATGAAGTACAGATGACAAAACCAGTAATCGCCATCGTAGGACGTCCGAACGTAGGTAAATCGACAATTTTTAACCGAATTGTTGGAGAACGTGTATCGATCGTGGAAGATATTCCAGGTGTAACACGGGACCGTATTTATAGTTCGGCTGATTGGCTAGCACATGAATTTAATATTATCGACACTGGTGGTATTGAAATTGGGGACGAGCCATTTTTAGAACAGATCCGTCAGCAAGCGGAAATCGCAATTGATGAGGCGGACGTTATTATTTTCATGACTAATGGACGTGAAGGTGTTACGGCTGCAGATGAGCAAGTAGCGAAAATTTTATATAAAACAAAAAAACCGGTAGTACTTGCAATTAACAAAATTGATAACCCGGACATGCGTCATATGATTTATGACTTCTATTCATTGGGCTTCGGTGAGCCTTGGCCGATTTCAGGTTCACATGGTTTAGGTTTAGGGGATTTATTGGATGAGTGTGCGAAACACTTCCCGAACCCGGATGAAGAACAATATGATGATGATACGATTAAATTCTCGTTAATCGGACGCCCGAACGTAGGGAAATCATCACTTGTGAATGCCTTTTTAGGTCAGGACCGAGTTATTGTAAGTGAAATCCAAGGAACAACTCGTGATGCAATCGACTCTCCGTACTCATATGATGGACAAGATTACGTTATTATCGATACAGCGGGTATGCGTAAAAAAGGGAAAGTATACGAATCAACTGAAAAGTATTCGGTACTCCGTGCATTGCGCGCGATTGAACGCTCAGACGTTGTTTTAGTCGTTCTGAATGCGGATGAAGGTATTCAGGAACAGGATAAAAAAATTGCAGGCTATGCACATGAAGCAGGCAAAGCAATCATTATCGTTGTAAACAAATGGGATGCAATTGAAAAAGACGAGAAAACGATGAATATCTTTACAGAGCAAATTCGTGAACACTTCCTGTTTTTAGATTATGCACCGATCGTTTTCGTTTCGGCAAAAACGAAACAGCGTGTCCACAATATTTTACCGATTATCAAGCGTGTTAGTGAAAATCATGCGATGCGTATTCAATCATCAATTTTAAATGAAGTAATTGAAGATTCGATTGCACGTAATCCTGCACCAACAGATAAAGGTCGTCGTTTACGTATTTACTATGCAACACAAGTGGCGATTAAACCACCGACATTCGTTGTATTCGTAAATGAACCGGAAATGATGCACTTCTCATACGAGCGCTTCTTAGAAAACCGTATTCGTGAGACTTTCGATTTTGAAGGAACTCCAATACGCCTCATTACACGTGCTCGTGACTAAAATTCAATAAAAAGGGCGCTAGTTTATGCAAATGAACTAGCGTTTTTGTTCATAATAGGGTTTGACTTGAAGGATTAATTTTCAACAGACTTTAAGTGGAATTGGGGGTTTTTTAATGGAAAATGTAGTAGTTTTAGGAGCAGGTTCCTGGGGAACGGCACTGGCCATCGTTTTAGCGGAAAACGGTCATAATACGCTCGTTTGGTCGCATCGCGAAGATCAGGCAGCTGAAATTAATGAACAGCATACAAATAAAAAATATTTGCCGAATACGGTTTTGCCGAGTAATTTAAAGGCGACTTCAAATCTGGAAGAGGCTGCAAAACATGGTTCTACTATTGTGATGGCAGTACCGACAAAAGGAATCCGGGAAGTTTGCGGCAAAATTTCGGACTATATAACGGAGAAAGCGTTATTTGTCCATGTTTCGAAAGGAATTGAACCGGATACATTATTGCGTATTTCCGAACTGATGAAGGAAAGCCTTGCTGACAATGCGGTAAGTGATATCGTTGTGTTATCAGGTCCTTCCCACGCAGAGGAAGTCGTTTTAAAACATCCGACAACTGTAACGGCTGCTTGTGAAAATTTAGAGGCTGCAGAAAAAGTGCAGGATCTATTTATGAATCAATATTTGCGTGTCTACACAAATGATGATGTAATAGGCGTGGAAATTGGCGGTGCGCTGAAAAATGTCATTGCGCTTGCTGCAGGGCTGACGGATGGTCTGAACTTTGGCGATAACGCGAAAGCGGCCTTAATTACACGCGGTTTAGCCGAAATTACGCGTCTCGGTGTAAAAATGGGCGGCAACCCGTTTACGTTTGCCGGTCTGACAGGTATGGGCGACTTGATCGTTACATGTACAAGTGTCCATTCCCGAAACTGGCGCGCGGGCAATATGCTCGGCAAAGGAATGAAGCTTGAGCAAGTATTGGATGAGATGGGAATGGTAGTGGAAGGTGTACGTACAACAAAGGCTACATACCAGCTCTCAAAAAAATACGATGTTTCGATGCCGATAACATCAGCATTGTATGATGTGCTGTTTAATCATATGGAACCGAAAGCATTGGTTGAATCCTTAATGCTGCGCACGAAAAAAAGCGAAATTGATGAGATGAGCTGAACTAGTATATTTTGCATGATTTCCAATTAATTTAATAATTTGTCACAAAACAGGAGGGATACTAGTATGCCTCCTGTTTTTTTTTACCTGAAAAGGCTATAATTATTAGCGGTAACAACAATAAATAGAAAGGCGGTTTTAATAGTGCAACTTACTTTGCAGCTCATGAATCCACTATCAAATTTACTTTTAAATTCTGCACGTGGCCCATTAGCGAGCATGCATGCATTAGATGTTATGTGGGTTTCTTTTTATTCGATTGGTTTACTATTAATCTCAATTCTCATTATTACAGCAGTCCGTAAGTGGGTACATAATATGTTTTTGTCAATTTTATTGAAATTAGTAGCATATGTCATGTTTTTTATCGGCACATTATTAATGGTTCTTGTCGTACTTACATGGCCGAACTAATATAGGGGGAAATACATAATATGAAATCATCAAAATGGTTTGTTCTTTTGTCACTGGTCATTTTAGTGCTGACAGGCTGTGGCTCACCGACAAATTTTGACCAGTCCAGCTTAAGGCCTGATGTCGATATGCTTGCAGGTGTACAGCGTGCGGTCAATGAATATCGTGAAGATACGGGAGTCCTTCCGATTAAGACACGTGACCAGGATACAGACATCTTCATTAAATACTTAATTGATTTTGAAAAGCTTATCCCGAAATATATCGGCTCACCGCCGGCAAACTCCTATGAGAAGGGCGGTATATTCCAATATATTATTTGGGATCCGGAAGAAAACCCTACTGTAAAGCTCGTCGATTTGCGAACACCTGAGCGAATTCGCGAAATAAATATCCGCTTTAAAGGGACAACTTATCCGCAATTCAAAGATAAAATAGTTGAGCATGTTTACACGGTAAACTTCGAGAATATTGGCTATAAAGAAGATGTTACTGTACAAAGTCCTTATTCGAACAATCAACTGCCGATTGTCGTATCTGCTGAAGGGGATTTGTATGTCGATTATTCGATTGATTTATATACGTACATGAAAGACAACAATATTACAGCGGAACCGGGTGAGGATATCCGAGAGATTTTAGTGGAAAACTTCCCGGTTGTTCCTGCATACTCACTGCCATATACGGTAGATGAAAATAATGAGCCTGTCATTATGTATGATCCGACGAAAAAAGAAAATTAAACAAACAAGGTGTGCAAAAAAGTTAAATCTTTCTGCACACCTTTTTCATATTTAAAAATCTCGGTACATATAGTGTTTTGATAATGAATACTTCTAATTGGAGAAGATTACGGTATATAAAGGAGGCAATACAATTAGCGAGCATATTTTTCAGCAATTGGCAGAACGTACGAATGGTGATCTTTATATCGGCGTTGTAGGACCTGTTAGGGTAGGGAAATCCACGTTTGTTAAGAAGGTAATGGAAGGCGTGATTTTACCTAATATCGAAAATGCCGAGGACCGTATGCGGGCGATGGATGAACTTCCTCAAAGCTCACCTGGGCCTACTATCATGACGGCTGAACCAAAGTTTGTCCCAGCACAGGGAACTACGGTTGCCTTTGGGGAAAGTGCAATACCGTTTCGTGTTAGATTAGTAGATTGTGTAGGTTATGTGATTGATGGAGCAAAAGGCTATGAGGATGAGTCAGGACCGAAGTTTGTGCAAACACCGTGGCATAATGAAGCGATAGCGTTTCAGGAGGCTGCAAAAATCGGTACCGATAAAGTAATTCGGGACCATGCCAATATCGGAATTGTTGTGACAACAGACGGAACAGTAAATGGGATGTCGCGAGCAGCAGTTGAAAAGGCGGAACAGCAAATTATCGATCAGCTTACAGAGATCGGAAAGCCGTTTGTCATTGTACTGAATAGTACGACACCGCATTCAGCTGAAACAATGCATTTACAAAATGCTCTTACACAGAAATATGATGTTCCTGTAATTCCGACAGCGATTCAGCATATGCAGTTGAACGATGTCATGCTCATTTTGCAAGAAGCGTTATTTGAATTTAATGTAAATGAAATTCAAGTGGAAAAACCGGAATGGTTGGATGTTTTAGATGATACTCACCATTTAAATGAAACATTGGCATTTGCGACGGCGCAATTACAAGATGATTCAATGAAAATCCGTGACGTGGAAGCGGCGAGTCAACTGCTTCGCGAAATCGATTTTGTCGAAAGTTGCACCGTTGAAAATATTGATGCGGGACAGGGGATTGCAACATTACGTGTCAACATTCACAACGATTACTATAAGGAAACGTGTACCGAGTTTCTTGAAAAACCAATCGATACAAAGAAAGAGTGGCTCCTCTTTATTAAGGAAGCTTCAGAGGCAAAAGCGGCACAGCGTAGATTCCGCGATGCGATTGAACAGGCGAAGGAACACGGATATGGTGTCACATTGCCTGCGATGGATGAATTTGATCCGAGCGAGCCGGAGCTGATCGAACAAAATAATTTCTATGGTGTGCGTATGAAGGCGAAAGCTCCTTCTTACCACATTATCCGAATTGATATGGAAGCGGAATTCTCGCCACTGATCGGATCCGAATTTCACAGTCAGCACTTGCTGAAAGACTTGCAGCATGCTTATGAATTTGACCGCCAGGCATTATGGCAAACGCAATTATTTGGAACACCGCTTCACGAAGTACTTACGGAAAGTATCCGTTTCAAAATGAAGAGTGTTCCGACACATGCGAAAAACAGAATGCGCCTCATGCTGGAAAGATTAATTAATGAAGGCGAAAGAGGTTTAATCACATTTATTATTTAACATACTAACAGAATAGGAAGTACCTACGATTACAGGGCCGTTCACTTTTATAGGTGAATTGTCCTGTAATTTTAGTTTTTTTTCAAAAAATGACGAAATATATACAAAACATGGAGGAATTCAGTTGCGTAGCGGTTTTCTGTATGTTAATCTTTTTACAGGATTTAGATTCATGACCCTTTGAGAGGAGGTGAATGGTGTGAATAAAACAGAATTAGTAAACTCTGTTGCTGAAGCTGCAGGTCTTTCTAAAAAAGACGCTTCTAAAGCAGTTGAAGCTGTATTTGATACAATTCAAGATGCTCTTGCAAAGGGTGACAAAGTACAATTAATCGGTTTTGGTAACTTTGAAGTTCGTGAGCGTGCAGCACGTAAAGGTCGTAACCCACAAACGGGTAAGGAAATCGAAATTGCTGCTTCTAAAGTACCTGCTTTCAAGCCAGGTAAAGCACTTAAGGACGCTGTAAAATAATTCAGTTTCTCGAGGTACATAGAGCAGCTCTCAGTCTAACTGAGAGCTGCTCTTTTTTACGTCTTCGGCTTAAGCGTCAGCTCCTCACACTATCAGGAAGTGGCGTTTTGCCCAATCGTAGCTGAACGGGCACTTTGGCGCTTTTGTTCATTTCAGTTGTTTTTACCTGACTATGCTAAAAATAGTATAACTGTTTTGAACTTATGAGCTTTATGTGCTACGATTCAAGAGTGCATTTAACCTTTTTTGCTAACCTATAATTGGTTAGCGGGAAATTTAATATAGATAAAAATTAATTAGATATAGATTTATACATAATAAACGTTTTGGTTTGTAGGAGGAATTTGTTTCATGTCGAATGTCGATTTAAAAAAGATAGAAGAAGCAGTAAAAATGATTTTGGAAGCAGTTGGGGAAGATGTGACGCGTGAAGGATTACTGGATACACCAAAACGTGTTTCAAAAATGTATGCGGAGATGTTCAGCGGCTTACAGGAAGATCCGCGTGATTATTTCAGTACGGTATTCCATGAAGATCATGAGGAACTAGTTTTAGTGAAAGATATTCCATTTTATTCAATGTGTGAACATCACTTAGTTCCATTTTACGGAACAGCCCATATCGCCTACATACCTAAAGACGGAAAAGTTGCCGGCTTAAGTAAACTCGGACGCTGCCTCGAATCAGTAGCGCGCCGCCCTCAGCTTCAGGAACGCATTACATCAACTGTAGCGGATACAATTATGGAAATGCTCAATCCTAAAGGAGTATATGTTGTTGTGGAAGCGGAACATATGTGTATGACAATGCGCGGATTGAAAAAACCGGGTTCTAAAACCGTGACAGCTGTTGCACGCGGCATTTATGAACAGGATGATATAAAGCGCAATGAAGTGAATACATTCATCCAAATGAAATAATAATAACAGTTATGGTATTATAGACAAAGAAATTAACACGTGGGGAGATTGTATAATGGGACAATCAGAGTATATTATTATCGAAGCAGAAGAAGATGGTGTACATGTTATTGGTTTAACACGCGGGACAGATACAAAATTTCACCATTCAGAAAAACTGGATGCGGGAGAAGTTATGATCGCCCAGTTTACTGAACATACATCTGCCATGAAAATCCGGGGGAAAGCTAAAATTCACTCTGCACATGGTGTCGTACAAAGTAAAAAGTAACATCTCGTAATTCTCATATAAATATTAAAATGTACGTAAGCTTTATCACATTGAAATGGAGTAATTTCTATGAATGCAACATCTATTACACAATCGGTTCAGAAGTTAAAATCTAATATTCTACAGCATGTTCATCATAGAGCATTACTTCAAAATGTTGGACAACCGACTCTACAGGAAGAACAGCTGTTTTTCATTCAGCTTCCTTTTTTAAATGGCGCTCCTATGACCGATGAACATCAGATCAGTGCGGTCACAGTGGGAATTGTCCATGCTTCACTGACAGAGCACGAAAAAGTGAAGGAAGTGGAAGCAACGAGTAAAGAACAGCAATTGCTTGTCCTTTCCGGTGATTATTATAGTGGTCGGTATTATCAGTTACTTGCACAAACGGGCAATATTTTTTTGATTCATAAGTTATCGGAAGGAATCGTAAAGCGTTGTGAACATCAGATCCGCATTTACGAGGAACAAAAACGGTCACTTGAACAGTGGATTGAAAGTTTAATGACGATTGAAAGTGAACTGATTGCACAATATTATGATGTATACGGTTTCACAGCCTATACAGGGCTGATGCAGCAAACGTTAACCTATATTCGTTTGAAAAAAGAGCTCGATTTATTGAGCAAGGGGGAGCCGAGCTTTTTAAATAAGGCATTTTCAGCGGATTTGACTATGATGGATTCTATAATTGAAGCCTTCTGGGATCATTTATATGACATGGAGCGACAATTGAGAGAAAACTTGAGGAATATCGATTTAACGGATGAATTAAAACATTCCATTGAGCAATACATCACTTTTTAGTGAATTTAGAAAGGTCTTGAATAATAATGGCGAAATCGAAAGAACAACATGTTCATGAAGTGTTTGAAAGCATTTCAGAGAGCTACGATAAAATGAACTCGGTCATTAGTTTCCAAATGCATGTTGGATGGCGTGAAGATACGATGAAACGTATGGCAGTAAAAAAAGGTTCCAAATGCCTTGATGTATGCTGCGGTACAGCTGATTGGACAATCGCACTATCGAAAGCTGTCGGTGATGAAGGGGACGTAAAAGGGCTTGATTTCAGTGAAAATATGCTGAAAGTCGGCAAGCAGAAAACCGAGAATATCCCGAATATCGAACTGATTCACGGAAATGCAATGGAACTACCATTTGAAGATAATACATTTGATTATGTAACAATTGGCTTTGGCTTACGAAATGTACCGGATTATATGCAAGTATTGCGTGAAATGAATCGGGTCGTTAAACCAGGAGGAATGGTTGTATGTCTGGAAACTTCCCAATCAGAAATTCCGGTATATCGCCAGCTTTTCCGTTTTTACTTTAATCATATTATGCCGCTGTTCGGAAAGATTTTTGCGAAAAGTTATAAAGAGTATTCATGGCTGCAAAAGTCCGCGAATGATTTTCCCGGCATGAAAAAATTAGCGCAAATGTTCCGGGAAGCCGGTTATGAGAATGTCACATATAAACCATATAGCGGTGGGGCAGCAGCTATGCACATGGGTTTTAAGAAGAAATAAAAGTGGGAGTAGGTTTTGACGCGTGGAAAAGATGAAAATCAAAATGCTATATGCCGATATTAAATCAGATATAGAAGTCATCGAAAACGAATTGGAACAAGCGTTGAATTCATCTTCACACTTATTGAATGATGCCTCAGTTCATTTACTACAAGCCGGCGGGAAACGTATTCGACCAGTATTTACGTTACTAAGTGCCAAGTTTGGTGACTATAATATTGACCGAATGAAAAACATTGCTGTCCCATTGGAGCTTATTCATATGGGTTCATTGGTGCATGATGATGTAATTGACAATTCGGATATGCGCCGTGGCCGGGAAACGGTGAAAGCCCAGTGGAACAACCGTGTGGCAATGTACACAGGTAATTTTATATTTGCACGTGCATTACAATATGTTACAAGCATAGAAAATCCGAGAGCCCATCAAATATTAGCGAAAACAATGGTTGAGCTGGTAAATGGTGAAGTCATTCAAATTGAGGATAAGTTTCGTTTAGATCAAAGTTTGAAAGATTACTTCCGACGTATTAAACGTAAAACAGCTTTACTGATTGAATCAAGTTGTGAACTTGGAGCGGTCGTAAGCGGTGCCGATGAAAAAACAGCTCGGCATTTAAAGCGCTACGGTTACTTTGTAGGAATGAGCTTTCAAATAGTAGATGATATATTAGATTTTACAGCGACAGACAAACAGCTCGGCAAACCGGCTGGCAGTGATTTACTGAACGGGAATGTTACATTGCCGATATTGTTGATGAAAGACGATCCGCAGCTTGCCCCTTATTTGTCGAAAGTGGCATCAGAAGGATTAACGGAAGAAGAGCGCCAAAGTATGCTGGCACTAGTTCGGAATTCGGAAGCAATAAAAGAAGCAACCCATATTAGTAATTTGTATTTAAAAAAGGCTTTAAAAGAGGTCGAGGCATTGCCGAAACACCCGATGAAGAAAAAATTGCGTGATATTGCGCTGTTCATGGGGAAGAGAAAGTCTTAAAATAATCTAGCCAATTTATGGTCAAATCTAATATTTGTTGCAGTATGAGTAGGATTTTGGTAATATTTATCGGTAGGTGTAAAACCTTTTACTCAAATTTAAGGAGTGTTTATAATGGCAATCGAAAAAACATTTTTAATGGTTAAACCAGATGGCGTTGAACGTCAAGTAATCGGAGATATCGTTGACCGTTTTGAGCGTCGCGGTTTCGTAATGCGCGGAGCAAAATTAATGGTACCAACTCGTGAATTAGCTGAAAAACACTATGCAGAGCACGCTGAGCGTCCTTTCTTCGGTGAATTAGTAGACTTCATCACTTCAGGCCCAGTATTCGGTATGGTTTGGGAAGGCGAAAACGTTATCCAATTATCTCGTATCATGATGGGTGCTACAAAACCAGAAGAATCAGCTCCTGGTACAATCCGCGGTGACTACGCTGTAACTTTATCACACAACGTAATCCACGGTTCTGACTCTTTAGCTTCTGCTGAGCGTGAAATCGGTTTATGGTTCCCAGAAGGAATCGCTGAATAATTAAACATACAGAAAAGCTATCACTTTTAAGTGGTAGCTTTTTTTATATGGAACAGGAAAAACCGGGACTATTAATGGTATAATAAATCGGAATAATGAAACTATTTATGGAATACATACGTATAAAAAGTATCGATTTAAATTAGTAGAAAGGGTGACATCCATGTTCTGGGTAATGATTACAATAGTCGCTGTAGTAGGGATTTTGACAGATACGTACACGAAAAATAAAAATATTGAACTAAAGCGCCTTGATAAAGAAATCAAGCTGGAAAAACTAAGACTCGAAACTTATGATAAAGAAACAGCGAAGATGCAGCTTGAATTGGAGCAGACGAAGCAATTACTGCTTGAATCACAGCTAACAGACCGACCTGACAAAGTAAAATAATAATTAGAGGAGCGTAATGAAGCGTATGGAAGATATTATTATTTTGTGCATTATTTTTGGTTCGGGTGCTACGATTGCATTAACCGCAATACTGACATCACACAAACGATCGAGTATGAAGCTGCAAATCAAAATGTTGGAGAAAGAGGCCGAGCTGGAACAGATTCGCTTACAGAGCTATCATTCCGAGACGGAAAAGATGAGGCTTGAACTAGAACAATCGAAACAACTTTTGCTGGAAAGACACATTGATTAATGTTTATGGACAAAATCTGTTTCGGGTTCTGAAGTTTTCGGCTATAATAGGCATACGTTAGATGAGGGGAAAGATGAATAATGTCAGATTATGTCCAATTTATTGATGGCATTAAGCGCAAAACGGGCATTGATTTAGCTCTATATAAAGAAGCGCAGATGAAACGTCGGTTAACATCATTATATGAGAAAAAGGGATATCGGAACTTCGTAGATTTTTATAGTGCATTGGAGAAAGACCGCGAACTGATGAACGAATTTTTAGATCGCATGACGATTAACGTTTCGGAGTTTTACCGCAACGGAAAACGGTGGGAAGTTTTGCAAAATAAAATTTTCCCTTTATTGCTCCAAACTAATAAACGTCCGAAAATATGGAGTGCGGCTTGTTCGACTGGAGAAGAGCCATACAGCTTGGCAATGGTATTGTCCCATCATTTACCTTTATCTCAAGTAAATATCCTGGCAACAGATTTGGATGAAAATGTTATCCAAAAAGCAAAATTGGGTCTTTACCCGGAACGCTCACTTGCAGAAGTACCAAAACCGGTTCAGTCAAAGTATTTCATTCAAGAAGGCCAGTTTTACAAAGTTAAAGATGAAATTAAGCGCACGGTTAATTTTAAAAAACATAATTTACTAAAGGACCCTTATGAGTCGAATTTTGATCTGATTGTTTGCCGGAATGTCATGATCTATTTTACAGAAGAAGCGAAAGATCAGATCTATGCAAATTTCAGTAAAGCATTGCGACCAGGTGGCATTTTGTTTGTAGGGTCAACTGAGCAGATATTTAATCCTGCAAAATATGACTTTGAAGTAGAAGATACATTTTTTTACCGTAAAAAATAATAGTACAATTTATAGATGCTCTGTAGAACGTAGAAGCTTTAGTTGAGATATACTTTAAAAAGCTATATATGAATGCGCTTTTCGGATAATAGAGCGAAAAGCGTATTTTTGTTTCTTTTCGCTAACAAATGTGTCGTTTTCTAGTTGGAACGTTCAGAATATTCTAAAATAGATTATCGGCTGGCGGAAACAGTACTGTTATTTAATTTGAAATATGTTATAGTGAAAAATACATACTTTAGCGAGTTGAAGGGAGAAAGTGTTTAATGCGTTATTTAACAGCAGGTGAGTCACACGGACCACAATTAACAACAATTATTGAGGGGTTACCTTCTTTACTTCCGGTAACAGCAGAAAAAATTAATTATGATTTAAAACGTCGTCAAGGTGGTCATGGTCGTGGTCGTCGCATGCAGATTGAGACTGATACAGTGGAAATTGTATCGGGAGTCCGTCACGGAAAAACATTAGGCTCACCAGTCGCATTAGTCGTTACAAATGATGACTGGAAGCATTGGACGAAAATTATGGGTGCGGCAGAATTGCCGGAAGATATCGATCCATCTGAAATTAAACGCCAAATCTCACGTCCACGTCCAGGTCATGCGGACTTGGTCGGAGGGATGAAATACGGTCACCGCGATTTGCGTAACGTACTGGAGCGTTCAAGTGCACGTGAAACGACAGTACGTGTGGCAGTTGGCTCTGTCGCAAAAGCATTGTTGAACGAGCTTGGAATTTCCATTGTTTCACATGTTACGGAAATTGTAGGGATTAAAGCAGACAGCAGCTTGCTGGAAGGTAAATCCGCAGACGAAATCCGTACAATCATTGAAAACGACCCATGTTACTGTATCGATCCTGAAGCTTCAGCAAAAATGGTGACAGCCATTGATGAAGCAAAACAGGCAGGGGACTCAATCGGCGGTGTCGTAGAAGTCATTGTAGAAGGTTTACCGGCGGGAATCGGCTCTTATGTGCATTACGACCGCAAATTGGATGCAAAACTGGCATCTGCAATGTTAAGCATCAATGCATTTAAAGGCGTTGAGTTTGGTATCGGGTTTGAAATGGCACGTAAAAAAGGTTCGGAAGTACATGACGAAATTTTATGGGATGACGAAAAGGGCTATACACGCGCAACAAATCGTTTAGGCGGTTTGGAAGGCGGTATGACGACAGGGATGCCGATTGTCGTACGAGGCGTGATGAAGCCAATCCCAACATTATATAAGCCGTTGCAAAGTGTTGACATTGAAACGAAAGAGCCTTTTAAAGCAAGTGTGGAGCGTTCTGACAGCTGTGCAGTACCTGCAGCATCCATCGTTGCAGAACATGTTATTGCCTGGGAAATCGCAAACGCTATCGTTGAGCAGTTCCATAGTGACCAATTACCACAATTAAAGGCGCAGTTGGATGAAATGCGTCAGTACACGAAGGAGTATTAATATGGAGATTCCGGTTCGCACTCCTTCGCACTCGTACGCTGTAACGATTGGGAATGGGATATTACGTGATGCATTGACAGCACAGCATGATTTGCTTACTAAAGCAGATAAAATCATTGTATTGACAGATGAAAATGTTTGGGCAGCACAGCAAAGCTATTTTGAAGGGAATTTCCCGTACACGTTTGAAGTACATGTTATGCCGGCAGGGGAAACATGTAAAAGCTTTGAAAATTATAATGATGTGCAAACATATTTACTTCAGCAAAAGTGTACAAGAAAATCGCTTATTATCGCATTTGGCGGTGGTGCAGTCGGCGATTTGGCCGGGTTTGTTGCTGCAACATATATGCGGGGCATTCCGTTCATCCAAGTGCCGACAACAATTTTGGCACATGATTCAGCTGTTGGGGGAAAGACGGCCATCAATCACGAACTAGGGAAAAATATGATCGGTGCATTTTACCAGCCGGAAGCCGTTATTTTCGATACCGTATTTTTACATAGTCTTTCCGAAAAAGAAGTACGCTCAGGGATGGCGGAAGTTATTAAGCATGCGTTGATTTCCGATGCACAATGGGTGGAAGAGCTACTTGAGGGAGATCATGTAACGGAACTTCCGGAAGAACTGTTGGCAAATTATTTGGCACATGGCATTCAAGTAAAAGCGACCATTGTCGAGCAGGATGAAACCGAACAGTCCGTCAGAAAGTATCTTAATCTAGGGCATACATACGGGCATGCGATTGAAGCAGCAGCAGGCTATGGACGTGTAGCGCATGGTGAAGCTGTGATGATTGGCCTTATTTATGCACTTCTATTGAGCGAAGAATACGGTAAAGTTAATCACCAATTTACGAAACGCTTTTTACATTTTGCAATGGAAAACGGCTATCCGTTTGAAGCTGTTCATGAATTTACATTCGATCAGCTGATTGAATATTTACTGAAAGATAAAAAAGCCGACTATGGACAACTGCAGTTCGTGCTGCTTGAAACGATCGGACAACCATTTGTCCAAAAGGTTGAACTTGAACAATGCCGAGAAATTGATCGTCAACTAAGAGCATTATTAGCGGAGGTGTAGCAATGATTCGTGGAATTCGCGGTGCAATTACGATTGCTGAAGATAAAGCCGAATATGTATGGGGAGAAACGGCAAGATTAGTAAAAGAAGTTGCGAAACAAAATAATATTGAACCGGAAGATATTGCCTCTGTGACAATTTCTACAACGCCGGATATTCATTCGGCTTTTCCTGCCAAGTCGGTACGTTCGATGCCGGGGTGGCAGTATGTACCGATTATGTGCATGCATGAAATGGATGTGCCTGGTGCATTGCCATTATGTATTCGTGTATTATTACATGTGAATACGGAAACGCCACAGGACAAAATCCAACATATATACTTAGAAGATGCGGTAAAATTAAGACCAGATTTAGTGAAATAATTGCGAGTTAGAGGAGACGTTAAGGATGAAATGGAAACAACAGTTATTTGGAATGAAAGCTTACAAACCGGGAAAACCAATAGAAGAGGTTAAGAAGCTTTTCGGTTTGGATGAAGTCGTAAAGCTCGCTTCAAATGAAAATCCTTTTGGCAGCTCACCAAAAGTAAAACAATTTTTACAAAAAGATGAATCCAATCATGCAATATATCCGGACGGTTATGCTCAAAACTTACGAACATCATTGGCGAATTTCTATGGTATTGATGAAAATGAAATCATTTTAGGAAATGGTTCGGATGATTTAATCGCAATCATTACCCGTGCATTACTATATCCAGGTGTGAACACCGTCATGGCAGATTTATCATTTTCTCAATACTGGCATAATGCAGAGATTGAAGGTGCAGAAATCCGTAAAGTACCATTGAAAAATGGTGTCCATGATTTAGAAGCAATGCTGGAGGCAATTGATGAAAATACATCGGTTGTATGGGTATGTAATCCGAACAATCCGACAGGTACTATCGTATCGGATGAAGCATTGAGTGCTTTCTTGGCTAAAGTGCCAAAGGATGTTTTCATTGTATTGGACGAAGCTTATGTGGAATACATAAACGATGCCTCTTATAAAGATACATTGCATTATTTCCGTGACTATCCGAATTTAATTTTATTGCGTACATTCTCAAAAGCGTATGGACTGGCTTCTTTCCGCGTTGGTTACGGAATTGCCCAAGTAGATGTTATTGCGAAGCTTGACCCTGTGCGTGCACCGTTCAACAATACAATCCTAAGCCAGCGAGTAGCGCAAATCGCACTACAGGACCAGGAATACATTGCCAGCTGTCGTGAAGCAAATGAAATTGGCAAAAAGCAGTTTGTAGAATTTTGCGAGCAGCACGGTTTAAATTATTTCCCATCCCAAACGAACTTTGTCATGTTTGAAGTGAAAGCTCCAAGTAATGTTGTATTTGAAGAAATGATGAAGCGCGGATTTATTATCCGAAGCGGCGCAGCATTAGGATTGGAAGGCTACATTCGTGTGACAATCGGTACAGAAGCTCAAAATGCGAGATTTTTACAGTTGCTTGAAGAAGTCTTAAATGAACAAGGAGTACTTGCATGACACGAAATGTCTTCGTAATCGGACTAGGGTTAATTGGTGGATCTGTAGCGATGGCTTTGCAGAAGGCACCACAAACAAAAGTGTTCGGCTATGATGCTCATGAACAAACACGACAATTAGCGGACACTTTACAGGTCGTTCATGAAGTTGTTAAAAATCCTGCTGAATTTGCAAAAGAAGCGGATGTAATTATATTTGGTACACCGGTAAATGTGACACTCGACTTTATGGAACAGCTGAAGTCGTGGGAATTGAAGCGCAATGTCATTATTACAGATACAGGCAGTACGAAAGCGAAAATTATGGAAAAAGCAGTAGAGCTGCGGCAACTGGGTATTACATTTATCGGCGGGCATCCAATGGCGGGTTCCCATAAAAGCGGTATTACAGCAGCAAAACCCTATTTACTGGAAAATGCCTATTATATGCTGACACCCCATGAAGGGGAAGAGCTTGAAAAACTTGCTGCACTGGATGATCTGCTGAAATTTACACTCGGGAAGATGGTCGTTGTCGATGCGAAGGTACATGATCATATGACAGCTGTTGTCAGCCATTTCCCGCATATTATCGCGGCATCTTTAGTACATCAGCTTAATAGTGAAAAACAGACATATCCAATGACCTCTTCATTAGCTGCAGGCGGTTTCCGTGATATTACACGTATTGCTTCATCAAATCCTGCTTTATGGCGTGATATTACAATGCAAAATAAGCAGGAATTGGTCGGACAGCTTGATAATTGGCTTAACGAAATGCAGCGTGTGCGTGATCTATTGGCTGAAGGTGATGCGAAAGCGATCGAGAACTACTTCAGTGAAGCGCGTGATGTCCGGGACAGTTTACCGGTTGCGAACGGTGCCTTGTATATACCGTACGATCTTTATGTCGATATCCCGGATTATCCAGGGGTCATTTCAGAAGTCACAGGCTTATTGGCTGAAAATAATATAAGTATTACAAATATACGTATCGTAGAAACACGTGTTGATGTATTCGGGATTCTGGTCATCAGTTTCCAGACAAATGAAGACCGGGAACGTGCGGCACAATGTATTGAACACAAGGCGAAGTACGATACATATATTTCATAATGGCAAAAGGGATCTTCTAAAAAGGGGGGGCATAAATGAGTAAAACATTGCATTACAATCAACCGTCATTACAGGGAGATATTACGGTACCGGGTGACAAATCGGTATCACACCGCTCTGTTATGTTCGGCTCCATTGCAAAAGGAAAAACGACGGTCAGCGGCTTCTTATTAGGTGAAGACTGCCTTCGTACAATCGACTGCTTCCAAAAGCTTGGGGTAGACATTGAGGTTGACGGGACAGACGTAACGATAGACAGTCCGGGAATAGATGGGTGGACTGAACCGAAAGAAGTCCTTTATACAGGAAACTCAGGTACGACAACACGTTTAATGTTAGGGCTGTTATCCGGCACAAAATTACATACAATCATGACAGGTGACGCATCGATCGGTAAGCGTCCTATGCGTCGTGTGGCAGATCCATTACGTTTAATGGGTGCGCAAATTGCCGGACGAGAAAATGGACAATATACGCCACTCGCAATCCAAGGTGGCTCGTTAAAAGCGATCGACTACAAAATGCCTGTTGCCAGTGCCCAGGTGAAATCAGCTATTCTGCTTGCCGGTATACGTGCTGAAGGTACAACGGTTGTCCGTGAGGAAGAAATTTCACGTGATCATACAGAACGTATGCTGCGCCAGTTCGGGGCAACGGTAACAGTTGAAGATGGGGTCGTGTCATTGCAAGGCGGTCAAACCCTGACTGGAACACATGTAAATGTACCCGGGGATATTTCATCGGCTGCATTTTTCCTAGTTGCCGGTGCTATTGCGAAAAACAGCAAAATTATTCTGAATAACGTGGGGGTCAATGAAACACGTGACGGCATTTTAGAAGTACTTCAAAACATGGGTGCGAAAATGGCCATCACAATCGATGACGAGAACGCGGCAGAACCAACCGCTACGATTACGATTGAAACTTCCGATCTAAAAGGAACAACAGTGGAGGGCGCGATTATTCCCCGCCTAATCGATGAAATTCCGATTATTGCACTGCTTGCGACACAAGCTGCCGGTAAAACAATCATTAAAGATGCAGAAGAGCTAAAAGTAAAAGAAACAAACCGTATTGATGCGGTTGTAAATGAGTTAAAGAAACTAGGCGCAAATATTGAAGCGACAGAAGACGGCATGGTCATTGAAGGCCCGACTCCTTTACATGGTGGAAGCTTGAAAACATATGGTGATCACCGTATTGGAATGATGGGTGCGATCGCAGCGCTAGTTGCGGATGGGGAAGTTGAACTTGACGATGCGGATTGTATCGCCGTTTCCTACCCGACTTTTTTTGAACATGTTAATAGTATAATAAAATAATGATTTACGGAGATGTAAAAAGAACTTCCTTTTTGCATCTCCTTTTTACTTTGTTCAAATGAATTTTAAAAACATCCGAATTCTTTTTCTTGTGATGCATTGCTTCGTCATGTAGCATAATATTGAGAACAAAAGAAAAAGGTGAAATACACATGGAACTATTACTACAAGCGATTCAAGAAGGAAATTTAGAGGAGATTAACCGACTTCTTGAATCTTTTTTAATGGATGCTGAACCCGCAGCACAATATGAAGTAGCCGAAGCACTTATGCATTACGGATTTTTAAATGAAGCAGACCGTGTATTTGAGCATCTTCAATTTTTATTTCCTGAAGAAGCGCAAATTTCAATCGACCGTGCAAGTGTTTTAATTGAACTTGGCGAAGAGGATAATGCCCTCGATTTATTGATGGGGATTGCCGATGACGCGCCGGAATACCCTCAAGCGCTGTTAGTATTGGCCGACTATTATCAAATGCAGGGGTTATTTGAAGTGGCGGAACAACGGATTAATGATGCGTTGCAAATTTTACCTCATGAACCTTTACTTCAATTTGCCAAAGCAGAATTATTATTTGAAACAGGTCGTTTTACAGAAGCTGTTCGAATTTATGAAGAGCTGTATGCGATCGATAAAAAGTTTGCTGGTATAATTTTAGCCCAGCGTCTTGCAGAAGTTTACCGTGCTGGTGCAGGTTATGAAACGGCTCTGGATTATTATATGGAAGCACTTGAAGAAGAAGTTACAGCAGACTTGCTGTTTGGTTCGGCTTATGCAGCGTTCCAGACGGAAAAATATGAACTAGCTATAAAACAGCTGGAAGATTTAAAAGAGTTGGACCCTGATTATTTCTCGGCTTATTTACTGCTGGCTGAAAGTTATGCAATGCTCGAGGATAATGAACGTGCCTTAAAAGTTATTAAAGAAGGTCTTAAACGAGACGAATACGATAAATCCCTCTATTTATTTGCGGGGAAAATGGCGATTAAAAATGGCAAACAGCAGGAAGCGATAGAGTTTTTAAGTGAGGCCATTGCATTGGACCCTGAATATATGGAAGCGATTTTAGTATTGATGTCTGTTTACAATACCGAACAACGCTATGAAGAAATTATTTCACTATATGAACAATTGCATCAAAATGAATTCGAATGGGTCGCTTTATATCCATTTGTAGCCAATGCTTATAATGAAGAAGAACTGTTCGAAAAAGCATACGAAATTTACAAAGAGGCATATAATGAATTTAACGATGATGTTGAGTTTTTAGAGAAATATTTTGTGTTTTTAGTTGAGGACGGCAAGCGTGATGAAGCAAAGAAAATTGCCGAGCGACTTGTCCAATTACAGCCTTCTGAACAGCAATGGACTGATTTATTAGAACGCTTTGAGTAAAGGGAGGATTGCATGTTGACATATTCCGTACCACTGAATGACAAAAAGTTGTTTATCAGGTGGTTTTTGAAAAATTTCCAGTTAAAAAGACGTGAAGGTGTATGGATTTTAAATTACTTACTAAGTAATGACGATTTGCTGAAAAATGTTCATTTCGTTGATGAAGCACATTATTGCCCGCGTTCCATAGTAATGTCGACAATTGAAACAACAAGTATCCCATTCCGTTTTTATAAAGAAAATATTATGACATCCGATGCCGAAAAAGCATTTCATGATTTACGAATCAATGCCCACGAAGCAATTTATTTTCAGCTGAATTTCCCGAGCGTACCGCCTGATCCTCTGTATTTGGCGGTACTGGAGGAAAATCCTTACGTACCGGCTGATATCTTCATCAGTGAAAAAGACCGTCTAGCAGCCGAGCGTTTGCTGGAGAATAGTGTACTAGAATTCCAGGAACAGCAACTGCTAAAAGAAATTGATGAAGCACTGGATAGTGGAGATAAAGAACGTTTTTTCGAGTTATCTAATTTATTGCAAGCATTAAAGCATACGAAGTAATTTTATACTTTATTAAAAAAATTACTTCTTTCCTATTTTCAGAAGTTTAAAGGTACTAGGAGGAAAGAATATGAACTTTATAGTAAAAGATGTAGAACAGTTCCAGGCTCAGAAGCAATTTATAGATACGGCAATTGTCCCGCTCGTGCAATTGGATTTTTCGGATCAAGGAATGAAGCAGAGCAGTTCTGCTTCAGAATATTTAATGACGTTGACGAATTTTATAGAACAGCAGTTTAAAGGACGTCTTTTATTATTGCCCCCCTTTTCATATACAATGGGAACCAAGTCAGATAAAATGCCGGCAGCAATGGAAAAAGAATTGAAGGAAGCAGGTTTTAAAGCAGTGGTCTTTATTACCTGTGACCATTCTTGGACTGAATTTAAAGAATATTTAAATATTATTTGGCTTCCGGCTATCCCACTTGAGTCTATGGACCAGGGTGTTAAACAGAGAATATTGGAAGATCAGCTAAAACAAGTCATCCCGACTTTTACGAAAATTTGGGTTTAACGAGCATTTTTGTGCTACATTTGTTTCATTAAATGTTCACAAACTACACTTTTGGAAATGAATGCTATATTGACCAACTTATTCAGTTGATATATCATAGATATGTCCTAGTTATTTACTATTTTTAAAAGTATATGTCCGTTGGACTGACCTTTTAGTAAGAGGGGGGAAAAGGATGAGTAGGAATCGAGTTACAAGACGTCAATTTTTAACTTATACAATTACTGGTGTAGGTGGATTTATGGCGGCAGGAATGTTAATGCCAATGGTACGTTTTGCTATTGACCCAATTCTTCAGTCAAAAGAAGATGGTGATTTTGTACAAACAAGCAAAAAAATTGCCGAAATTACAGAAGTTCCGGTAAAAGTGGACTTTTCGTATGAACAGACGGATGGCTGGTACAAATCAGAAGTAGCAGATGCTGCCTGGGTTTACAAAGAAGGCGACGAAATCATCGCAATGTCACCTGTATGTAAGCATTTAGGGTGTACTGTAAACTGGGAAAGTGATCCAAATCACCCGAATCAATTCTTCTGTGCATGTCATGGAGGGCGTTATGAAAAAAATGGTGTAAACGTAAAAGGAACACCGCCTCTTGGACCATTGGATATGTATGAAGTGTCAGAAAATGATGGTTTCTTAATGCTTGGGAAAAAAATCGCTAACACACACAGTAACTAAATAAGTTAGGGGGTACGACACAGTGCTAAATAAAATTTATGATTGGGTCGATGAACGTTTAGATATTACTCCTATTTGGCGTGATATTGCCGACCATGAAGTGCCAGAGCACGTTAACCCTGCCCATCACTTTTCAGCATTCGTTTACTGTTTCGGAGGATTAACATTCTTTATTACAGTAATTCAAATTCTATCAGGTATGTTCTTAACGATGTATTATGTACCAGATGTAGAGAATGCTTGGAAATCAGTTTACTATTTACAAAACGAAGTAGCATTCGGTGAAATCGTTCGTGGTATGCACCATTGGGGGGCATCTTTAGTAATTGTCATGATGTTCTTACATACACTTCGTGTATTCTTCACAGGTTCATATAAAAAACCGCGTGAATTAAACTGGTTAGTTGGTGTAGGTATCTTTGCCATTATGTTAGGTTTAGGTTTCACAGGTTATTTATTGCCATGGGATATGAAAGCGTTATTCGCTACTAAAGTAGGTATCGAGATTGCTGCATCTGTTCCGTTTTTAGGTGAAACAATAAAAGTATTATTAGCTGGGGATTCTACGATTATCGGGGCGCAAACTTTAACTCGTTTCTTTGCCATTCATGTATTCTTCTTACCAGCAGCATTATTTGCATTATTGGCAGTTCACTTTATTATGATCCGCCGCCAAGGTATTTCAGGACCTCTATGATCCGAAACTAATTGTACTATTTTTTAAGGAGGGGACACTATGCAACGCGGAAAAGGTATGAAGTTCGTAGGTGATTCACGTGTTAAAGCGAATAACCGTATGCCGAACGTGCCAAAAGATTATTCCGAGTATCCGGGGAAAACAGAAGCTTTCTGGCCTGACTTCTTATTAAAAGAATGGATGGTAGGTGCAGTTTTCTTAATCGGTTATTTATTATTAACTGTCGCACATCCTTCACCACTTGAAGGTCCGGCAGATCCAACCAATGCATCGTATATACCGTTACCGGACTGGTACTTCCTATCAATGTACCAGCTATTAAAATACTCTTATGCATCTGGTCCATATAACGTCATTGGCGCAATGGTTATTCCAGGTATTGCATTTGGTTCATTAGCATTGGTACCGTTTTTAGATAGAACACCTGAACGTCGACCATTTAAACGACCATTACCGACAGCATTTATGTTGTTGGCAGTAGCAGCACTTATTTATACAACATGGGAATCTGTTCAGGCTACTAACTGGGAAGCAGTTCATGCACAAGGTGAAATTACAGATAAACATTTAGGCTTACTTCCGGATGTTGAAGTAGATGAAACGTCCGAAGGCTATGAAATCTATCAGGCTCAAGCTTCATGTATTGGCTGTCATGGTGGAGACTTGGCTGGGGTATCCGGACCAATGCTGCTTGGCAATGAATTATCAGCCGAAGAAGTTCAGGAAGTAATTAAGAACGGACGAGGCGGTATGCCAGCTGGAGCATTTACAGGTACAGAGGAAGAACTTGAAGTTTTAGCTGAATTTATCGCAGGATTAAAAGAAGCTGAATAATAATTTTTAAACTGGAGAGTCAGAATATTGACTCTCTTTTTAATTTTCATTTAGTTGTAGGATGCATAATATACATTGTATGCTTGCGTAACGATTAAGAACATATATAATAAAAGACGTACAATAGTTGGTTTAGTTGCACACAATACATAATACGGATTAAAGAAGAATGTAGAAGAAAAAGGTGAACAAATGAAAGCATATATGATGCAATTATGGTACGTATTAAACCATCGTGCCTTTTTAACCTTACTGCTTATTATTAACTTGCTAGGCACCGTGTACGGCTATTACTGGTACCGGGGACAGTTGGCAGTAACAGAACCGATTTACTATATATTCGTACCGGATTCGCCCACAGCAAGCTTATTTTTCTGTTTTGCTATTATCGGATGGCTTATCGGTAAAAATTTCAGGTTAATGGAAGTGCTTGCCTTTATTACCTTAATTAAATATGGCTTATGGGCAGTTGCGATGAACCTTCTGACGTTTGCAGAGAATGGACAGTTGGGAGCAGACGGATGGATGCTCGTTGCTTCCCATTTTTTAATGGCAGTACAGGCTGTTCTGTATTTACCGAAATACCGATTCAAAATGTGGCACGTGATGGTTGCTGCTATTTGGACATTGCATAACGATGTAATCGACTATTTGTTTGGCCAAATGCCATTTTACAGAGTCATTTACCAGTATCCAAGCGAAATCGGGTACTTCACTTTTTGGCTTTCGATAGCATGTATCGTCCTTGCTTTTCTTGAAAGTCGTAAGCGGGAATATTTGCAACAAGACTAGAAAGCCTTTAAAATTAAAGTATAGAAAGAGATAGAAGGGGAGTTAGATAATAGTGATGTATATTATTTACTTTATCATCATTTTGCTGTTGCCAATTTACGCACAAATGAAGGTAAAAAGTACGTACAAAAAGTTTGCTAAAGTTTCTGCTGAAAAAGGAATGACAGGTGCTCAAGTAGCACGTTATATTTTAGATCAACATGGTTTAACAGATGTTCGTGTAGTACCGACTCAAGGTTTTTTGGCTGACCATTATAATCCTGCTACTAAAACGGTTGCTCTATCTGAGGACAACTATTACAATTCTTCAATTGCCGGTACTGCTGTAGCAGCGCACGAAGTTGGTCACGCGATGCAGCATGCGGAGGCTTATTCGTTTTTAACATTGCGTTCGAAATTAGTGCCGGTCGCTAATATTTCATCGAATATGTCTTGGATTTTTGTGATTATTGGTATGCTTGGTTCAATTCCATCATTGTTATTGCTAGGTATTGTGTTATTAGCGGCAGGTGTTTTATTCCAAATCATCACATTGCCGGTAGAGTTCGATGCATCCAAACGTGCGATGAATGAAGTCGTATCGTTAGGTATTATCAACAATTCTGAAGAGCGCTCAGCAAGCAAAGTATTAAATGCGGCAGCAATGACATATGTTGCAGCAGCAGCTGTAGCAGTAATGGAGCTATTACGTTTAATCCTAATTTATACAGGCATGAATTCTGAAGATTAATATTTAATAGAAATTAGAAAAAGTCATTTTCCCATTGTGGAAAATGACTTTTTTGAATATTATTCAACCATTTACTAACTTATTAAGTTGTGTCCGCTTTGAATAAACGGGAGTTGATTGGAATGGAGGGCGGCAGACTCCTGCGGGAAAAGCGCGAGGGAGAGACTACAGGCTCGAGCCGCGCCCGCGGAAAGCGGCCGCCCGCAGTGGAAATCAACGGACAATATTTAAAAATGCAAATAAATATACTTCAAAAGACTAATTTATCGGCTGTTTTTTATCGTCCAGTGTGAAGCCTTCACCAGTTACATCGCGGACATCCATGATGGATACGAATGCGTGCGGATCGACACCATGAACGATATTTTTTAGACGGACAAGTTCGTTTCGGCCGATGACACAGTACAGAACATCCCGGTGTTCTTTTGTAAAGTGACCATGACCGTCAAAAACGGTTACGCCGCGGTCCATATTATTTGTAATTAAGTTTGCGATCTCATCGGACTTTACTGAAATAATAAATGCACCTTTTGCTGAATACGCACCTTCCTGCACTAAATCGATTACACGGCCGCCGACATACACAGCGACTAATGTATACATCATCGAACGGGCATCCAAAAACGTCATCCATGAGAAAAGAATGACAAAAAAGTCAAAGCCGAACATCGTTTTACCCATACTCCAACCAAGATATTTATTTGCGAGTCGGGCTAAAATATCGACCCCACCGGTTGTACCGCCGAATCGGAAAACAATTCCTAAACCGATCCCGACAAATACCCCTGCAAATAATGAGACAAGGAATAGATCATCCTTCAAGTTCATATCGACTTCGTAAATTTGGAAGATTTTCAAAAATACCGATACACTAAGTGTACCGATGATCGTATAGATAAATGCTTTTTTCCCTAGTAAACGCCATCCAAGTATAAACATTGGAATATTTAATAACAAATTCATTAATGCTGGGTCCCAATTTAGTGTAAAATATAAAATAAGTGTAATACCACTAAATCCACCTTCACCCAGTTGGTTTTGCATATTGAAGTGGACAAAACCGAAACTGAATATTGCGGAACCTATAAGTATTCCGATGATATTCTGTATTTTTATTCCTTGCATAGTAAACCTCCTAAAATCGGTTGAGTAAGAATATATGTGTTGGAGCAGAAAAAAGGTTACATTGTTTATTATGTTTGATTTTTCCGCATTTGACAACAATATGAATGAACACAGGAATGTCACATTTTATTACTCAAAATTAATTAAACAGGGATAAAAAGCAACTAACAGTAAAAAGGAGTTTTTTCAGAATGACAATCAGAGTAGCAATTGCCGGGGCACGAGGCAAAATGGGAACAGAAGCAGTACATACAATCATGAATAATGACGGAATGGAACTTGTATCAGCTCTTGATTATAAAGAAGTCGGCACATCACTGGCATTGCTTGAAGAGTTCCCGAATCATTATAAAGTCCCGATTTATACAAATTTTGTTGAGCTTGTGCGTGAGACAAAACCGGACGTGCTTTTGGATTTAACAAATCCGCTTTGTGTTTATGAACGAACAAAACAGGCGTTATTACATAATATACGTCCAGTTGTAGGGACGACAGGTTTTACCGATGAACAGCTTGAAGAACTGCAGCAAATGGCAACAGAAAGACAATTAGGCTGTATTATTGCGCCGAACTTTGCGATCGGGGCAATTTTAATGATGAAGTTTGCCAAAGATGCCGCAAAATATTTCCCGGATGTGGAAATTATCGAAATGCACCATGACCAAAAGCTTGATGCGCCATCTGGTACGGGAATCAAAACGGCACAAATGATCAGTGAAGTACGTAAGGCTAAAACGCAAGGGCATCCGGAAGAAAAAGAAACACATACTGGTGCTAGAGGCGCAAACTATGACGGCATGCATATCCATTCAGTCAGACTTCCAGGTTTAGTTGCACATCAGCAAGTACTGTTTGGCAGCACGGGTGAATTATTAACGATACGTCATGATTCATTAAATCGCGGAAGCTTTATGAGCGGTGTTACATTTAGTATTGAAGAAGTAATGAAAACCAATACATTGATCTACGGATTAGAGAACATCATTTAGAAATGGGTTGATATTATGAAAATTGCTTTAATAGCACATGATCGGAAAAAAGATAATTTAATTCAGTTTGCGATAGCCTATTGCGATATTTTGAAAGAACATGACCTTTATGCGACAGGCACTACTGGCACAATGATTGAGGCTGAAACGGGACTTCCGATTACGAAATTCCGCTCGGGTCCATTAGGAGGAGACCAGCAAATTGGTGCGATGATCGCCAATAATGATATGGATATGGTATTTTTCTTCCGTGATCCATTGACAGCACAGCCGCATGAACCGGATGTCATGGCATTGGTACGGTTATGCGACTTGTATCATATACCGCTTGCGACAAATATGGGCACAGCGGAAATTTTATTAAAAGGGCTTCAGGAAGGTTTTGTTGACTGGCGCATTCTAGAAGAGCGCAGAAAATAAAATGTCGGTCAATTTTACTTTATAAATGTGTTTTATCATTTTAAATAAAGTTAAAATCGTATTGTTGAAAGGATGGGGAGCCGAATGAAAAAATTAAAAATTGGTATTACATGTTACCCGACAGTAGGAGGTTCGGGAGTCATTGCAACAGAGCTAGGCAAAATGTTGGCAGAACGAGGACATGAAATTCACTTTATTACATCAAGTGTGCCATTTCGACTTAATAAAATTTATTCAAATGTTTTTTTCCACGAGGTGGAAGTGAATAATTATTCGGTATTTCAATACCCACCATACGATATTGCATTAGCAAGCAAAATGGCTGATGTTGTTAAAGAGGAAAAACTGGATTTACTCCATGTTCATTATGCGATTCCTCATGCGGTTTGTGCTGTCTTGGCCCGTCATATGAGCGGCGAGAATTTTGGTATTGTTACAACACTTCACGGGACAGATATATCAGTTTTGGGCGAAGATTCTACATTAGCGCAGGCGATCAAGTATGGCATTGATTGTTCCGATGCAGTAACAACTGTTTCGGAATCGTTAAAACAGCAGACATATGCTTTAATCGATACGAAAAAACCGATTGAGACAATTTATAACTTCGTTGACGAGGATGTATTTAAGCCAGTGGATCCAGGCAATTTAAAAGAGCAATTTGGAATATTACCGCATGAAAAAGTGATTATCCATGTCTCGAATTTCCGGAAAATAAAGAATCTGCCGGATGTGGTTGATTCATTCCTGAAAATTCGTGAGCGTATGCCAGCCAAACTATTATTAGTCGGCGATGGTCCGGAAAAGCATCGTGTCACAGATATTGTGAAAGATTCACCTTATACGGATGATGTACTGTTTTTAGGTAAGCAGGAAAACATTACAGAACTTTTTGCGATCAGTGATTTAAAGTTATTGCTGTCAGAAAAAGAATCATTTGGGCTTGTATTACTGGAAGCGATGGCATGCGGTGTACCAGGCATCGGAACAGCGATCGGCGGAATTCCTGAAGTAATCAATCACGGTGTGAACGGCTATTTGGTTCCGCTTGGAGATACGCAATCTGTTGCGGATTATGCGGTCGAACTGCTGCAGGATGAAGAAAAACATCAGGCTTTCAGAGAAGCTGCACTAAAATCGGTACGGGAACAATTCCACGAATCAAAAATGGTTGAACAATATGAACGGATATATGAAAGTGTGGTTGAAAAGAAGAATGATTCCGCAACAATGGCAAGCGGCAAAGGAAGTCATTAAAAAGATTGAACATGCCGGTTATGAAGCTTTTATTGTAGGAGGAGCGGTGCGGGATTATTATTTACAGAAAGAAAATAATGATGTCGATATCGCAACGAGTGCATTGCCTGAAGAAATTCAAACAATCTTCTCCCAAACAATCGATGTCGGAATCGCTCACGGAACGGTCATTGTACTGGACTGCGGAGAACCGATCGAAGTAACAACTTACCGGACTGAGTCTACTTACAGTGACCATCGCCGTCCGGACGCAGTCGAGTTCGTTCGAAATCTACAAGAGGATTTGAAACGCCGGGATTTTACGATGAATGCGATGGCCCTTAGTCAAACGGGAGAATTTATCGATTATTATGATGGGCGCCAACATATCGACAGCAAAATGATTTGTGCTGTCGGGGAGCCGGGTCAGCGTTTTGAAGAAGATGCTCTCCGGATGCTGCGCGCTGTGCGATTTGCTGCCCAGCTTCACTTCTCAATCGAGGATAATACGTTCGAAGCGATTAGAGAAAATGCCGCTTCGATTGAATATGTGGCAATCGAGCGTATTCAAGTGGAACTATCAAAGATTTTTAGTTCTGCCCATTCGGCATTTGGTATTGAATACATGGAAAAAACGACACTGAGTCATTATTTATATGGCGAGTTTAACTCTTCGGATTGGACACATTTCGCTTCGGATGACCGGCAAGTTGGCTGGGCATATTTCTGTTTAATAAACGGCAGTGATTTGAACCTTCTTACAAAATATCGCTGTTCGAATAAGGATAGACTCTTTGTGAAAACAGTGATGGATGCTTATGAGAGTCTACTCGACGGAATAAGTCATGTTGATTTGATGCGTTTTGATTCAATGGTTCTTAAAACAGCCTGCCAGTTTGTTATTTGGCAAAATCATACGCTGGATGTGGTCTATGAAGAATTAGTCGCACGAAAAAGCACATTGCCACTTCAGCATGCACATGAACTGGCGATTACAGGAAAAGACTTGTTGGTATGGTCTTCAAAAAAACGCGGGAGCTGGATTAAACAGGCGCTCGATGCAGCAGTTGAAGCGGTCTTAAACGGGGAAGTACAAAATGATAAACAACAATTAAAGGAATGGTTTTATGCATTTCACGATGAAGGATGAAATTTTGAAGCGGTTTTTGACTGCGGATGGAGAACCAATCTCCGGGCAGGTGCTGGCAGATGAGCTCAACGTCTCCCGAACGGCAATATGGAAGCATATGCAGACATTGAAGCAGGAAGGCTATGAGTTTGAAACAGTAAAAAAACGTGGCTATAAACTGTTGTCTGTACCGGATAAGGTGGATATGGGGCAACTGCAGCAATTTTTGACGACGGAACGCTATGGCCGGCAAGTTCATTATTATGAAACGGTAGAGTCGACACAGCTTGTTGCGCATGAACTTGTCCGTAATGGTGCACCGGATGGCACAGTAGTAATTGCTGAGCATCAATCTGCAGGGCGAGGGCGTATGATGCGTGAATGGGAATCTACAGAAGGACAAGGTATTTGGATGACGGTCATTATACGTCCGGATGTTGCCCCTCATCAGGCACCTCAATTTACATTAGTTACTGCTGTGGCCATTGTTGAAGCAATGAAGTCGAGTTTTAAAAATTTCACTCCTGAAATCAAGTGGCCGAATGATATTTTAATCAACGGCAAAAAAACAACGGGCATTTTAACTGAAATGGTAGCTGAAGCGGATCGTATCCAGGCATTGCTCATTGGAATTGGCATCAATGTCAATCAGCAGAAGAGCGATTTCCCTGAACAGCTGCAATCGATTGCAACTTCGATTGCGATTGAAGAAGGAGAGCCAATTGAACGTGTGCATTTTGTCGCCAAAGTGCTTGAGTGTTTGGAAAAATACAGTGATGAATACGTGAAAAACGGCTTCGGTCAAATTAAAAAGCTATGGGAACAGGCTTCGGGAACAATCGGAAAACGGGTGAAGGCAACAACACTCCGTGAAGTCGTTGAAGGGGAAGCTGTCAGTATTACTGAGAGCGGTGTCCTGGAAATTCGTCAAGCAAACGGGGAAATTAAAGGCATTTATTCTGCCGACATTGAACTATTATCATAAAGCTCAAAAAAAGTTTTTACAGCAATTATTTATTCTGTACGTTTTCTTCCAAACTTGTTATAGTAGCTCTAGGACAGTATCTTAATAGAACTGTACCTGCAACTGCTAGTCAACATTAAAAAAATCTGCTTTGATCTACACAGGACAGAGACGGAAGAAAACACGCATAAATGAATTCATTTTATACTTTTCGTTCGATTTTCTTTCCACTTAAAGTATGAAATGTGTTGAATTTACGTATGGTACTACCCTTCTGTCTAATTTTAGATAGAAGGGTATTTTTGTTTTCTTTCCACTTAAGGAGGAAGAATATGAAAACAACAGCACAGTTTTTAAAAATGAAAGAGCAAGGCGAAAAAATTGTCATGATTACTGCTTATGATTATCCGGCAGCAAAATTTTCAGAGGCGGCAGGTGTCGATATGATACTTGTCGGAGATTCCCTCGGGATGGTCGTACTCGGTTATGAATCGACAATGCGTGTAACGGTGGAAGATATGATTCACCATAGTAAAGCGGTTCGCCGAGGTGCACCGGATACATTTATCGTCGTTGATATGCCGTTTGGTTCCTATCATGGAGATGTGAACGAAACACTGAAAACGGCTGTGAAAATGATGCAGGAAACGAATGCAAATGCCGTAAAAGTAGAAGGCGCAGATGATGTCGTACCTGTTATTAAGAAGTTAACTGATGCCGGTATCCCGGTAGTGGCACATTTAGGACTGCAGCCACAATCGGCAGGTGTACTCGGAGGTTATAAAGTACAAGGAAAAACAGCCGAACAAGCTGAAAAATTATTGAATGACGCGCGACTTGTAGAACAGGCAGGCGCATGTGCCGTCGTGCTGGAATGTATTCCACATCAATTGACAGAAGTTGTATCACATAACTTAACGATCCCGACAATTGGCATCGGTGCAGGTGTAAAAGCGGATGGGCAAGTGCTTGTCTACCATGATTTACTGCAGTACGGAAAGCACCACATCCCTAAATTTGTAGAAGCATTCGCCTATGTTGGTGATGAGGTGGAGAAGGGGATTACGGCTTATACAAACGCTGTAAAATCAGGTACATTCCCGACATTGCAACAAAGTTTCACAATGAAAGAGACAGAGCTAATTGAGCTCTACGGAGGCGTAAAATAATGAAAGTTTTAACGACAATAGCCGAATTGCGGGAAGTTGTGCAAATGGCAAAATACAACCGGCAGTCAATCGGTCTTGTCCCGACAATGGGCTATTTACATGAAGGGCATTTAACATTGGCCGCAAACGCACGCAAAGAAAATGAACTAGTTATTATGAGTATATTCGTCAATCCAACACAATTTGGTCCAAATGAAGATTTTGAATCGTACCCAAGAGATTTACCGCGTGATACAGAATTGGCAAAATCGGTAGGGGTAGACTATATATTTGCCCCGTCTGTAGAAGAAATGTATCCGCACAATGGCGGGATTTCCATTCGTGCAGGACGTCAGGCACATATTTTATGTGGTGCGAGTCGACCTGGTCATTTTGACGGGGTTTTGCAAGTTGTAGCGAAGCTCTTTAATTTAGTGCAGCCGGACCGCGCTTATTTCGGGCAAAAGGATGCCCAGCAAGTGGCAATCATTCAAACAATGGTACGAGACTACAATTTCCCGGTCACAATCCGAGTTGTGCCGGTTGTACGTGAAGAGGACGGATTGGCAAAATCAAGCCGCAATGTTTATTTAACTGCTGAAGAACGTTCACAGGCTCCTGCAATTCAGCAAGGGCTGCAGCTGGCAAAAAGAGAGCTGCTGGAATCCGGCAGTGTGGAATCGGCCATAGCACTTGCGAAAAAAATAATCCATGACAATACGTCAGGTAACATTGATTATTTGATGATTTTATCCTATCCGGATTTAAAGGAAGTCGATGATCAAACAGAGCAGATTGTTATTGCAGCTGCCGTTCATATTGGCAAAACACGTCTAATCGATAATTTAATTTTTTCGTTAAAAGGGGAAGTAATGTATGTTTAGAATGATGATGAACAGTAAAATCCACCGTGCCCAAGTGACCCAGGCAGATTTGAATTATGTTGGTTCAATTACAATTGATGAAGATATTTTGGATGCGGTTGGCATGCTGCCGAATGAAAAAGTCCATATTGTCAATAACAACAATGGAGCACGCTTTGAGACGTACATTATTGCGGGCGAGCGCGGTTCAGGAGTAATTTGTGTAAACGGGGCAGCAGCCCGCCTTGTTCAAAAAGGTGATATTGTCATCATTATTTCATACGTGTACGTGGACAATAAAGAAGTTGCGGAACATACACCGACTGTTGCGATTATGGGGGAAAGCAATACAATTAAAGAAATCATCGCATACGAACCTGAAGCAACAATTATGTAAAAACATTTTGAAAAGCTGTCATGAAGGAATATTCCTATATGACAGCTTTTTTTATATTACATTTTTGGTTATAAAGGATAATATTGTAATTTTTATATCATCTTCTTGTAATCTTTTTGAAATATAAAATGTGTAGACTTGGATTTAGCTTTATTTTACAAAAAAGACAAAAGATACAGGGGGGAATAATTAATATGTTTCAAAATAAACTATTATTTAGCTTTGCCTTCTTTTTGGTCACTACCTTATTCTTCACAAACGCGGCAATTGCTGCTACGCATACGGTGAAGAAAGGTGAAGAATTGGATGAAATTGCAGATCGTTATGACACATCAGTATATACATTACTTGAATTAAATGAAGTGAACGACATAGAAGAAGTAACGGAAGGTTTCGTACTGAAATTACCGGATCATATTAAAAACAAGGTACCGGTTGAGAAAAAAGAAAAAAAGGAAACGATTGATGACTTTGAAGTTGTCAAAACGTTAAAAGTGGAAGCAAGCGCTTTTACTGCATACTGTAAAGGATGTTCCGGAAAAACGGCATCCGGAATCGACTTAAAGAAAAACCCGGATATTAAACTGATTGCGGTTGATCCAAAGGTGATTCCGCTTGGAACGAAAGTATGGGTAGAAGGCTACGGAATTGCAGTTGCAGGCGATACAGGCGGTTCGATTAAAGGTAACCGGATTGATGTTTATGTTAAAACAAAGAAAATTGCGCTCAACTGGGGCCGTAAAAATGTAGAAATTAAAGTATTGAAATAAAGGAAGAATAGACAGCGAAATGCGATTGGCAGTTCGCTGTTTTTATTGATTAAATATTAAGAATTAATAGTAAATTGACGGTCGATTTGTTGCATTCCCTACATCGTAATGCTAATGTGAAAATTGAGGTGGTATAGATGGAAAAATTTGATTTAGCTGTCATTGGTGCAGGGCCTGGTGGATATGTTGCGGCAATCCATGCAGCAAAAAGCGGGTTGAAAGTAGCGCTTGTCGAAAAAGATAAAGTCGGTGGAGCGTGCTATAATGTCGGCTGTATCCCTTCAAAAATTATGCTTGAGCATAGCAAGCTAGTGCAGGAAATTCGGCGCGGTACCGATTGGGGTGTGACAGTCCCGACAATTAATATTGATTTTCCAAAGTTAATGCAGCGTAAAGACCAGGTAGTTGATGAACTGTTAGCTAATATTGAAACATTTATTGAAAATGCACAGATTACAATGTTTCGAGGGATGGCGACAGTTACCGCAGAACGAAAAGTGATTATCGGCAATGAGGCATTTACAGCAGATCATGTCATTTTGGCAACAGGCAGCCGCCCGTTCGTTCCGCCATTTAAAGGGCTTGAAAATGCACAGTATCATACAACGGATACGTTTTTCTCGATCCAGGAGCTTCCGAAACAATTAACGATTATCGGAGGCGGGGTAATCGCAATTGAAATGGCATTTGCTTTAGCACCAATGGGAACAAAAGTAACCGTATTAAATCATAGTAAAGATATTTTGCAGACAGAAGAGCCGGATGCACGGCCGATTATTAAAGAAAAGATGAAGCAACTGGGAATCGAACTTGTGACAGACTTTACATTCGAAGAAATCCATGCGGACCATGTACAGACATCAATCGGGAATTACCCGTTCGAAAATTTATTGTTTGCGACAGGCCGCCGTCCGAACACTGAAATTGCGGAAGTGCTGGAGATGCAGATGGATGGGCGTTTAATTAAAGTTAATAATCACTATGAGACAAGTATTCCGGGCATTTTTGCGATTGGCGATTTAGTCGGCGGATTCCAGCTTGCCCACTCTGCAAGTGCAGAAGGTGTACATGCAGTCGATTATATTTTAGGGAAGCATCCGAAAGTGATCAATCAGCAGGAAATTCCGCGATGTGTCTATACACATCCTGAAATTGCGACATTTGGCATGCTGGAACACGAAGCCCCTGCAGACAGCATTGTAACGAAAATGTATTTACCGACGAATCCTAAAGCCTTGCTTGAAGGAAATACACAGGGCTTTATGAAGTTTGTCGCGAGTCCTGAAGGGGATATTTACGGGGCATGTGTCGTTGGTGACGGCGCGACGGAAATGATCAACTCCATGCTGGCGGCAAAAGTATTAGGAGGATCCGTAAAAGATTTGGCAAGGCTTATTTTCCCGCATCCGACAGTCAGCGAGCATGTTGGCGATGCGGCTCGTTCCGTTTTCGGAAAAGCGATCCATGCAAAATAACTGGTTGCTACGGTGCAGATGAGATGCCCCGTAGCTTTTTTCAATCCAATTTCTTTTTTATTGAGCTGAATTCTACTATACTTGTTGTATACAATTCCAACATGAGGTGACATATGGAAAATCAGTCAATGGAGCTTGTAGAAAAAGAAGTGGAAAATACGTTATATCAATGTATTGATTTTAATATAGAAGAAAACTATATTGCGATGGGTCAACAGTTTGCTAAAGTGCTGGCACTACTGCAGGAACACGGGTTAATAAGTCCGGCATTGAAAGTTATTACCGACCCGGCACAATGTATGACGGAGACGCGTATATTGCTCGAAAGTCTGCAGGAAGCGCAAAGAAGGCATGCCTCACGGAGAAAGCTGCTGACACATCGACATATTTTAAATGTATGGCTTAGGAAAAATCAGTATTTTCAGCGGGAAGTATTGCCGGGGTTTTTCTAGCAATATAATAAAATTTTATAATTCTATTACAATATCATTGCTTTTTAAATTTTTTTTATTTAAAATAAAAATAGTCAATACGTAGTAGGCATGGTGGAGTCAGTCAAACTGGCTGAACCATGCCTTTTTGTATAGTAAAAGGGGGATACTATGTTTATTTTTCAAATAGTTATCGTGCTATTGGCGACAAAAATTGCAGGGCATTTAACAGTACGTTTAGGTCAGCCATCAGTACTCGGGAAAATCCTGATCGGTATTATTATCGGACCTGCAATGCTTGGCTGGATTGTTGATAGCGAAGTTATGCAAACATTCAGTCAAATAGGGGTTATTCTATTAATGTTTTTAGCTGGTTTAGAAACTGATCTGGAAGATTTGAATGCAAATATGAAGGGGGCAATCTTCGTAGCTATCGGCGGTGTCATATTACCGATTGCAATGAGTTATCCGTTAGCATTGGCATTTGGTCTTACTCAAGGTCAGGCAATTTTCATCGGACTGACTTTAGCCGCTACATCAGTAAGTATTTCAGTTCAGACATTAAGCGAGATCGGCTGGCTGAAAAGTAAGGAAGGTTCTACATTATTAGGTGCTGCAGTATTGGATGACATTATCGTTGTTGTTTTACTTGCAATAGCCATGAGTTTCTTAATAGGAGACGATGTATCGATTCCTATGTTAATCGGCGGTAAAGTATTGTTCTTTGTTTTATTATTCGTTGTAATGAAATGGGTTATTCCACCGTTCTTACGCTTGTTTAGTCGCTTGAAAGTTACGGAAGCAATTTTAAGCGGAGCGCTTATTGCATGTTTTGCGTTAGCATACATAGGTGAACATTACTTTGGTATCGCTACAATCATTGGAGCATTCTTTATTGGTATTGCGATTGGTCAAACACCGTTTAAAGACACAGTCGAGCATAAAGTTGAACCGATTGCGAACGGGATTTTCGTGCCGTTCTTCTTCGTTAGTATCGGATTATCCGTTACTTTTGCGGGGATTACAGAAAATATTTGGTTCTTAGTTATCTTCTCAATCGTGGCAATTTTATCAAAACTTATCGGTTCTGGTCTTGGTGCGAAATTGGCTGGCTTCAGCTGGAGATCTTCTTCAGGAATTGGTGCAGGAATGGTTTCGCGTGGTGAAGTTGCACTGATTTTAGCAGCAATGGGATTATCAAGCGGATTGCTGCCGGCTGAAGATTATACACCGATGGTAATCGTAATTATTATTACAACATTAGTTACGCCACCAATGTTAAAAGGAATTTTCGGAAATCGTTCAAATTTAATTGATTAATCTTGTTGAATGATTCTTTATATTATTGTATTCTATGTATTAGGTGCCAAAACCTCGGTGAAGATTTAGTCTTCACAACAAAAGCCTCCACCAACAGCACGGATTTGCTGGGAAGCTTTTGAATTGTGCAGGGAGATGAGCCCCTGCACACCTATACATAGTATATTAACCTAGTGTTGTCCCTTGTGGCGGCACTAGGTTTTTTTGTCTTTAAATAGGATAGAGGTCTGCCGGGATATATTAGAACATTTGAGGGGATATTAGAAAATTTGCGTCGGATATTTGAAGAACTGGGAATGATATTAGAACAAGTTGGACTTTTATTAGAACAGTTAGCGGTAATATTAGAAAATCGCCATTTTATTGGAACAAATTAAATTTTATTAGAAGATTTTAAAATATATTAGAACTTCTAGAACGTTCATATACCGGCAATGACTCAATATTTACGGTAGCAGCATTCCAGCGTGACATTGGGACAGCGCTATCCAATTACATGACCGCATTACCTCCAGTATGATAAAATGCCGTTATATTACTTGAACTGTGAGTTGAAGAAAATGAAGGAAAGTCAAAAATATGCGATAGTCGATATTGAAACAACAGGCCATTCTCCTGCAAGCGGCGACCGCATGATTCAAATCGCCATTGTAATTATGCAAGGCTGGGAAATCGTTAAAAAATATTCTACATTTATTAATCCGGGAAAACCGATTCCGTTATTCATACAGGATTTAACGAATATTACAGACGAAGATGTAAAAGATGCGCTGCCGTTTGAAGCATATGCGGATTATATTTATGAGTTGCTGGAAGGGGCCGTATTCGTAGCCCATAATACAGATTTTGACTTGAACTTTTTACAGGCGGAGTTTAACCGTGCCGGTATATCGAAATGGCACGGAAAGAAAATCGATACAGTTGAACTGACAAAAATTTTATTCCCGATGTCACTAAGCTATAAATTAGCAGATTTGGCGAATGAGTTTCATATTGAGCTGGAGAGTGCACACCGTGCGGATGATGATGCACTTGCGACAGCGTATTTGTTGAAACATTGCTGGGAAGAGCTGTTAACATTGCCGCTCATTACTTTGGAGCAATTGCATAAACGTTCTTTCCGTTTGAGAACAGACCTGTCCCAGCTGTTTTTTGATGCGCTTGTCATAAAACGCAGTAAAGCATTAACGGATGAAGGTCATGTCTTTTACCGTAAAATTGCTATCCGTAAAATGGCTCCGACGCCCAAAAGTGATGGGGACCAACTTGCCTACCCGCAAACGACTGAAGAAAAAATGGCCTTATTATTGAAAGGGATTCCTAATTTTGAAGAGCGCCCGCAGCAGTTTCGTATGATGGACAGCATATGGCAGGCTTTCAATACTAATGCGGAACATGTCATTGAAGCATCAACAGGGATCGGTAAAACGATGGGTTATTTAGTGCCATCGATTTATTATGCTAAGAAAACGAATCAGAAAATCGGGATCAGCACATATACTTCCCATTTGCTCGATCAGCTTATGCAAAATGACATTCCATTATTGGAACAGGCGCTTGGCCAGCCGGTTAAAATGGCTTTATTAAAAGGGATGAACCATTATATCGATATTGAAAAATTCGAGAAAGAGCTAAAGACACAGGATGTTTCCTATGATCAGACATTTACCGTTCTGCAAACGCTTATCTGGCTTGCGAAAACGGAGACGGGTGATTTAAGCGAGCTGAATGTTTCGGGCGGTGGCCAGCTGCTTATCGATAAAATACGTAAGACCGCCTTGCCGAAAACAACAATGCCGCTTTACGATTTCTATTCACGTGCAATTCAAAACAGTCGCCAAGCAGATATTATTGTGACAAACCATGCGATGCTGCTAAGTGATCTCGTACGCAATGAACAGATTTTTAATTCATTAGGCGGCTGGGTAATCGATGAGGCCCATCAGTTTATTCAGGCTGCAATCAATCAGCACGAAAAAATATTCTCCTATATGAATTGGAAATATTTATTTGGACAAATTGGTATACAGGAAGATGAACAGCTATTTTATAAGATCCGTCGCGTAGCAATAAAAAAACATCTGTTAAATTATCAAACACTGGATCAGCTGGAAAAGCGCTATATTCAAATGGTCAACGCGTTTGATACGGCAATGACGGCATTGCTTCGAGGGGTGAAAGAAGCGCAGCATCACCAGACGAAGCAACTTCAGAAAATCGAAGTCTTCATTTCGGAATTGCAGCTGGGCCGTGAAGTTTTAATGAAAGTTTCGCTTACTGTACAGCAATGGGTGGATGAGGCGACCGAGCTAATCCGGAAGTTCACTTCAAGTGTGGAAGAGCTTGCGCCGGAGCATGAATATTTAATTGAGCAATGGCAGTATATCGTCAATGAGTTTACGATAAAACTGTCAGAGTGGGATGATGTCTTTCTAAGTCAAGATCCTGACTATTCATGCTGGCTGGAATTGGATCAGCGAAGTGTTCCGGGCAGTATCCAGCTCTATAAAAAACCGATAGAAGTGACATCAACAATCCGCAAGCTTTTTGATCCGATCCGAGAAAAGAGCGGCATTGTGTGGACATCCGGAACATTGACAGTACCAAGTAATGAGCGTTTTATAACAAACCAGCTTGGCATCAATCCGTCAATTCCGATTGAAAAGCTGCATGCGGACCCAAGTTATTACGACGGGGCAGAAGTGTATATTGTCAATGACATGCCGGACATTCAGGCTGTATCACAATCCGAGTATATCGAAGAGGTCGCACATGCCGTTACAAATACTGTACGCATGACGAATGGGCGATGCTTTGTTTTGTTCACGTCACAGGATATGCTTCGTAAAACGGTCAATCTAATACAGGAAAGTGAATTGCTAAGCGACTATATGATCTTTGCGCAAGGTGTGACATCCGGAAGCCGTATGCGGTTATTAAAGTCTTTCCAGAAGTTTAATCATTCCGTATTATTCGGAACGAACAGCTTCTGGGAAGGGGTCGATGTACCGGGAGACGGTCTGTCTGCTGTCATCGTTGTGCGGCTGCCGTTTTCTTCACCGGAAGAACCAGCCTTTAAAGCGCGGGCCAATTATATAACACAGCAGGGACGCAATTCCTTTACAGAACTTGCGCTGCCGGATGCCATTATCCGGTTCAAGCAAGGATTCGGGCGATTGATCCGTTCGAGCCATGATAAAGGGGTATTTATCGTTTTGGATCGCCGGATTGAAACAAAATCATACGGACAGCAGTTTATCGAGTCATTACCGCCAATTTCTATACAAAAACTGCCTCTACACAGTATGGTGCAAAGCTTAGGAAATTGGTATAATGAAAAACGATGAGGAAGGAAAGCAGGTTGACAAAAATGAAACAAAACTTTAAACAACAAACAAATACATCGGATTGTAAGGTGCAGTTATGAAAAACTGGATTATCTTTTCGGTTGTCTTTATTTTATCTTTGTCGCTTGTTATTTCAGTGTTTGTATTTTGGAAGGCCAATGCACCGTTTAGTGAAATAGAACAAAAGGCGGAAAGTTTTGCGCTGGAAACGAAAGCACTTGCTGTTGTTGATGATTCCTATGTTTACAATGGGAATAAGCCATATGTCACTGTTTTCGGAGTGGATGAGTATGGGAAGGAAAAAGCAGTCTTCGTCCCGATGAGTTTAGATGAGAATTCAATGCAGGAAGTATTTATAGCAGATGGCATCACCGAAGATCAGGCGTTGTCTGTTTTTCAGGAAGATACTGCTGCGAAAGAGATTCTTCATATGAAGTTAGGATTCGAGGAGCCGGGTCCAGTATGGGAAATTACCTATAAAAGTGAATCCGGCAGCTTGAATTATGTCTATCTTCTATTTGAAGACGGGCAATGGTGGAAACGCATATTGAATTTGTAGAGGAGAGAGCAACATGAAACAATTGTTGGCAAATCGTGTAAAGACTTTAACACCATCTTCAACTTTGGCAATCACAGCTAAAGCGAAAGAGTTAAAGGAGCAAGGTATTGATGTTATTGGTTTAGGTGCAGGGGAGCCGGACTTTAATACGCCGGAAAATATTTTAAATGCAGCAAAACAATCGATGGATGCTGGTCTGACAAAATATACACCTGCTGGAGGGTTACCTGCTTTAAAGAAAGCGATCATTGATAAATTGGCTCGTGACAATAATCTTACATACAAAGCAAATGAGATAATCGTTGGTGTCGGAGCAAAGCACGTTCTGTATACATTGTTCCAAGTTATTTTAAATGAGGGCGATGAAGTAATTATCCCAATTCCATACTGGGTATCTTATCCTGAGCAAGTGAAGCTTGCTGGCGGTGTTCCTGTCTATGTAGAAGGAACACAGGAACAGAACTTTAAAATTACAGCGCAGCAATTACGTAATGCCGTTACTGAGAAAACAAAAGCGGTAATTATCAACTCGCCGTCGAATCCTTCTGGTATGATTTATTCGAAGGAAGAATTGGCTGAGCTTGCACAAGTTGCAGAAGAAAAGGATATTTTAATCGTTTCAGATGAAATTTATGAAAAGCTTGTTTACAATGGTATAGAGCATTATTCAATTGCGGAAGTTTCAGACGCAGTGAAAGCACGTACAATTGTTGTGAACGGTGTTGCAAAATCTCACTCTATGACAGGTTGGCGCATTGGCTATGCAGCTGGTGACGCGACAATCATTAAAGCGATGACGGATTTAGCATCTCACTCTACTTCAAATGCAACAACAACAGCACAATATGCAACGATCGAAGCATATAACGGCTCGCAGGATGCAGTAGAAAAGATGAGACAAGCGTTTGAATCACGTTTAGAAGCGATCTTCCCGAAACTTGCAGCAATTCCTGGTGTGAAAGTATTAAAGCCACAAGGTGCTTTCTACTTATTACCGGATGTTTCGGAAACAGCCGAGAAAACAGGCTACACTTCAGTGGATGATTTTGTATCGGCACTATTAACAGAAGCAAATGTTGCGGTCATTCCAGGTTCAGGATTTGGTGCACCAGCGACAATACGTTTATCGTATGCGACATCTTTAGAATTATTAGAAGAAGCAGTTCGCCGAATCGATGCCTTTGTTAAATCAAAATGGCAAGATTAAGCGTCCTTGCAACATAAGCTTTGGAGGACTTGGACTTTATGAAAAAAATTATGATTAAAGATATGCCAAATCATATTGGCGAAACAGTAAAAATTGGTACGTGGTTGGCTAACAAACGTTCTAGCGGTAAATTAGCTTTCCTTCAATTACGTGATGGCTCAGGCTTCGCACAAGGCGTAGTTGTAAAAGCAGAAGTAGGCGAAGAACTTTTCGCAGTAGCTAAAGGCATGACACAGGAAACTTCAATGTATGTTATTGGTGAAGTGAAAGCGGACGAGCGTTCTTCTTTCGGAGCTGAATTAAATGTTACAGGTATCGAAGTAATCAGTCCTGCGAAAGATTATCCAATTACACCAAAAGAGCATGGTACAGAATTTTTAATGGACAACCGTCACTTATGGTTACGTTCTCGTAAACAACATGCGATCATGAAAGTACGTAACGAAATCATTCGTGCAACATATGAATTCTTCAATGAGAATGGCTTTACAAAAATGGATCCGCCAATCTTAACAGGTTCTTCACCTGAAGGTACGTCAGAGCTGTTCCACACAAAATATTTCGATGAAGACGCATTCTTGTCTCAATCAGGTCAGCTTTACATGGAAGCTGCTGCAATGGCATTAGGAAAAGTATTCTCGTTCGGTCCTACATTCCGAGCAGAAAAATCTAAAACACGTCGTCACTTAATCGAATTCTGGATGATCGAGCCTGAAATGGCATTCGTTGAGCATGATGAGAGCTTGGAAGTACAAGAACAATACGTATCACATATCGTACAATCTGTTCTGAAAAACTGTAAGCTTGATTTAGAGCGTCTAGGCCGTGATACTTCAAAACTTGAAAACGTGAAAGCACCATTCCCGCGTATTTCTTACGATGAAGCAATCGAGTTTTTACATGAGCAAGGCTTTGATGATATTCAGTGGGGCGATGACTTCGGTGCGCCACACGAAACAGCAATTGCCAACCATTTCGACAAACCGGTATTTATCACATGCTACCCGATCGGTATTAAACCGTTCTACATGCAGCCACACCCAGAGCGCGATGATGTCGTTTTATGTGCAGACTTAATCGCTCCTGAAGGATATGGTGAGATTATCGGTGGTTCTGAACGTATTTATGATTATGAGCTAATGAAATCACGTTTAGAACAACATAACTTATCAATGGATGCATATGCATGGTATTTAGATCTTTGTAAACAAGGTGCAGTACCTCACTCAGGCTTCGGCTTAGGGTTAGAGCGTACAGTTGCATGGATTTCCGGAACAGAACATATCCGTGAGTCCATCCCATTCCCACGTTTATTAAACCGTTTATATCCATAAGTAATGGTCATCCATCAAACGTTGATTGGAATGAAGGGGAAGCGACTCCTAGGGGCCAAGCACGTTGCCTGAGACTAGGAACAAAAGCTAAAAACGCCACGTCCTATGGCAACGCTTTTGTAACCAACATCGTGTTGGCCTCGTGCCCCTGGAAAGCGTCCGACCCGGAATGGAAATCAACGTTATACTTTGGTGAAGAACTTAATCTATACAACGAGAAAACGTCCGGAATTTTGCCGGGCGTTTTGTCGTTACGAGCGCACAAAGGGGGATTCAACGATGTCTAAAAATTTTAATCGAATCCGCGTTTGGACGGAGCAATTACAAATTACTATTCCACAATTATTCTTTAAACATTATAGCGAATTGAACATACAAGATGACGAAGCATTGATCATTCTACATTTATTAACGTTCGAACAGGAAGGAATCGACTTTCCGACACCAAATGATTTAATGCAGCGGACAAATTTCCAATTGACCGCTATTTCTCAAATCATACAACGCCTGATGCAAAAAGGGTTTGTCGAAATATCTCAAAGCACTGATGATTCTGGCCGCCTTGCCGAGAAATATTCAATTTATCCTCTATGGGAAAGACTGCTCGATCTGCTGCAATCAAAAGCACAACAGCAGGTTTCAACTGCCAACAAATTGGATGAGGCGAAAATTTTCCAGCTATTTGAACAAGAGCTGGGACGTCTGCTATCCCCAATGGAAATTGAAACAATCGGCATGTGGATGGACTTGGATCAACATAGTCCCGAAATTATAAAAGCCGCCTTAAAAGAAGCAGTACTTGCTGATAAAGTAAACTTACGCTACATTGACCGTATTTTGATCGAGTGGAAGAAGCGCAACATAAAAACACTTGCACAAATTGAAAAACATAGTGAGCAATACCGTAAAAATACAATGACCGCTGCCCCGGTTCAACCGGTACATCAGCAAGAAGCAGTGCAGAAAACGGAGAAAGTTTCTTTCTATAATTGGTTAGAGGAGCGAGAATAGGAGGACACCAAAACTTTTATGTTAACAAAAGCAAAATGGAATCACTTTTTAGATGAGATGGATCGGATGTTTCCGGATGCACATTGTGAATTAGTGCATGACAATCCGTTTGAGTTGACGATTGCGACATTATTATCTGCGCAATGTACGGATGTCCTCGTCAATAAAGTGACGAAAGAATTATTTCAAAAATATAAAACACCTCAGGATTATTTAAATGTTTCGCTTGAGGAACTCCAAAGTGATATTCGTTCAATTGGCCTTTACCGAAACAAAGCGAAAAATATTCAATTATTATGTGCCCGTCTTATAAATGAATATGGCGGGGAGGTTCCGGCATCACGTGAAGAACTTGTCACATTGCCAGGTGTCGGCCGTAAAACAGCCAATGTTGTCTTGTCGGTTGCCTTTGATGTTCCTGCGATGGCTGTCGATACGCATGTAGAGCGTGTCTCGAAACGATTAGGACTTTGTCGGTGGAAAGACAGTGTGCTGGAAGTAGAAGAAACGATCATGAAAAAGACGCCGATAGAACGATGGAGCCGGGCGCATCATCAAATTATTTTCTTTGGTCGTTATCATTGTAAAGCTCAAAATCCCGGCTGCGGGTCATGTCCGTTATTGGATGACTGTCGGGAAGGGCAAAAACGTTTGAAAAAAGGTTTGGTAAAAATATGATGATTTCAGTTCAACAAGAGGCAATTTCAAAAGAAGTGGTGGACGCTTGGTACGGTGAATGGGAAACTTTGCGTGAAACGATTCATGCAGCCCATGAACGACGTGATGGATCAGCCCAGCAATTCATGGTGGAAGGAATCGAACATTTTGAGCAGTTTATTGTGAGTGGTTCTATGACTGAGACACCGTTTTCTGTGCAAAGTGAGTACGAGCTCATGCCAATTAACGGAATGGAGCGTCTGCAGTTTATAAAAGCACGTCCCGGACAATATGCATGCTATCGTCAATTGGACGAACTTTATAAAGAAACGAAAAAGCGCTGTGCACGACTGAGAATAAAAAAATAAATGCGGCTTTTCATAAAGAAAAAACATCAATTTTTCCCTCTAAGAGAAAAATTGATGTTTTTTAGTTTAATCGTCTTCCGGGTCTTCCGGTCTTGTTTCACCACCAGAAGTCGGTGGGCTTGGCTGGTTTGGTTGTGATGGCTCAGGGTCTGGCTCATCTGGCTCTTCTGTATTACCGCTGCCATTGCCGTTCCCGTTATTGCCATTGCCATTCCCGTTGTTACCATTTCCGTTATTGCCGTTTCCGTTATTCCCATTGTTATTCCCGTTACCCGGTTGTTCCGGTTGTTCTGCATCATTCGGATCTTCAATGGAGTCATTTGGATCTTCAGGCTCTGGTGTTGTATTTCCGTCTACGTATAGTCCAACGCTAGCCGGATCACTTCGTAAATCACCCGAAATGGCTGTAACTGTAAATGTATATTCTTTCCCTCGTTCAATGTTCGGTACTTGAATAGCGGTTGCGCTTGTCGTCGAAATGACTGTTGCCGGACCGCCATCTACTTTCATTGAAACTTCAAATGTGACAGGATCTGTATCTTCACCAGAACCGTTAAGTGAAGAATGAGACCAAGAAATATCTGCAAGTTGTGCAGCATCATTAAATGATGCCTGTAAACCAGTAGGTGCATCTAAATTTTGAGGAACAAATTCCTCTGTATATTCAGTTGGCTCCGTTCCTTTAACAAATAGTTCTGTCGCTTTTTGTGTAGCTGGTGTATATTCATTCGCCAGCTTTAATGGATTTGATCCAACGACTATTGAAGCCGATACGACACTGCTTGGCTGTTTAAATGATGACGACGGGTTATACTGATTCAAATCCGTCATGATCGATTTGAACAATTGTTGCGGCAACCAGCGCTCTTCCCAAGTTGTAATGGCATCTTTACGCTGTGAATACCCGCCCCAAATCGCAATCGAGTAGTTTGTAGTATAACCGGCAAACCATGTATCCGGTACTGAGCCACTCTTTAAATTGAACTTTTCAAATTCATCTGATCCATAGTTAGTTGTACCGGTTTTACCTGCGATATCAACGCCTGCTACTGCTGCACGCGGCGCAGATGCATTACGTTTATTACTAACTGTATCACGTAAAATATCCGTTACCATATAAGCAGTATAATCACTCATCGCTTTTTTGGATTCCGGTTTAAATGATTTTGACGTTTTTCCATCACGGAAAACAATTTTCGTAATGGCGTGCGGACTATTATAAGTACCGTTGTTGCCGAATGCTGCATAGGAAGCGGCCATTTGGACAGGAGAAATATTGACGCGTCCTCCACCAAGTGCTTCCGATTCTGTCAATCCGCTTGATTTAATCCCTAAGTTGCCTAAAAACTCTTTCGCACGTTCAGGACCGACTTCGCGGAACGTTTTCACCGCCGGGATATTTCGAGATGTATAAAGCGCTTCACGCACTGTCATCGCGCCTAAATAGCGGCCGTCCCAGTTACCGATTACCTGATCAGAACCGGAATACGTAATCTTTTCATCGACCGTTGTTTGACCAGTCGACCATTTTAAATATTCAATTGCTGGCCCGTAATCAATTAAAGGCTTTAAAGTTGAACCAGGCTGGCGTGTTGTCATATCGTAGGCAAAGTTATAGTTAAATTCACCTGTATAATTACGTCCGCCGCCAATTGCACGAATTTCACCTGTTGGTGTATCGATGACTGCAACACCGGCTTGGATCTCTTCGGTAGGGAAGTTGCTATCATTGTTCATTAAATTTTCTACAGTCGTCTGTGCTTTTGGATCTAGCGTTGTATAAACTTTGATCCCTTCGGAAGTCAGTTCGCTGTCACCATTTTTTTCAAGTTCTGCTAAAACGACATCCAAAAAGGCCGGGTATTTCGTTGTACTGTTAGCTACACGCTCTTCTTCAGGAATGAGCCCGCCAGTAATAGGTTCCTTTTTCGCTTTTTCCGCTTCCGCTTCGCTAATTTTCCCGTGCTGAACCATTAAACCTAAAACGATATTACGACGTTTTTTAGCACGGTCCGGCTTTTTGTACGGGTTATAATTGTTTGGACTTTGCGGCATCCCTGCTAATTGAGCATATTCAGCCAATGACAGTTCACTTAATTCTTTTCCGTAAAATTCTTTCGCTGCTGTACCAAAGCCATGAATTCTACCTGACATTAGGATTTTATTAAAGTACATTTCGAAAATTTCTTCTTTACTATATTCACGTTCCAGCTTGATTGCGAGCCAAGCTTCCTGTGCTTTACGCTCCAGCTTTTTCTCATTGGTAAAGAATGAGTTCTTTACAACTTGCTGAGTAATGGTACTCGCACCCTGTGCACCAAATCCATCACGGAAGTTGGCAAGTACGGCACCACCAAGACGCCACAAGTCTACACCGAAGTGATCGAAAAATCGTGCATCTTCTGTTGCAATAATCGCATCAATCATCTGCTGTGGAATATCTTCATATTTAACATAATTTCGTTTTTCTGCACCAATAGTAGCAAAAAGTTCGCCATTTATATCATAAAATTCCGATGAGATCGGATCCTTTAATGCATCCTCATCCAGTTCCGGTGCTTTGCTCACATAGTAGCCAAATAATGCAGCACCACTTAAGAAACCAATTACCCCAATTAAAACGATTGCTAAAACAATGCGCTTAATCCATTTCCCAGCAGAAGTTTTCGGTTTTCTGGATTTTTTGTTTTTTTGTTGACGTTCGCGCTTAATCTGTTCGCGTGTTTTTCTATTCTCCGTCACGTTGTTTCTCCTCACTTTCACAAACATTGTTGTTTGCGATTAACTTTTTTACCGCTTGTAAATAGTCGAGCCTCGGTAAATAACCTTCGGAAATTTCGAAGGCATCCTGCTCGAATACGGCGATTGGTATAGATTTTCTTCCCCCTTCATCCATTGCTGAAAACCATTTTGCCACAACATGATACGAAATGACAAAATTACGGTTTAACGTGCTGAATCGTACAATGAAAAACGCAACTCCTCGTTGATTTGTCACCGAATGCATATGATCCATTTGGTGAGGGTGAATGTTTTTTAATGGAAAGGATGTTTTACTATCCGTTTCTTTTGCTTCAAAATCAATGTAGTATCCATTCCATACGCCATTATAATCCGTCGTTGAAGGTGTGCGGAAATAAGCCTCTTTAATGACAGCAGCACTTCTAGCCGGATAATCTACTTTGACGATTTGTATAGGAACAGGTTTCTTGTGTATATTTGCCATATTCCTGTGTAAATAAAACATATTTGTTTCATTTAGGTCATCTTCTAAGCTTTTTCCACGGTTACTGTAATTGACGACTCTTTTATTTTTTTCTTTAGCACTCGGTTGAGATTTGGCAGATTCTTTATTTTTCTCAATCTTTGGCGCATTTTCATAGAGTTTACCGTTTGGATAACGAATCACCATGGAATCACCTTCTTTCCTGGAAGAAATAATACGTTAATAGTGTATCACAAACAATGTACCCGTTAATAATTTTGTAAAAGCTATGCAAAATATAACTTCTTTTAGCGAATGGACACTATTTTTGCCACATGACAAGGATTCCGTAAAAAAAGAAAGAATCATTGTGGAAAAGGGGGCATTATATGTCGAAATTATCACGCTTAATCGAACAAGTTGAAATGGCACAAACATTATTATCACTGCAAATGGAACGCGAGCAATTAAGAATGAAAGTGGAGCATTTAACCAATCTACTCACTGTTTATCAAAAAGTTAGCTTAGCAGAAACAAAGAGTCAAGTAAAGAATGCCTGTTCGCATATAAGTAGTGCAAACGAGGAGAATTTGATACACTTAAGAACAAATATACTTTAGCCTGAATGGGCAAAGATCAATAAAAAGTAACTTTTGCAGTGAAATACGGTAATTTGCGCTGCATGGTTAAAACAGATGAAATTACTCGAGGTGCACTTTATGCAATTAATAGATGAAACATACAAATTAATAGAAGAATGTGATGCGTGTTTACACCGTTTTCAGGAAATGCGACGTTTAGACAGGGAGCCCGATTTTTTCCATGAGGTCAAGCCGCATGTCGATGACGTCCACACACGTATTCACGAATGGCAGCAGCATGCGACAAATTGGATAAAAAGCCAGCACCCAAAAAATTTATACGTACAGCAAATTGACCACGCAGTCGATGCGATGGAACAATTTGTTGTACAGTCTTTCTTTAAAGGTACGAGCAAAAAACGGTTTATTCAGTCGATTCAATCTGCCCAGTACACATTGAAGCTACTCGCAACAAAGATTGAGGAAGGTGAAGGCGATGCTTAGCAAGAAAAGAACCATTTCACAACTTGTCGACGAGTGGCAATACGATGAGGAAATGAAACAGAATATTGTCGCTATGCATACGATTGATGAAAAGCAGGCACAGTACGCAGATTTCCCGTCTAATTTACATCCATCGATCATTAAAGCATTGCACGGGCGCGGCATTGAGCAGCTTTATATCCATCAGCGCCAGGCGTTCGACTATGCACAACAGCAAAAACATTTTACTGCGATTACACCGACAGCTTCGGGAAAATCGTATTGCTACCATCTGCCGGTATTACAGCAAATTTTAGAAGACCGCTCAAGTCGAGCTATTTATTTGTTTCCTACAAAGGCGCTTGCACAGGACCAGAAATCAGATCTTAATGAGTTGATTGAACTGATGGATGAGGATATTTTAAGTTACACATATGATGGAGATACTGCACCGGGCATCCGCCAAAAAATCCGGAAAGCCGGCCATATCGTCATGACCAATCCCGATATGCTGCATTCAGGCATTTTACCGCATCATACGAAATGGGTATCCCTTTTTGAAAACTTGAAGTACATTGTCATTGATGAGTTACATACGTATAAAGGTGTGTTCGGTTCGCATGTCGCACATGTTATAAGAAGACTTCAGCGGATTTGCGAATTTTATGGAAGCAATCCGATTTTTATTTGTACGAGTGCCACAATCAAAAACCCTAAAGAACTGGCGGAAAGCCTGACAAACAGTAAGCATGAATTGATCGAGCAATCAGGTGCGCCTGTTGGGAAGAAAACATTTATATTTTACAATCCGCCGATCGTCCACCCGACATTTGGTGTAAGACGAAGTGCAGTGCTTGAAGTGCGCGATATTTCGAAGCGCTTGTTTGAAGCGGGTATTCAGACGATTATTTTCGCGAAATCAAGAGTCCGTGTGGAAATGCTTGTGACGTATTTAAAGTCGTTAACAGCAAAAAAAATTATGGACGAATCGATACAAGGGTATCGCGGCGGTTATTTGCCGAGTGAACGGCGGGAGATTGAAAAAGGTTTACGGACAGGATCGATACAGATGGTCGTCAGTACGAATGCACTTGAATTGGGTGTCGATATCGGCCAATTGCAGGCATGTATAATGACCGGATACCCGGGGAATATCGCGAGTGCGTGGCAGCAGGCGGGCAGGGCAGGAAGACGTCAGGATGAAGCACTCATTGTATATGTTGCGCAATCGACGGCATTGGATCAATATGTTGTCCAAAATCCTAGTTATCTATTAGGAAGTTCACCAGAAGAAGCGCGTATTAATCCTGAAAATCTGTTAATTTTAATGGAGCATTTGAAGTGTGCGGCATTTGAACTGCCATTTTCGATGGAAGATACGTATGGGGAATATGAAGTTCAGGAACTGTTAGCGTATTTAGAAGAAGAGGGTGTACTTGTCCGAACGAGCACGAAATGGCACTGGATGAGCGACAGATTCCCGGCACATGAAATTTCACTGCGCTCTGCAGCACAGGAAAATGTTGTCATTATTGATATTTCAACTCCTGCAAATACGAAAGTGATCGGCGAAATGGATACTTACAGTGCAATGACTCTTTTGCATGAAGAAGCGATCTATTTACACCAAGGGATACAGTTTCAGGTCGAAAAATTGGATTGGGAAGAGAAAAAGGCTTTCGTCCGGGAAGTGGATGTCGACTACTTTACAGATGCGAATTTGGCGGTCGAGCTGAAAGTGTTAAGTGAAGATAAATCGGCACCATTTAAAAATTCGACAGTAAGCTACGGCGATGTAAGCATTTTAGCGATTCCGACCATCTTTAAGAAAATCCGTTTTAATACACATGACAATATCGGTTCTGGTCCGATTTCAATTCCTCCAATGGAGATGCATACAAATGCCACATGGATGAGCTTTGAGTTACCGAATAACTGGACGGAAGAGCAACTGACCGACGCACTGACAGGGGCAGCCTATGCAATGGGAAGTTTTATCCCGTTATTCATCCACTGTGACCGTTCGGATGTTTCCGTTGTCCCGCAAGTAAAAGCGGTTCATAATGAAAAACCGACATTGTTTATTTATGACAGTTACCCAGGTGGTATCGGTTTAAGTGAACGTGTGTATGATGTTTTACTGTCACTGCTTGAAAGAACGGCACAGCATGTAGAAAACTGTCCATGTCAGCAAGGGTGTCCTTCATGCATCGGTGCGCAGGATAGTTTAGGAGAAAATAAAAAACAAGTGATGAAAGTATTGAATATTTTAATTAACGAAATGATGTGAGAACATGTCGTATGAAAATAAGCTATTGCAAATGAAAAAACTGCTAGGCAAAAAAACGGAGCAGAAAAAAGAAAAACCAAAGTTCATTAAACCGGAACCGCCATTTTACAGTGAACAATGGCAACAGGCAGGGCTTGAACTGGTGGAAAATGAATTCGGCATGCTTTTTAAAAGGGAAGTGCATTATCCATTTGATTATAAGCATGGCGACTACAAGCTTGGGGAATTGTTTCCTTCCTTAATGCGCTGGGAGTTGCAAGCCGAAGATCATCCGTTTGCCATTAGCGGTGATGAAACAATTGTGTTTTTTGATACAGAAACAACCGGTTTAAAAGGCGCAGGTACGCATATTTTCCTTCTCGGCTTTTTGGAAGCGGATGATGAAGGTTTTACGCTGACGCAGTATGTATTGGCGGACCCCTCGAATGAAGCGGCACTTCTTTTCGAATCGAAACTATGGCAGCGGAATGTAACGATTGTTTCCTATAACGGAAAAAGTTTCGACTGGCCGCAGCTCCAAGTACGCTGGACGTTGAACCAGCAATTTTTGCCGCCGCTGAAGTCACTGCGGCAAATTGACTTGCTGCATAGTACGAAACGACTTTGGAAAGATGATCTATCTCGTATGAAGCTTACGCAAGTAGAGCAGGATAAGCTTGGCTTTGACCGAATTGGGGATATACCGGGTCATTTAGCACCGATTATTTATTTTGATGCCGTTAAGAGCGGGAATGCGGAAACGCTGATGAAAGTACTGCTTCACAATGAATGGGATTTACTGTCCTTGATTACGTTGTATATTCACTCGACGAACTTATTGTTTGATGATATATCAACGGAGTCGGCAACAACGTATACGAATATCGGAAAATGGTTCGGCGACTTGAAGAAACGGCAAACAAGTACGGAAATATTGCAGGCAGTTACAACACATTTCGAAGCAAAAGATACCGGCTATGCCCATTTCTATTTAGCGTATGAATTAAAGCGGATTGGTGAAACGGATTTAGCGATTCAATCATTCCAGACCGCTCTTCCAGCCATCCCTGTCAGAAAACAGCTGCAGGCATATGAACAACTTGCCATGTTATATGAACATAAAGTAAAAGACTATGAGCAGGCGTATATTTATACGGAAATAGGGAATAATTTACTTCCTGAAATCCCATTTCAAAAAGAAACACAGCTTCAAAATCAGCGGAAAAATTGGCAGAAAAGGCTAAGCCGTTTAGATATTAAAAGAAATAAGAATTTTTTCGACAAAAAATGAAAAATTTTTCGACAACTAGAAGATATGTAGTCGTCCCATTTGTCAGACCTATGCTATAATAAACCAAAGAAGTAGCGTGATGGAAGGACGAGGAATAATGGATATTAAATTAACAGCTGACCATATATTGGAAAAAGAATTTAAAAAGAGCATGAAAGGTTATAACATTGACGAAGTAGATCAGTTTTTAGATCTGATTCGTGAAGATTATGACACATTCACTGCAAAAATCGCTTCCCTGGAAGAAGAGAATGAGCGCTTAAAGCAAGAGCTGGCAAACTCAAGCCGCAAATCGGCGGTTGCTCCTGCTCCAACAGCAAATAGTACAAACTTCGATATTTTAAAGCGACTTTCAAACTTGGAGAAGCATGTTTTCGGGAGTAAGCTTTACGAATAGTTAAACTATTCATGGGAATATTGTTTTTTTTCTATTATTGCAGTATACTTTATTCATACATCAATATTCGAGTAATCGCTGCGACTTTAAGGTCGTAGAGGAAAGTCCATGCTCACACGGTGCTGCGATGCCCGTAGTGTTCGTGCTTACTGAAAAAATAAGGTAAGGCAAGGGAATTTCTCTTGACGGCGGAAGGAACTCCTAAGTCTTTTAGATATGGACGAAACTTCCTGAAAGTGCCACAGTGACGGAGCTTATAGTGAAAACTATGAGGTGGAACGAGGTAAACCCCATGAGTGAGAAACCCAAATTATGGTAGGGGCACTCTCCTGAAGGAATTGAACGGATGGAGGGACGGTCAGCTTGACCGTAGATAGATGATTACTACCTAGTCGTACGAGGCGCAAGCTGCTTGAGTACTTAGGAACAAAACATGGCTTATTGATTATTGATGCTTTTTTTGAACATATAAAAGGGCTCTCCATTCTTTTGTGGAGAGCCTTTCTTAGTAGGGAAAATTATAATAAATATAAAATAAAGGTTCATATCGGGGAATAAGGGAACAAAATCAATAAAACAGCACCTGCTTCTCTCGGAGTGAATATATAAAAACTGTTCTTTATATAAGGGTGATATGTCTTGAGCGAATGGAAGTCTAATAAATCCAACTTGCAAGAACTGGCATTGTCTCAGTTTCCAAAAGAATTAATCGAAAGAGTTTTTGAAAATATTGCGGAAGGTATTATGATTACCGACGCGAATAGAAGAATTTTATCGATTAATGTTGCTTTTGAATTTGTAACAGGCTTTAAATTGGAAGAGGTACAAGGGAAAAAACCGTCTATTTTGCAGTCTGGTGTGCATGACAGAGCGTTTTATATTGATATGTGGAAACAAATCGGTAAAACAGGCATGTGGCAAGGTGAAATTTGGAATAGGCGCAAGACGGGTGAATTATACCCTGAATGGCTGACAATACTGGCTATTAAAGATGAAGCAGGTAAGATTACTAATTACTGTGGCATTTTTACGGATTTGTCGGAACGAAAAATCGTGGAAGATGAACTTGAAAAAAGAGCGCTTCATGATTCATTAACAGAAGTGTGCAATCGTTTCGCCTATATCCAACGAATGAATGCACTGCTGGAAATGACAGAGAATAAGGTAATGCCGATCCAGCATGCCGTTCTTTTTATGGATTTAGACCGCTTCAAGCAAGTGAATGATTTGCTCGGCCATGCCATTGGTGATCAGTTACTGGTTGAAGTATCCAAACGCGTCAAAACTTTAGTAAGAAACAAGGATATTATAGCGCGCTTTGGCGGGGATGAATTTGTCATTACATTAGCAAATATTCAACATCCAAGAGAAGCCGCAAAATTCGCTGAGCATGTGCTCCGGGTATTCGAAGCACCGATTAAAGTTCATGATCAGGATGTCTATATATCGACGAGTATGGGAATCAGTATTTATCCCGCGGATGGTACGACAACAGAACAGCTATTGAATCGTGCCGATCGTGCTATGTCATTTTCGAAAGAGAATGGACGTAATTGCTACTCATTTTACTTTGATGAGTTGGAAACGGATTCGAATCGAGTGCTGACACTGGACAGCGAGCTCCGTAAAGCGATTGAAAACAAAGAATTTACGCTTGCCTACCAGCCGAAAATTAATACAGAAAACAGCGATCTTGTCGGAATTGAAGCATTAGTACGTTGGAATAGTGAGAAACTAGGCATTGTGTCACCAGCTGAATTTATCGAACATGCCGAAGAGTCGGGTTTAATTATCCCACTTAGCGAGATGATTTTTGAGCTTGCGTGTGAGGGTTACCATCAGCTTGTTTCTGCCGGTTACCCGAATGTCCCGATTGCCGTAAATGTTTCAAGCATTCACTTCCAGCAGCAAAGCTTCTTAGAATCGGTTCAAAAAATTTTAGAGCGGAATAATGCCTCTGCTCAAAATTTTGAAATCGAAGTAACGGAGCGTACAGTAATGAACAGCGCGCAGGAAACAGTGAGTAAACTTGTTAAACTAAGGCAATTAGGTTTTAAGCTATCGATTGATGACTTCGGGACGGGGTATTCTTCATTAAGTTACTTAGTGCGATTCCCGCTCGATGTGCTGAAAATTGACCGCAGCTTCATTCAGCATATTTGTTCGCTTGATGATAAGCAGGCAATTGTCGATGCGATTATACAAATGGCGCATCGTCTGCAAATGAAAGTAGTAGCTGAAGGTGTGGAAACAGGCCAGCAAGTCGATTTACTTAAATCGATGGGCTGTGATTATATTCAAGGGTATTTCTACAGTAAACCTTTGCCTATGGAAGAATTAATCGACTTCATCCATTTTTGGGAAGTTGAGCATCAAGGAAGGATTTAAACGCATGACAAAATTTAATTTAGTTGCAACAGCTGCGATGGGCCTAGAGGCAATTGTAGCAGAAGAAGTACGTGATCTAGGATATGAAACACGTGTCGATAACGGGAAAGTATATTTTGAAGGCGATGAAATGGCGATTGCCCGCACGAATCTATGGTTGCGTGTAGCGGATCGTGTGAAAATCGTCGTTGCCCAATTCCCGGCAAGAACATTTGACCAGTTATTTGAAGGGGTAAAAGCAGTTCAATGGGAAAAATACTTACCGGTGGACGCCAATTTCCCTGTCGCAGGTAAATCAGTCAAATCAACATTATTCAGTGTACCGGATTGTCAGGCTATCACAAAAAAAGCAATTGTTGAACGAATGAAACTGGCTTACAAACGTTTAGGTTTTTTAGATGAGTCCGGTCCGACATTTAAGATCGAAATTTCCATTTTAAAAGATATGGCTACATTAACGATCGATACATCGGGTGTTGGCTTGCATAAACGCGGATACCGTACGACACAAGGTGAAGCACCATTAAAAGAAACACTTGCAGCAGCATTGGTGAAAATTTCAAAATGGTCGCCAAGCCGTCCGTTCGTAGATCCATTCTGTGGTTCGGGAACGATTGCATTGGAAGCGGCAATGATTGGCCAAAATATCGCACCTGGCTATAACCGTGAATTTATTTCGGAATCATGGCCATGGATGAAGCAGGATATTTGGGATAAAGCGCGTGATGAGGCAGATTCATTAGCGAATTATGATCAGGAATTAACGATTATCGGTTCGGATATTGATCATAAAATGGTGGCAATTGCGCAAGAAAATGCACTTGAAGCAGGCTTTGGCGATTTATTGACATTCAAGCAAATGCAGGCGACAGATTTCACAACGAAACTGACAGACGGCGTTATTGTTACAAACCCGCCATATGGTGAACGTATCGGTGAAGTGGAAGAAATCGAGAAAATGCTGCGCCAGTTTGGTCAAGTAATGCAAAATTATCCAACGTGGTCAGTGTACATGCTGTCATCAATGGAAGACCTTGAAGTGCATTACGGTAAAAAAGCGACGAAAAAGCGTAAATTATTCAACGGGTTCATCCGCACAGATTTGTACCAGTATTGGGGTCAAAAATCTAAGCGCGAAAATTAATAATGAAGAGCGTGTCCGTGAAGACATTCCGGAGAACGCTCTTTTTGTTGCATATTATTAGTCTTTTTTAAGTAACTCATTGTATAATGATGAGTACGGAATTTTTTAATTAAAATTGTAAATTGTTAGTATTTGCGGAAGGGATTGTAAATGATTCCTTCCGCCTTATATTGAGGGGGAACATCCATTTGAGAAAATCTTTACCTTTTGAATTATCGAGAGAGAAAACTTTCTTCGACTCTTTAGGAGATTGGTTAGGCGATGTCCTGTATGACGAATTGCCTGAACGAGGATTTGAATGCCGTGACGAACAAATTTTCATGGCTTACCAAATAGAGCAAGCATTAAAAGAAAAGAACGTGTTATTTGCGGAAGCTGGTGTAGGGACAGGGAAAACGATTGCCTACTTATTACCTGCTGTGTCCTATGCACGTTATACAGGAAAACCGGCCCTTATTGCCTGTGCAGATGAAACGTTAATCGACCAGCTCGTAAAAGAGGGCGGCGATATTCATAAACTTCGTGATGTATTAGGGCTGGATATTGATGTCCGTCTTGCAAAATCACGTGACCAATATTTATGTTTAAAGCGCTTTGAAGAAGCGGAAAAAACGGAAACAGAAGAGTGGATTGATGATATTGCCTTTTCAATTCCGGATGGGGTATATGCACAGGGCAGTATGATTTCCATACAGCCATACGGGGAACGCTCGGATTACCCGTTAGTAACAGATGAAGACTGGGAAAAAGTAAACTACAATTCAATCATGCAATGTGCGGTTTGTGATTTACGTAATCGTTGCGGCCAAACATTGCATCGTGCACATTACCGTAAATCGACGGATCTGATCATTTGTTCGCAAGATTTTTTAATGGAGCATTTGGCGACAAAGGAATCACGCGAACGTGAAGGGCAGTTACCACTATTACCGGAAGTTTCGATGATGGTACTTGATGAAGGTCATTTACTGGAATATGCAGCCCAAAAAGCATTAACATACAAAGTTCAGGCATATACGATTGTAGAGTTACTGGAACGATTAATGGTAGATGGTGTCCGTGAGCGTACATTATATGCAATGGAACATTTACAAGATCACCATGAACTTTTCTTTGATCAATTGCGTGAAGATGTCGTTCAATCAGAAGAAGACCGTAAACGTATTGTGAAATCAGAGCGACTGATTCAATTAGGTGAGCGTGTAATTGCATATGTCGACCAGTTGCTGGAAGAATTCGTTTTCGAATCGGAGCTGTATATGATTCCGGAATATGAACTGAATATGGCGGAAGAATTTTTAGAGCATTATGTTGCGGCAATGCGTATTTTTGTTGCACAAGGCGATGCTGTTGACTGGCTGGAAGATACAGACGGGGAAGAGACGCTTGTCATTATGCCACGCCTCATTACCGATGTTCTTTCCGAAACATTATTCTCGAAAAAAATGCCGATCGTGTTCTCATCGGCTACACTATCGGTAAATAAGGATTTCAGCTATATCGCATCAAGCTTAGGCATTGAACAATACCAGAGCTTCAGTGTACCATCACCGTTTGATTACGAAGAAGTAATGAAAATTTATTTACATGAACTATTGCAAACTGAAAAAACTGCAAAAGTGGAGCAGCTTTTGAAAGATGAGAAACAAACATTGATTTTATTTAAATCAAAACAGGCAATGAATCACTTTAAATCAAATGTAGGTTTAATGGAACGTTTAAATATTGCATTCGAAGGCGACCGAGAGCTTTCGGCAATTGTCCGTGAATTCCAAAACGGTGAAGTGAAAACATTATGTTCGTATCATTTATGGGAAGGTTTGGATTTACCGGAAGAAGCGTTAACGCGCGTCATTATTTTCGATTTGCCATTCCCGCCGCATGATCCGTTGTTTGATGCAAAGCGTTCATTTGCACAAAATCCATTTGAAGAAGTGGAGTTACCATTCATGCAGCTTCGTCTTCAGCAAGGAATGGGCCGTTTAATTCGTACATCGAATGACCATGGCGACATTCATATTTTATTAAATAATGAAGAAGCAAGCGTGAAATCACACTTCACAGATATTTTAGCAGTAGAACCACAATAATGTTTAACCCCGTTCGAGAGGATCGAGCGGGGTTTTTAGTTAGATTGATTTGAGAAGGTCGCGGATTTTCTTATAAGTAACAATGATGTTCTAATAAAATGAAAAAACGTCTAATAAAAAGCTGATTTTCTAATAAGTAAATCATATCTTCTAATAGGAGGCTGAGAAGTTCAAATATAGTAGTGAATAATTCTAATAATGTATAGTGTTGTTCTAATATCCGTAAATATCTTCAAATAAAAAACCTTTCATTGAAATGGTCAATAAAAGGCAATCATAATTTATTCGTCTTCTTCAGTATCAATTGTATAGAGGATCACTAAATCCCCGATACCTTCTAACGTAGCTGGTATTTTGAATGCTTGCTTAAAGCCGTATAATTTCGTATGTCCAACCATTACAGTAGGTGGCGTAATATCAAGCTCCAAATCATGTTGGACCGTGTATGTACATAAATTACCGGCAATCATATTCCCAAGTTCACCAGTGAAAGATTCAAGCATAGCCCCTTCTAAAGGCATTCCGAACATCGCAGAACCAATTGCACTGAAGCTTTCCGGTGTACCATCAATGATAATGCGGCCTTTAATATCACCAACTAACCCGATAAGCACGCCCATTTCATGTTGTTCATACGGTTCATTAATGAGGGAAGGAGATTTCACATCTATGTTCATAGGTAAAATAATTTTCAGTGAATTAATTGTCCCGTTTAAAATAGTTTGAATATGCGTCGAATTACTCATTATTTATTTCTCCTTCCTAGACTTTTAATTCATATTAACATGTAACTTTGGTATATGTATAGAAGAAAATTCAAAATAACGATATTGACAGAAAATTTCAAAGCATTTATAATGAAAATGATAATTATTATCAGTATGTAAGGCGGTGTTTGAAATGTTGTATGCTTTGGTAGGGGCAACAGTGATCGTTTATGTGGCAATTGGAAACTATGTGTTAAAAAATACAGCGAATTAATCTATAAAATAATGAAAACTATTCATCGCATTGTCCCATCGGCAATGCGATTTTTTATGTAGAGTAGATGTATATTTCTGAAATGAATGAAAGGTATATAGTAAAGGCTATTGAATTAGGAGTTCAATAGCCTATTGAATGCTAAAAAGTCTCCTTAAATGTTTAAAGCCAATGTTCAATACATGTAATGGATTGGTTGATTGTATCCAGACGGATTTTTTTCCCGATAGCCAAAGGGAACATCGGGTGGGTATGGGCACAATCGACATCAGAAAGAATAGGAATTGTTTTTCCATCAAGCTGTTCCAATAATAGATCAAGTGGCTGCTTGCCTGTCCCTTCATCATCAAAGAGCTCGTGTTTTCCAAGAATAATACCGCCAACTTTATCGAAAATGCCGTGCAGTTTCAACATTGCAAAGTTCTTTTCTACAGTTGCCGCACACTTTAACGAATCCTCAATCAGTAAAATATCACCTGTATTAATAACAGGGAAATAAGGTGTCCCGATAAAGCCGTACATTGTATTATTATTGCCGCCAATTAAACGCCCTTCTACAACACTTTCATGAACACCGATCCATTTATTTGAATAGAGTGCTTTCGGCTTTTCGAAATCGAGCCAGTTAATCATTTCATCTGACCAAACATGGGGCATAGGAACGGAGTACGGAATGCTCGGCTGACAGAAATAGCGTTCGAAATAATTGTATGTTTCATGGACTAGCGGCTCAAATTCACCGAACGAGGGGATGAGTGCCGGCCCGTAATATGTAGGAATATTTGTTTTAGCAAAAAGAGCCAATAAAATTGCAGTAGTATCCGAGTAGCCGACCACAATTTTCGGGTTATTTCGAAACGCTTTGTAATCGATATAGGGAAGCAAACTATTCGAATTTGTCCCGCCAATCGACGACATGATCATTTTAATCGATGGATCTCTTAGTAGCTGGTTGAATTCTTCGGCACGTTCTTTTGGCGTTCCTGACCGATAGCCATCCTGTTTTCCTGTAAGTTTGCCCTCGGTAATCTGAAATCCTTTTCCCATCAGAAATTCTTTTCCGCGATTGTAGCGAAGCTTTGCGTTAGCCGTTGCCGGTGCAGAAGAAGAGAAAATGCCAATATTATCTCCACGTTGCAATGGTTGAAACATATCATCACCTGTCTTTGCAAATTTATAGTTTTGGCTATATGTTAAAATTATACAATATATTCAAGCGGAAAAAAGGAAATAATAAATGGAGAGTAGGGTACATGATTGGAAAATGAGGAGGTGAAGAGCTAGTTACGGCAACTAGTATCAAATGAGCAAATTACAAAAAATTTATGAACAGGCAAAACAAATGACAGCAAGTGGTAAGGTCGCCTCGTATATACCAGCGCTTGCTGCAGCAAATAGCGATTTGTTTGCGGTGAGTTTACTAAGTGCAGAACAGGAAATCGAATTAGGTGATTGTACAGAAACTTTTACGCTTCAAAGTGTCGTGAAAGTAATCAGTTTTATGGTTGCTGCAAATCATCACGGTATCGAGGAAATCATGCATTATGTTGATGTGGAGCCGACAGGAGACTCATTTAACTCAATTGTACGATTGGAAGGGCATAATAATAAACCGTTCAACCCGATGATCAATGCAGGGGCGATAACAATTGCTTCGTTACTTCCGGGTGAGACAATGTTCGAAAAAGTGAAATCTGTGACGACTTATTTAGAACGCATGATCGGAAAGAAAGTGCATATTAATAATGAAATCTATTTTTCGGAATACCAGTCAGCTGATTATAATCGGGCAATCGCCTATATATTACAGGCGAACGGTTTCCTGAAATCCGATGTTGAGGAAGCTCTCCAAGTCTATTTACAGCTTTGCTCGATTTCAGTAGATGTGTCAGATTTAGCGAAAATGGCCTATTATTTTGCGACTAACGGAAAAGATAGTGAAGCTTGCTGCAATAAAGAGGTCATTAATATTGCAAAAGCATTAATGCTCACATGTGGAATGTACAATGCATCCGGAAAATTTGCGGCATTTGTGGGGTTGCCGGCAAAAAGCGGTGTATCCGGTGCTATCATTGCCGTTGTACGTAATGGGGAAATTGAACAACTGCAAGGCCCGATTGGAATCGGCATTTACGGACCAGCTATTGATCAGGTCGGCAATAGTGTAGCAGGCATCGATTTTTTAATGAATCTTTCAAAGGAATATGATTTATTTTGTTTATAATAGGAAAAGGAACATCCCCTCAAAAATGGGGTATGTTCCTTTCTTAGTTTAACGATAAGGAAGAAGCTCAAAAACTTTTGTAGCCGTATTCTTTACAAATGTTGCGTCATGCTCCACAAACAATAAAGTCGGCTTAAAATGAGCAATCATATTTTCGATCTGCTGCTGGTTAAAAACATCCAAATAGTTGAGCGGTTCATCCCAAATATAAAATTCTGCTTCGCGTCCAAGCGACTTTGAAAATTCGACTTTCTTTTGCTGACCCATGCTCATCTTTTCAATTGGCACCTGAAAAACATCGCGGTCAAATCCGAAAATACGTAGATTGTTTAAAAATAGTGTGTAATCGATTTGCTGTTCAAAGGCAAAGTCTTTTAACAGACCGCGATTATCCTCGTAATTTTGGCGGATTACACTCGTGGTCAACCCATTTGGCATAATTATTTCACCCTCTACAGTACCGGAAAATGTCCCTTGCAAATATTGAACAACTGAGGTTTTACCACTGCCGTTCGGTCCGACAATGGCAACTTGCTCCCCTTGGAAAATTTCAAATGAAATAGGCTCGAACAGCGGTTGATCGCCGTAGCTCAATGTAAAATTTTTCACCCGAAGTACGGGATTCCGGTGGCTAAATTGACAGTTGATCGTCAAATCGCTGATTGTTTCAATATTTTTCAGCAGCTTCGTTTTGTTCTCGATTTTCTCCTGTGTACGTTTTTCAATTGCTTTTGCTCGCTTATTCATACGCTTTGCAATGGCATTCCCGAACGGATCATTACCTGAAGGCTTTTCACGCTGCGCAGCCCAGTTAGACTTTTCGCGGGCCGTTTTTTGCAGACGGCTGATTTCAGCGTTTAATGAGCGATTTTGCTCGAGCTCAAACTCGTCCTGCAGCTTTTTCTGCTGTTCATAGATTGAGAAGTTCCCTTTGTATAGGCTAAGTTGGCTTTTTTCAATCGCCAAAATATGTGTAACCACTTCATCGATAAATTGACGGTCATGACTGACGACGATAAAGCCCTTTTTCTTCTTCAAATAGTTTGCAACGGTGGTCCGGCCTTTTATATCAAGATGATTGGTTGGTTCGTCAAGCAGCAGAAAACGGTTTTCCTCACAGAAGACTGCAGCAAGCATTACTTTTGTTTGTTCTCCGCCAGATAATTGTTCAAATGGCATCCATAACAACGATGGATCAACCGACAAAAGCTGGCATTCCCGTTCGAGCTTCCATAGCTCAACTGCCAGAACTTCATCGATCGCATAATACGCACTTATTTTTGGATCGCGAATGACAAGGGGGAAGTAATGGAATTCTTCATCACTCGTTACTGTTCCACTGTACGGTAATTTGTTCTGCAGCAAATGGAGCAAAGTCGTTTTTCCGCGACCATTCCGGCCTATCAGACCAAGCTTCCAAGTATTATCAATTGTTATGTTAATGTTTTTAAATAATGGTTCTTCAAGTAAGTCATAGCTAAACGATACATTTTTCATTTCTATTGGCATATATGCATACCTCCAAATTTTAAATTGAAAGTATACGCATTCACACTGAATACATTAAATAAAAAATCCTTCTGAAAAAGTCAGAAGGATTAGTAATCATACGTAAATAAGCCTTTAAGTTCGCTAAAGGAATATAAATGGGCAGACTAATCCTATTTTATGTGAAAATGCGTATACATTTTTACGTGTAAAATAGAATTATTTAATCATCAGCCATTCATCTTCCCTTCCTGTAAATTATTAGTAGTATGCCATAGAATTTTTTAGAATTCAACCCTCTTCATAAGGGAGCTATAAACTTCAAAAAAACCGAAATAAAGGGAAAACATTTTATGGTAAACAAAAATTAAAAATGTTTACAAATAACATAACGTATACTATAAATGTTAATAGAGGTGATATTTTTGGAAATTCAAAATATTTCAACGGAAGTGCTTGTAAAGGGTTATGAGATGAAAGAGGAATATTATGAGTGTTTGTTTTGTGAACAGTCCTACCATTCAGATGAAGTCTTTCCATACGACAATCGGTTTCTGACAGCGGAAGGCATGATGAAAATACATATGGAGCTCGCACATACATCACCATTTCACGCATTGCTTGCTTTAGATAAAAAAATAAGCGGGCTGTCGGATGTTCAAATTGAAATGATGCAGCATTTCTTCGAAGGGAAAACCGATCAGGAAATAGTGAATGCCAGCAATTTGTCGAGTGTATCGACAGTTCGCCAGCACCGCTTTAAACTGCGCGAAAAGGAAAAACAGGCGAAAATATTTGTTGCCCTCATGCAGCTAATGAAAAATCCTGATCAATATCAAATTCATAAAGAGGCGAGACAGGTGGACGAACGTTATAGTGCAGAACAGAAAGAACGGGAAAAAGTACTGACTACCTATTTTAAAAACGGGTTGGACGCGGGAATTGAAACGATTCCAAGTAAAGAAAAGAAAAAGCTCATTATCCTGCAGCATATTTTAAAGCGTTTTGATAAAGAAAAGCACTACCATGAAAAAGAAGTAAATAAAATTTTAAAGACTGTCCACGAGGATTTTGTATCGCTGCGCCGTCATCTGATCGAGTACGGGTTTATGGAGCGCAGTGACGATGGTTCCGAGTACTGGGTGAAATAATAGGGGGATTTCAATGAAGGTAGAGCTGACACGATATCGGGTAAAGAACGGTAAAACATCTAAAGTAAAAGAATGGATGGATTTTTTAAATCATCATTTGGAAGATGTGCTCATCACTCTTGAAGGAGAGAAAATGTATGTGGAAACAATTTTTCATGAACATTTGAACGGGGAAGAATTTTTATACTGGTATTCGGTGCAAGGAAGCGGTGGGGTGGATGTAGAAGATTCCACACATTGGATTGATAAAAAGCATCTTGAATACTGGGAAGAATGCATCGATGAAAACTTTGGTTCCATTGATTTGAAAACAGAAGTCGTAATGATTCCTGAAAAAGTCCGGGCTAGTATGCTAGAAAAATGATTTTATTGAAAAACGGTTTTATTTTGCAGGTTTTTAATAAAATACTTTCATTTTCGTTATTTAAACGTGAAAACCAACTAAATTTATACGATTATCTTAATCTTAAACAAAACACTTGTATTATGGCAGTAAAATATTATATTATATCCCTATAGATAAACTTGGTTTTAAAAATAGGAGGAATTATTTTGTTGCAAATGGCAATTACGGGTATCCTATGTGGTGCTCTTTTAGGTTTTGTGATGCAACGTGGACGTTTCTGTTTAACAGGCGGTTTCCGTGACATGTACATCGCAAAAGATAATCGTATGTTTTATGCTTTACTAGTAGCCATTGCAGTTCAAGCGGTAGGGGTATTCCTACTAATTGAGGCAGGGGCGTTTGAATATACAGCAGGTCAGTTCCCATTATGGGCAACAATTGCTGGTGCATTTATTTTCGGTATTGGGATTATTTTTGCTGGTGGCTGTGCAACAGGTACTTGGTATCGTGCAGGTGAAGGCTTAATCGGAAGCTGGATCGCATTAGCGTTTTACATGTTGATGGCAGCAATCATGAAATCAGGCCCATTAGCGCAATTCACAGTTGATGCACGTACTCCGGTAGTCGGTACGGATTCAATTGCCGATACATTTGGCATTAATGTCTGGTTTTTAGTCATTCCATTTGTTGCATTAGTGGCGTTCATTGTTTACCGTGAATTACGCAAACCACGTGTGAAAATTCCAGGCTTGAAACCTAAGAAAACAGGTTTGGCACATATTTTATTCGAAAAACGCTGGAACCCTTATGTGACAGCAACTTTAATCGGTTTAATCGCAACAGTGGCTTGGCCGTTAAGTGCGGCTTCAGGACGAATCTTCGGTTTAGGGATTACAACACCTTCAGCAAACATTCTACAGTTTTTAGTAACTGGGGATTTAGATATCATCAACTGGGGTGTATTCCTTGTTATGGGTATTTTATTCGGTTCTTACTTCGCAGCTAAAATGAGCGGTGAATTCCGATTACGTACACCAGATACAAAAACAGTTGTACGAAGCTCTGCCGGCGGTATTTTAATGGGATTCGGTGCAAGTCTTGCAGGCGGCTGTTCAATCGGGAACGGTCTTGTCATGACATCTATGATGACTTGGTCAGGATGGGTTGCTTTACTATTCATGATTTTGGGTACTTGGACAGCATCGTATTTCGTATTCGTGCGTCCATCAAAAAAACGTGCAGTAGCGCGTGCTTAAGGAGAGAATTTACATGAAAAAAACATTAGAAGTATTAGGTATGGTTTGTCCGTTTCCGTTAATCGAAGCAAAAGAAGCGATTAAAGAGTTAAACACAGGCGATGAGCTGGAAGTACAGTTCGATTGTACTCAAGGTACAGAATCAATTCCACGCTGGGCAGCTGAAGACGGCCATGAAGTAACAAACTACGAACAATTAGGCGAAGCTTCTTGGACAATTACTATTAAGAAAAAATAATTTTTGAGTTACAGGCAGCATCTCGATTATGAGGTGCTGTTTTTATTTGGGTGGTTGTGCATATTACCCGACACTAGGGTTAGGGAAAAGAATTTTTAGTGCGCTTTTAAGGCAAATAAATGATTTAACGCTATGGCGGACCTTTTATTAGAACAATTGCGGGAATTATTAGAACAATTCAGTGGGATATTAGAAGATTTTACGTCGATATTAGAAGAAAGTGAACCGATCGCTGCTTTTGCCTAGAAATTTGTATACCTAGTGCTTGGTTTGGAGTTTTATTAGAACAATTCAGCAGTTTATTAGACAAAGTGCGGGTGATATTAGAAGATTGGAAGGTGATATTTGAACATCGTGTCCACTTATTAGAACAACCAGAAGATATATTAGATAATCGGGATTTTATTAGAACAAATAAAATTATATTAGAACATTTCCGAATTTATTAGAAAATCTCATCCTCATCCACAAGCACACCGCTAAAAATAAAAAGGGACACATTTTACCTCCTCTAGTGAATTCACAAACTATGCTTGAATAGAATTTCACCTTTATTCATAACGTGAATAATGAGGTGAATTTTTTGAAGTGGATTTCAACTATTTCCAAAAATAGATTAAGGTTAATCTTTTCAGCTTTTATTCTTTTCGGGGTTATTGTTTTTATCAAACTGTTTTATGTGCAAATTATTCAGCACGATAAATTAACGGAACTTGCAAAATCGAATTGGGATCGCGAAATCCCGTTTTCTTCAGAGCGAGGGGAGATTACGGATCGAAACGGTAAACTTATTGTGACGAATGAATTAGCGCCGACGCTTTATTTCATGCCAACCCAGAATGATAATATTGAACAAGCGGCAAATCAGGTTGCGGAAGTACTTAATTTGGATGCGAAAAAATTATATGAAAAAATGAATTCCAAAAGTTATCTCGTCAAACTTGCACCGGAAGCAAAAAATATTTCATACGAACAAGCTGTTAAAATTCAGGAACTGAAAATTGACGGACTATATAGTGGTGTAGATTATGACAGGAGTTATCCGTACGGGAATCTGTTATCACGGCTGGTCGGATTTACGGGATATGATTCGCAGGGGCTGGCAGGAATTGAATATCAATATGATAGACTTTTAACTTCCAAAGATGCAGCGATCAAATTGTTTACTGATGCAAAAGGCAAGCCATTACCACATGTAAATGATGAGTGGCGGGAAGGGAAGCAAGGAGCAACGGTAGGCTTAACGATTGATGTGGAAGTTCAGAAAGTGATCGAACGAGAATTGTCTCAAGCGATGACAAAATATAATGCGGAACAGGCGCTGGCCATTGCGATGAACCCTAAAACTGGGGAGATATTAGCTCTTTCTTCATACCCTACATACGATCCTTCTAAGTTTGAAGAAGTTGATTCATCTATTTATAACCGGAATTTACCGGTATGGATGACATATGAGCCGGGTTCAACCTTTAAAATTATTACATTGAGTGCTGCTGTTGAAGAAAATGTAGTAGATCTTGAAAAAGACACTTTTTTTGATAAAGGCTATACGATGGTGGAAGGTGTAAGACTTCGCTGTTGGAAGCGGGAAGGTCATGGGGAAGAAACATTTTTACAAGTAGTTGAAAATTCCTGTAACCCTGGATTTATCGAACTGGGACAGCGAGTTGGTGCCGACAAATTAATGAAGTACATTAAAAACTTCGGGTTCGGTCAAACAACCGGTTCCAATATTGCCGGAGAGTCATCGGGTATATTATTTTCAGAAGAGGCGTTTGGACCAGTCGAGCATGCCACCACTTCTTTTGGGCAAGGGATATCGGTGACGCCGATTCAACAAGTTCAAGCGGTTTCTGCAGCTGTGAATGGTGGGAAACTCTTTACGCCGTATGTTGTGTCAAAAGTATATAATCCGGAAACGGGAGAAGTCGTCCTGGAAAATAAGCCGACCTTAAAACGCAATGTGGTCAGTGAGGAAACTTCTAAAATTGTAAGAGACGCGCTGGAGTCCGTTGTAGCAAATGGGTCAGGTCGCGCTGCATATCGTGATGGACTTCGCATTGGCGGGAAAACGGGTACTGCCCAAAAAGTAGAAAACGGACGCTATAAGGATGGGGACTATATTGTATCATTTATTGGTTTTGCACCAGCAAATGACCCTGAAGTTGTCGTATATGTAGCGGTTGACAGTCCAAAAGGGGAAACAGTGTTCGGCAGCACAATTGTAGCACCGATTGTTGGGCAGATTATTGAAGATATCGCACCGATTCTGGGAATAGAAAAAGACCGTGAAGGCCAACTGGAAAAGCAATATCGCTGGGGAGATGAGTTGACGGCGCGCGTACCGAATTTAGTCGGTGTACCTGTCAATGAAATAATGGAGATGGAATATCCTTATCAAATTAAAGTACATGGAGAAGGCGAGACTGTAAAAGCGCAGTTACCGGAGCCGGAAAGTGTATTAGAACTAGATGGCACGATTCATCTTTATTTAGAAGAATAAAAAAAAATATAGAAGAACAACCATTTCCTCAAGAGCAAATGGTTGTTTTTTTGTACATTTTTTAATGTGCTATCATCTCGTGTGCAATCTCATGGCCATCCATATTTGAAGGATAATAGGTTGGCCAATTCGTTACTTCTTTTAATAAGGCTTCACGATCATCTCCCCAGTAGATGTGGTAATGCCCTGATTTTTGAGGTGCGATAATATGGTCACTGAACTGAACATAAGCGGGGACGCCTGTTTCATCGCCGACATGTTTGAAAATAAACCGGACACCGCGATTACCTTTTTCATAGGTTAAAATTTCATAACCATCATATGCGTATTCTCCTTTATGCGCGTGACCATGATCATAAAATGTAATAAAACGATCTTCAATGACAATTCGGTTCGTAGTAGTCTTATAGCCAGTTTCATAATAAGATTTAATATCCTCAAATGTTTGGCTTTCATCATGGGAAGCCTTATGTTCAAATACTTCATCCAAAGTGCCATCTTGCAAATAAGAGTAGACCGATTGCCAGTCGCCGCTCCAATCGCTTAATGGTCTGTCCTGTACTTCTTCGTCTTCAAAATAACCGTTATAAATTTTTTCCTGTTTCTCATTAATTTCATGTTGATGATCATGAGCCTTTTCTTCTGTTACATCATCCGCAGTTGCCTTGACCTCTTCTTTAGAATTTTCAGCACAACCAACGAGGATAAAGCCAAATGCTAACATACTTATCCAATTTAATTTCCTCTTCATACACTACCTCCTAAATAGTAACTGTTACGATTTACAATTTTATATAGTTGATACATACTTGTCAACATAAATCGTAATTATTACTATTTGCAGAGTTAATTCCAACAAAAAAACTTCCCGTGCCCATCTGTATTTTGAAATATCTTGATGGTTTTAGTAATACCTGCATCAATGAAATCGACATGTAAATCTTTATCCTCCATATTGTTGTAGACATGATAAATGCTTTGAATATGGCTTAGTTGCTGAAGAAGTGTCAATAATTCTGATTTTAATGTAGCGGAAAACTGGTTTGCGACATGTGTGTGGAAAATAATTATCTGGCTATTTTTAAATTCATGAGATTCAAATAGAGAGGGAATAAGTTTTCTGAAATCCCCAGTCAGTAACAGCTTGGGATAATGCCGGTGAATCGCCCTTGCTTGATCTAAATTTTCTTTGCGTCGAATTTGCTCAGGCCAAATGAGACTTTTCAGCCATAAATATTCATCCGAATCTTGTAAATCAATAATATTTAAATCAATCCCGATGCGGTGTAATATGTTCAGGTTTTTCACAGAAGTTAAAGGAGTACCGTAGTTTTTTGCAAAAACCGTAAGCGGGCTATTTTCATTGCCGAATGAAATCGACGGTTCCTGTTCTATTTCATACCGATACCCATCCAAATTAAGCAAAAGTCCTGCACTTGTCCCAATTTCCATTAATGTTAATGGAAGTTTTGCTTCTTCTGCGATTTCCGAGAAGATCGGGTAAAGATAGCTGCCCCGCTGTACTTCATTTGTTTGAACGGATTTCGTCTGAAACAACTTTAACAGTTCATCGGAATGCTGTGTACAGAAGTCAGTGAGCAACTGAAAGCTTTCTTCCAAATCTACCACATTGGGATTTTCGAATAGTTGTTTTAACGGCGTTTCAATTTGAGCTGATAAATACTGCACAGCCCCAAAAAATAAATTAGGCTTCGGCTGTGACTTCGGTATATGCATAATAAGATTTAACAGCTGCTCGTCTGTTTGAATCCTCTGTGACCAATATTCGTAAAGCGGGCTATTGTTTTTTGCTTCATGGCTGGCGAAACGTGTGAAGGCGGTTACTAAATCTTTCACTTAAAACACCTCATTTCATATAGTGTTTACAGTGTATAATAGACTTAAAATTAACGGAATTAATGAATTTTAATCGATTTGATTAATAATATTAATAAGAGGGGAATCGATATGGATATAAAATGGCTGAAATCGTTTATAGCGGTTGTTGAGGAAGGGAGCTTTCGAGCAGCGGCAGAAAAACTGTATGTTTCCCAGCCGAGTATTACTGTACATATGAAATTATTAGAGGAACATTTACAGGTTCAATTGTTTCACCGAGAACATACAAAGGTAAAGGTATCGGCAATTGGCGAAAAATATTACCCAATGGCAAAAAAACTTGTGGCTCAAATAGAAGCAAGTACGAAAGAAATTCACCTGGAAGCCCTGCATCCGGCTGTACCATTAATAATTTCCGTCTCACCTGCATTGCTTTATACGAATTTATTAGAGCGAATACATGACTTTATTGAAGAAAATCAACAATATAATGTAGAAATTGTATTGGAAGATCAAATGCTTTTAGAGAGCGCGATTAAAGAACAGCGAATAGATGTAGCATTAGGTTTACATAAATTCATTTCTAAAGACTTTCATTCGGAGCGCATTGACCGTTCTCCATTAAAACTTGTCCATTCTTCTAAGTTACAGCTCACGGAAAAGCAGTTGGATTTACAGCTTAAAGCACTTTTTGCTGAGCATCCGCTTTATATAGGGTATTTAAATGAACATACCCCTGTAGTTGAATATTTAAATAGTGAGTACGTTATTAAGAAATTCCACAAAATAAAAGATGTTATTTTTGCTATTAAATTGATTAAGGAAGGTTTAGGCATCGGGCTATTGCCAGAAAGTTTGATTTCAGATGAGATTGAAGCGGATATGTTAAGGGTAGTGGATATAGGAACTATTGCAACGATTTATCCGGTAGATATTTATATGAGCCACTTAAGAAATTCGGCTAAAATTAGTCCTTTAACGGGTTTTATACGATAAATGAGTCGTTGAGGAATAAGTGAAGCATCATTAAATTGCTTCACCTATTCATTCAAAAGGAGGTCAATGTTGTACGAAGGTCATTTTCATCTGTAATGTATTCAATATTTTCGTATCCATTCTGAACCACTTTTCTATATATACGATCCGTTATATGTTCATCTTTTGCATAGATCGTTACATAGGAACTGTCAACTATTAACAGGGCAATTTCACATTGGCTCACAAGAAAATCTTCATATGTAAATATGTCCTGCACAGCTGTATGTTCTTTAAATGCTTTCAAGTCTGCAAATATAACATAATAGTCCTTTGCAGTGATTTGGTTGTAAAGGTCTTCACCGGTATATGTATAAGGCTGCGGAAACATTGCTGCTCCTAGCTGATTGTTTTCAATATAATATGCCTCTCCGTCACCTGCCTTCCAAAAGTAATTTTTAATATTGATGTCCTCTAAAATGTCATATAAATAACGGCCGTATTCGTTCGGTATTTCAAAAGACAAACCTCTCATGGTTCATCATCTCCTCTCACAATCATTTAAAAAATCGGCGATATATTGCTCCAATCTTTTTATTTTCTCATTATACTGATATTATGTTGGGTATTGACGTGATTTTATAAATCTATACAATACATTCATGAAAATGAATTCAAATGCGCATAATAAACTGGTTATTCCAAAATAGCAAATTAAGCAGAAAACAGCTAATATTTAATGGAAATATGCGGGAAACAATAATTTTAAAAAAATACTAGCCGATTTTCCGGGCTAAGCATGTTACTATAGAAATGTGACGAATTTAAGGCAAAAAGATATAAATTGATATAAAGGGGTAGTAATATGACGATGTTTGACGAGAAAATTCAGGGATTGTTACAGCAATCGGCATTACAATACATAATTTATAAAGAAAATGAAGATACAGAACGAATTGAAAAGCTTCATTTATTTGCACGCAAGCTTTTACAAAAGGAATTTGTTATCGGGTTTGCCGGTCACTTTTCTGCAGGTAAATCAAGTATGATCAATGCGCTTTCTGGAGAAAACATTTTAGCGACAAGTCCAATTCCGACAAGTGCGAACATCGTAAAAGTGCATAAATCTGATGAAGATTTTGCGATTCTATATTTGCACAATGAAAAGCCGGTAAAATTTGAAGCTGGCTATGATATTAAGCAAGTAAAAGAACTGAGCAAAAACGGTGAATTGGTATCACAAATTGAAATTGGACACAGTACATCGAGCTTGCCTGAAGGGGTAACGGTAATGGATACTCCGGGTGTTGACTCAACTGACGATGCACATGCAATGAGTACGGAATCTGCATTGCATATTGCCGATATGGTATTTTACACAATGGACTACAACCATGTGCAATCAGAACTGAATTTCCAATTTACTAAGCAATTGATGAAATACAATCCGAATGTATATTTAATCGTCAATCAAATCGACAAACACCGCGAAGCTGAACTATCATTTGAAGATTTTAAACAATCCGTTCACAACTCGTTTGCAGCTTGGGGTGTTTACCCGAAAAATATTTTCTTCACTTCACTGCGTGAAAAAGAGCTTCCGAACAACGATTTTGATCAAGTAAAGAAAATCGTCATGGATTCGATGAACGACTGGCAGGAACAATTAATTTCAACTGCAGAAAATACGTTAACAAAGCTTCAGCATGAGCATGAAGCGTATTTGGAAGAAGAAAAGCAGGATCGCTTCACTACGTATGCTGAACTCGTTTCTGAAGACGACTGGCAGCATCGTGATGATATTTTGGAGCAATATGAAAAGCTGACGCGTCAAACAGAACTATTCTCGTTTGATGTATTTGATAAGCAGTTCGATGAAAAACGTAAAGACTTGCTTGCTAATGCGGCGATTATGCCGGCAGATGTACGTGATAAATTACGTGCTTATTTAGAAAGTCAGCAAGAGGACTTCAAAGTTGGCGGACTGTTTACAGCGAAAAAGAAAACAGCAGAAGAGAAAGCACGACGTCAGGAAGAAGCATATGCAAGCTTTAATCATGTTGTCCAATCTCAAATTAGCGGTCATATTAAAGCATTGATGAAACAAGCATTAAAAGATGTTGGTGCATTGAACGACGAACGTGCCGCAAGTATTGACAATAAGGAATTTAATTTCCCATTCTCGATTATTGAAGATCAAGTACAAAAGAGCGCGGTCATAACGGGCGATGCGGTATTAAATTTTGCAAATCGTGTATCGGATGCGACAAAGCGTTACTTTATTCAAACAACGGATGCGTGGAAGCTAGAGCAAAAAGATACATTGGAACAGGTTGCGCGTGAAGCGGCAGCACCAGTTAAGCTTAAAATTAATGCTATGTCTGAAAAGGTGCATGCACTTCAGCATATTATGCAAATCGAGAAATTCCAGGCATTCAGCAGCACATTGATGAAACAAGTTTCCAATGAAATTCGCGCGGAATCCAAAATTTATTTGGAAAACTGGAAGCGTGAACATGAGCAGGCATTGAAAGATATCCGTCCATTTGATGAGTCGATGTTACAATTGAAAGACCAGGAAACAGAACTTGCTGCTGAACAGATGCAGGAAAAAGCAGGTTCAGGTTTGAATGTTGATAAAGTAACGGAAAAAGCATTGAAGACGGCGCATATTATTAAAGATGTACAAGGCTTCAAAGAAGTGTCCAGCTTCCTGACAAAAAAAGTGGAACGTCTGCAAAAACGCGACTTTACGATTGCCTTATTCGGTGCGTTCAGTGCGGGTAAATCAAGCTTTTCAAATGCCTTGATGGGTGAGCGTGTTTTACCAGTATCACCAAACCCGACGACAGCAGCGATTAACAAAATTCGTCCTGTCACACCGGAACATCCCCATGAAACAGCCGATGTTCATCTGAAGAATGAAGCGCAGCTGCTGGAAGATATTCAAGGCTCGTATGCAGCGATTGGCCTTCAAGTATCATCACTGAAAGAAGCGTATGATCGTGCAGAAGAAGGGCTGGCAGTTCCATTAACAGATGAGCGTCTGAATGTCCATAAATCATTTATCCGTGCATATTCGGAAGGTTATGAAACATTTATCACTAAACTAGGCACAACATTACGTGTTAATCGTCATGATTTTGAAAAATACGTAGCACAGGAAAACCGCTCTTGTTTCGTGGACAATATCGATTTCTACTTTGATTCACCACTAACACGTATGGGCGTAACATTGGTAGACACACCGGGTGCCGATTCGATCAACGCGCGTCACACTGGTGTAGCATTCGATTATATTCGAAATGCCGACGCCATTCTTTTCATTACGTACTACAACCATGCATTCGCAAAAGCGGACCGTGAGTTCTTAATCCAGCTTGGACGTGTAAAAGATGCATTTGAACTGGATAAAATGTTCTTTATCGTAAATGCGATAGACTTGGCTTCTACAATGGAAGAAGAGGAAGAAGTAAAAGGTTATGTTCGTTCAGAACTTCAGCGATTCGGTATTCGTTTCCCAAGACTGTACGGAGTATCGAGCTTACTGGCCTTAAAAGAAAAACAGGATCAGCTTGAACATCAGTCAGGTATGGCACCATTTGAAGATGCATTCCATCATTTCCTGAATGATGAACTGATGGGCATTGCGGTACAGGCACTTCAAGAAGAAGTGGATAAAACAGAAGCACGTCTGAAGGATTTAATTACACAAACCGAAGAAAACTTGAAACGTAAAGATGAGCGTCTTGATGAATTGGCTCATTTGGAAAAGCTTGTGCGTTCAAAATTCCAGTCAACGCAGACAGCCATGCTTGAAAGTGAAACAAAACAGGAATTGGATGAACTGTTATACTATGTACTGCAACGTGTGTACTACCGCTATCCGGACTTCTATCGTGAAAGCTATAATCCGTCCACATTCGCGCAAATGCCTGCTCAGCAAGCATTGCAAACAGCTTTAAAAGAAGTGCTTCAGGCATTGAGCTTTGACTTCGCTCAGGAATTGCGTGTAACGAATTTCCGCTTAGCTCAATTTGTTGAGAAGAAAATGAAGGAATTGTTCAAAGATGAAGCACGTGAATTAAAAGAATTGAACCCAAGCTTTGCATTTTTAAGCTATGAATCAAAAGAGCCGGAGATTTTAGATTTTACTGGTCCATTTACGGATTCTACACCATATGAAGGCGTAAAATCACACTTTAAAAATGTGAAGGCATTCTTTGAAAAGAATGAAAAAGAGCAATTGCGTGATGCCTTGGAAAAATTAACAAAACCAGATGCACAAAGTTATCTGGATGTGGAAAAGGCTAAAATTATGGAGTGGGCCGGCAGCTATATCGCCATTGAAGCAGAAGGATTGCGCCAGCATATGCTTGAACAGGCAGTCGAGCAAATTGAAACAGAACGTTTGTTACTTCAAGAAGAAAATCGCTTAGCTGTTTGGAAAGATATTTACGCGCAACTACAAGCGTAAGGAGGATCTTTTTAATGACGAATATTTTTGTGACCGCAAATCGAATGGAAAGAACAGGTCGTTTAATCGATACTAGATTTGATATGAGCAATTTAGAGTCAGGCAAAAAGATGTATGAAGAGGGCCATATCGAAGGGGCAGTATACTGGGATTTAAATACCGATCTGTCGGATTTAACAAAAGAAGAAGGCAGACATCCGCTTCCGGAAAAGAAGCAGCTTCAGGCTTTGTTTGAAAAGCATGGATTGAATTACAATGATGCCATCTATATTTATGATCAAGGTGCAGCAGCATACGCAACACGTGCATGGTGGATATTGCATTATGCAGGCTTCAAGCATGCCTATGTTGTAAATGGCGGCTTTGAAGCACTGAAGGATGCAGGATTCCCTGTAACGACAGAAGTCCCTGAATTTAAGAAAAGCAAGCTTGATTTACAATGGAATGACGATATTTTAATAAAGCGTCAGGACATTATGCACATTATTGAAGGAAAACGAAAAGCGACATTAATCGATGCCCGCGCACCGGAACGTTACCGTGGTGAGACAGAACCGTTTGATAAAGTGGCAGGACATATACCGACAGCTAAAAACTATGATTGGGAACAGCTGCGCAATGGCTCGGAACTCGTTATTACTTCATCTCTTCTTCAACAAGTTCCAAAAGATGAGGAAGTAGTTGTCTATTGCGGATCAGGTGTTACAGCGACACCGGTATATACTGTGTTGAAGGAAGCAGGCTATCAAAATATAAAAATCTATATGGCAGGCTATAGTGATTGGGTAAATCATCATTCTGTCGAGAAATAAAATGGAACTGCTGAACAGGCCGTTATGTAAATTATTTTTACATAGCGGCTTTTTGCCGTTCAGAAAATTAGGGTTGATTTCCAATATTTATGATAAAGTGATAGTGTAGAAAATACTGGTCAAAGGAGTGAGAAAAATGTTATTTAAGAAAAAAACGGAGCTGAGTGAAAAGAACGGAGTAAAAATGATGAATGGATCTGTTCAATTTCAAGCTATTCACTTGAATGTTCATTGCTTTGAAGTGGACGGTATACTTATTGATACAGGTTCTGCCTCACTTCTTAAGCAGTTTAAGCCTTTTTTCGAACAGATGGACGTTGATCAGATTATGTTGACCCATTATCATGAAGATCACTCCGGAGGCGCACATTTTTTGCAGAAAACATATGATCTGCCAATATTTATGCATCCGCTCAATATAGAAGAATGTGCTAAGAAGGCAAACTATCCTTTATACCGTAAACTGTTCTGGGGGGCAAGACGGCCGTTTCTAGCACAGCCTGTTGGCGATTCTTTTTTATCAAGAACTGCTGAGTGGAAAGTGATTGAAACTCCCGGACATACAGAGGACCATGTAGCCTATTTAAATGAATCGACAGGTCAACTTTTTACAGGAGATCTGTATGTAACACCGAAAACAAAAATCGTTTTGCGTGAAGAGAGCATTCCACAAATTATCCGGTCGCTGGAGAAAGTATTAACATACGACTTTCTTGAAATCTATTGTAATCATGCGGGATATATCGAAAATGGAAGAGACGCTTTACTACGAAAACTTAATTACTTAAAAGAGCTAAGTGATAAAATCGAAATGATGAACGAAGAAGGTTTGACAAAAGACGAAATTACAGCGCAGCTTTTCAGTAAAAAGTATCCGATTACTAAACTGTCTTTGGGTGAATGGGATGCGGCGCATATTGTTTCTTCTGTTTTGAACAAATAAATATGAGATTTATGGTCTAGTAAGTTGGAACTTGCTAGGCTTTTTTAGTAGAAATTGCAACTGAAAAAAATAACTATTACGAAACTTAAAATTTACATTGGCTTTACAATTAACATTGCTTAATAAAGGGTATGGAAGAAGAAACTTTAATATTTGTAGAAATTACTGCCAAAATGGCTGTTTAAAAGCATTAAATCAACAAATTTCTGCTAATTTCAGAATAGTTCATTAAAAAACGGCTAAAATTAACAGGATAAGTACTGGGAGCTATGTTTCACGATTGTAAAGCTTTTGTAAATAACATAGATTAATGTTGAAGATATTGAAAAATCGGTGTTATGATTACCTAGGTTTTAATATACAAACTTCATTTTAGGAGGATTTATTCGATGTTTAACTCTAAAAAACCGGATCCATTTTTTGAAGGATTATTAAATATTGCAAAAAATGTACAACAAGGTGCCAACTATGCAAAAGAATCGACAATTACGACAGTATCAGAACTAAAACAAATTCAAATTAAAATGAAGTCCTATGAAACAGCGGGAGACAAGCTGATCCATGAATTAATCGTAAAATTAAACGATTCGTTCATGACACCAATTGAACGTGAAGATATTTTATCATTAGCCATCAAACTGGACGATATTCTGGACGGCATTGAAAATACAATTGCCCACTTTGAAATGTATTCTTTTACAGAAGTAAATCAGTACATGCGTGACTTCGTAGACTATATTGCCAAATCATCAGATGAAGCAGTAAAAGCAATGGAGTTATTGAATAAAAAAGATTTAATCGGAATGCGTCAACATGCTATTCTGATCAAAGACTATGAGCGTGAATGTGATGAGATATTCCGTAAATCCATTACTGAACTATTCCAGACTGAAAAAGATCCGATTCGCTTAATCATCTTTAAAGATTTGTATGAGCAGTTAGAAGAAATTGCAGACTACTGCCAAAATGTAGCGAATACAATCGAATCAATTATTATGCGAAACGCATAATGAAGAAGGAGTAAATTATGGATACGTTATTAGTCATTACCGTACTCGTTGTCATCTTTGCGCTGGCATTCGATTTTATTAACGGTTTCCATGATACAGCGAATGCGATCGCCACATCTGTTTCGACGCGTGCATTAAAACCTCGGGTAGCTGTTCTGTTAGCGGCTGTGATGAACTTTATTGGTGCAATGACGTTCGTAGGGGTAGCAAAAGCTGTAGCATCTGGAATTGTGGATCCGTTCTCTTTGAATGCGTTTGAAGGGGATACGACAGGGTCTGTAGTTATTTTGGCGGCATTATGTTCTGCCATTACATGGAACTTATTAACTTGGTATTTTGGTATTCCATCAAGTTCTTCACATACATTAATCGGTTCAATTGCTGGTGCAGCAGTTGCATCGGCAGGTATGAATATTTTAAACTATGAAGGTTTCTTTAAAATTTTACAGGCGTTAATTATTTCACCGATTTTAGCCTTAAGTCTAGGTTTTATCGTGATGAAATTGTTCAAATTTATTTTCCACCGTTCACCATTGTATGGAACAACGAAAGCGTTCCGTTTGACGCAAATCGGGACAGCGGCATTACAATCGTTTACACATGGTACGAACGATGCCCAAAAAGCGATGGGTATTATTACGATGGCTTTAATCGCAGCAAACTGGCAATCGACAGATGAAGTACAAGATTGGGTACGTTTTGCCTGTGCATTGGCGATGGGGCTTGGGACATCAGTCGGCGGATATAAAATCATTAAAACAGTCGGCGGTAAGATCATGAAAATCCGACCGGTCAACGGGGTAGCGGCTGACTTAACTTCGGCATCGATCATTTTTGGTGCAACAGTCATCGCACTACCGGTTTCGACAACACATGTAATTTCTTCTGCAATTATGGGTGTCGGTGCAGCACAACGTGTGAAAGGCGTTAAATGGGGGATGGCACGTAAAATTGTAGTGACGTGGTTTATCACATTGCCAATTTCCGCATTAATGGCCGGATTATTCTACTTCTTAATTAGCCTTATTTTCTAATTTTAAACGGCGCTCAATCATTAATATTGAGCAGCCGTTTTTTTGTGGAGTGTGGTGGTGGTGAGATTTTCTAATATAGTTGCTGGTTGTTCTAATATAATTTGAAAAGTTCTAATAAAACCAGGGAAGTTCTAATAAAGCACAAAAAGTTCTAATATATCGCGGATTTTCTAATAAAGTGTACGTTTGTTCTAATATGACTACGCAATCTTCAAATAAACTCTATGAAAGTTCTAATATATCCCTCAACTCTTCTAATATCGGTCACAAAAGTTCTAATATATTACGCGGCTTGCCACCACATAAATCGTAAAGGCTTCCCAAATAACTCTGGAACAGTTCATGCGCCGGTTCTTCTAATATGAGTACGCAATCTTCAAATAAACTCTATGAAAGTTCTAATATATCCCTCAGCTCTTCTAATATCAGTCACAAAAGTTCTAATATATTACGACGCTTGCAACCACTTAAACCGTAAAGGCTTCCTAAATAACTCTGGAACAGTTCATGCACCGGTTCTTCTAATATAACTACGCGATCTTCAAATAAACTCTATGAAAGTTCTAATATATCCCTCAGCTCTTCTAATATCAGTCAAAAAGTTCTAATATATTACACGGCGTGCAACCCCAGAAACCGTCCTATATCACTCCAAATAATCCTGAAACAGTTCATGTACATTTTCTACCGGAATAAACAACCCGACTTTCCCGTGCCCTTCACGATTTCCTGTCGCAAACACAATACCGATTACGTCTCCGTTTTCGTTAATAACGGGGCTACCGCTATTTCCGCGATACACGGGTGCGTCCATCATAATGATATCCGGCTCAATATCAGTGGCCGTAGTATAGCCGATAATCGTTCCTTTATTGGCAATCCCGCTAAATGCAAGCGGATTTCCGATAAAATAGATCGGCTCATTTTTACGGAATTCACTCGCCCGGGCAAGTGGCAGGAACGGCAAGTTTTCCGCATCCACTTTCAACAGTGCCAAATCATAATCTTCATATGATTCCACTACCTCAGCTTTATAAAGTGTATCATCCGGAAAAACGACGGTGATTGTCAGCGCATCGTCAATGACATGATCATTCGTAATTATGTAGCCGTTGTCTGATATTGCAAATCCTGTCCCTTTTCCTGAATCGGTATTAATCGTGACAACAGATTGTTTATATGTTTGAATATCTTCCTGATTTGATAATTGTGTCGATACTTTTAAAAATTCGATGGCTGGAATGGAATACACATTGAAAATCACGGCAAATGTGCTGAAAGCTAATGTTAATGCCATCAGCCATACAACAATTCGAACAAATGGTTTTTGTTTTTTCAATTTTTTCGGCTGTGGGTTTAAACGTTCTTCCCGCTCTTTTGCAAGCGCCTTTTCCTGTTCTTCCAAAACAAGTTCCAAAAATTCTTCTTCTGTCAGTTCTTCAGTATTCGATTTCTCTGTCATTGTGTTCCCTCCGATATGTATAAGTGTAACAAAAGTACACTGAATTTGAGACAAAAACGGCTGGTCAAAAAAATTTTTTTGGAAGTTTGTGAATTATTTCATATTACTAAATTAAAAATACTTCGTGCAATCCATCACATACTTTAGCTTGATAAAGCAGGGTTTTGGAAATGATAGCCCTTACATTGATTTTTGTGAAATAATAGATTGTGTTTAAATTCACAAGTGAAGCTAGCGGTTGATAATTGCCATAAACCCTTGTATATCAACGTTTACAGAGTTGTTTATTAAATTCCAGTAAGTTTTTAATGCTATTGTTGACAAAATAAAAACTTCAAGTTAACATTCGTAATTACAAAGGATTTCAAAAATTAGAAGGGGATGGTAATTATGGATTTAATGAAAAAATCACTGGAAATGCACGAACACTTTGGCGGGAAAATGGAGATTCGTGCAAAAGTTCCGGTTCAGGATAAATATGATTTAAGTTTAGCGTATTCTCCGGGTGTCGCGGCCCCTTGTCTTGCGATTGAACAAAATCCTTCGACGGTTTATGACTATACGATGAAAGGGAATTTAGTAGCGGTTATTACAGACGGAACTGCTGTATTAGGATTAGGGGATATCGGTCCGGAAGCAGCGTTGCCGGTAATGGAAGGGAAGGCATTATTATTAAAGCGCTTTGCAAATGTCGATGCGGTGCCTGTATGTTTAAACACTAAAGACGTAGACGAAATTGTCAGCGTCGTAAAAGCAATTTCACCAACGTATGGGGCAATCAATCTGGAAGATATTTCAGCGCCGCGCTGTTTTGAAATTGAAGACCGACTACGTGCTGAATGTTCAATCCCTGTATTTCATGATGACCAGCATGGAACGGCGATTGTTGTAGGAGCAGGTTTAATCAATGCAGTAAAACTAGTGAAAAAAGATGTGGCGAAAATGAAAGTTGTCATTAACGGGGCAGGGGCGGCAGGTATTGCGATTCTCCGTATTTTAATTCAAATGGGTTACACAAATGTCGTTATGTGTGACACGAAAGGCATTATTTATGAAGGGCGTCCTGAAGGGATGAACCCTGTAAAGGAACAGGTCGCTCATTTATCGAATCCGGAGCAGATACGAGGTACGTTGGATGATGCATTAGTAGGTGCGGATGTGTTTATCGGGGTGTCTGCAGCGAATATTTTAACGGAAAAGCATATTAAATCGATGGCTATAGATCCGATTGTTTTTGCTTTAGCAAATCCGGATCCTGAAATAACACCGGAAAATGCAAAAAAATGGGGCGTAAAAATTATCGGTACCGGCCGTTCTGATCATGCAAATCAAGTGAATAATATGCTGGCCTTCCCGGGGATTTTCCGTGGTGCACTTGATGTGAGAGCGACAGATATTAATGAATCGATGAAACTGGCGGCGGTTGAAGCTATTGCATCGCTCGTAACAGATGAAGAGCTCAATGAAGACTTCATTATTCCAAGTTCGATGGATGAACGTGTTGCAGGTGTTGTGGCGAAAGCGGTGGGATCTGCTGCCATCGAATCAGGGGTATCTGAATTATTCCAGCAAGTAGACCTTATTAATACTTCGGTAGCCATTTAAAAAGGATGTGTCTGAAAGTAAATTCAGCACATCCTCTAAAATAGTGAAGACGGCCAATCAGTGGGAATGAAAAATCTCCACTGATTGCAGTGTCACTTAAACTGTTTGCAGTTCTGCAGTCAGTTGCTCCAATTGCGTAATTAAATCGCCGATAAATGCGATTGTGTCACGTAATGGCTGTTCAGTTGTAATGTCGACACCTGCCATTTGTGCAAGTTCAACAGGTGTTTTTGTACCGCCTGATTTTAATACATCAATCCATTGCTCAACAGCTGCTTCGTCACCATTTAAAATGCGTTGTGAAACTTGTGTTGAGATCGTTAAACCAGCAGAATACGTATATGGATATAAGCCCATATAGTAGTGCGGCTGACGCATCCAAGTCAATTCTGCACCTTCAGTTACTTCAACTGTATCTCCCCAGAATTGCTCAAGCACTTCACGTTTTAATTCATTCAGTTTCGGTGCATTGACGCTTCCGCCAGCATCGATAATTTCGTATACTTTGCGTTGGTATGCTGCTTCAAGTAAATGCGTAACGAAATTGTGATAGTACGTACGGCTAATGATCGTTGAGATAACCCAACGTTTAAAGCGCGCATCTGTAGAATTCTTCAATAAATGGTTAGCCATCAGCATTTCATTCATTGTTGATGGCGCTTCAATGAAGTAAAGTGATGGTCGAGCATTGAAGATGTTTTGCGCATCGTTTGCCAAGTAGAAATGACCGGCATGACCAAGTTCGTGAGCTAATACGAATACTTCATTCATTCGGCTCGTCCATGAAATCAATACATACGGATGTACACCATATGGGCTTGAACAGAATGCACCAGTAGATTTTCCTGCATTTTGTGCAAAATCAATCCATCGCTCATCAAAAGAACGATCGATCATGTTCGTATAATGCTCACCCATAATCGATAAGCCGTCTTTCATATACTGACGGGATTCTTCCACCGTAATAGTTGGCTCATATGAAGGATCTAATGAAATTTTAAGATCCGCAAACGTCATTTTGTCCAACTGATGTGTTTTTTGCAGCAGTTTTGCATAACGGCGCATATGTGGAGCAAGCTCATTCATAATTAAGTCGATTTGACGGTTATACATTGAGCGGTCTACTTGCTGTGACTCTAATAAAGAATCAAAAATATTGTCGTAGCCACGAAGGTCCGCCTCCGTTTTTTCAATCGTCAAGTGTGTATTATATGTTTTGGCGGTCGTATGCTGATAATCATGCAGTTTTTTTGAAAAGGCTTCAAATGCAGCACGACGTTTATTCGTGTCTGTTTCCAGTTCCCAGTCACCTTCAAACAAGTTGTAGCTAAGCGGGAATGATTCACCATCTACTTCAAAGTTAGGGAACTTCATATCTACCAATTTTGTAGTATTGTACAGTTCATATGGCGCGTTGAATGTAGCGCCGAATGCTGCCAATGCTTTTTCCGCTTCCGGATGTAATTGATGCGGTTTTTGTACGAGCAGTTTGTCAATATAATTAGCGTATTCTGGTTTTACAGATTGTGCTTCTTTTAATACAGCTTCGTCCAACGCAAGTAAATCACTTTTTACAAAAGATAGCTTTGTTGCAAGTTTTGCGGCAAATGAACCAAAGCTTGCGGCACGCATTTGATTGTCTGTGCTTGTTTGGTCAACGCTATGTGAAAGGCTCGCATATGTGCCGACAACAACCATTTTCTCCTGAATTTTTTCTGTTGCTTCAATGGCATTAATGGCGCCTTGTACATCAGTAATTGTCCCTGCAAGCCCCTCCGCAGTTTCTTCTGCAAGTTGTCTTATTTCTTCAATTGCCGCTGTGTAGGCTTGTTCTGTAGCAAATAAATCTTCCAAATTCCAAGTTTCTTCAACCGGTACATCACTACGATTCAACATTGACATAATTAGCCTCCTAATATTACGATATTCGAAATAAATAATACCATATTTCTGAAAATTTAGGAAGTAGTGAAAATTTGGCTGATAAATATTTTTAATATTATTTACAGGACATATAGTAAAATAGAGAAACGATGGAAATAGGGAAAGAGTGTGATGAGATGCAGGAAGTGAAGGATTGTAGTCTAATACTTGAAGGCGGGACATTTCGAACAGTTTTTACAGCGGGAGTGTTGGATGCCCTCATGGAAGAACAGATAAAAATGCCGTATATTGCGGCAATTTCAGCAGGTGCCATCAACGCGGTGTCCTATATGTCAAATCAGCCGGAACGGACGATGCGTGTTTTGACGACATACCGCAATGATCCCCGTTATATGGGCATGCGGAATTTTTTAAAGGAAAAAAGCCTGTTCGGATTGGACTTTGCCTATAATATTGTGCCAAATCAGCTTGATTTATTTGATTGGGATGCCTATTACAATTACCCGGGCGAGGTGGAGTTCGGGCTGACGAATGCATATACCGGAAAAGTGGAGTATAAAAGTGCACATACTATGACGAAAACATGTGATATTTTGCAGGCCACATGTGCCATTCCAATATTGTTCCCTGAAATTAAAATTGACAATGTGCCTTATTATGATGGGGGGTTATCGGATTCGATTCCAATCAAACGAGCGATTGAAAAAGGATATAACAAGCATCTGCTCATTTTGACGAGGGAACCGGGCTATATAAAAAGTGCCTCAAGAACGAATCAGTGGGCAACAAAGCTTTTTCAAAAACGCTATCCTAGACTCGCAGCTGCGATGAGACATCGTGCGGATATGTATAATGAAACAATGCAATATATTGCACAAAAAGAAATTGATCAGGAAGCATTCATTTTTAAACCGGATCGGCCAATCAAAAGCTTTGAAAGCAAAATCGATCAAATGAAAGCAAATTATGAAGTCGGCTATGAGCAGGCACAAAAGCAAATGGCGGAGTTGAAAGGTTTTTTAGGTATTCATTAAGTGTATTTAAGAATGCGAAGGTAGATTCATATAGAATATACTTGCAAAATCGAGTGTAATTATATTAAAATAGAGCTAAGAACATTAAATTAAATAACAAGTGCAAGACAAGGTGGAGCCATAGTCAACTATGGCACTGCCTTGTCTTTTTTTGCATTGAAAGGGGAAATTTATGTTTATTTTACAAATTATGCTAGTTTTATTTGCTACAAAACTTGCTGGCCATCTTGCTGCAAGATTAGGGCAACCATCTGTACTCGGGAAAATTATCGTAGGTATTATTCTGGGTCCTGCATTACTTGGTTGGGTACATGATACTGAACTTTTAACTGTATTCAGCCAAATAGGTGTTTTACTGTTAATGTTTTTAGCGGGTCTTGAAACCGACCTTCAGGAAATGAATAGAAACAAAAAAGCGGCAATTTATGTTGCTTTAGGTGGTATTCTCCTGCCTATTATTTTGGGTTATGCAGGATCGCAATATTATGGATTGTCTGTAGGGGAATCCATCTTTATTGGGTTATTACTTTCTGCAACATCTGTCAGTATTTCGGTACAGGCGTTAAGGGAGCTTGGCTGGCTGAATAGTAAAGAAGGTTCAACCTTACTTGGAGCTGCGGTATTGGATGATATTGTAGTGGTCATTTTAATCGCAATTGCGATGAGTTTCTTTGCCGGGTCAGATACGAATATCGGTTTATTAATAGGTAAGAAAGTATTATTCTTTGCTATATTAATTGTACTGGCAAAATGGTTTATCCCACACTTTATAAGAATATTCAAGAAATTTAGAGTTACTGAATCGATATTGAGTGCCGGGTTGATTATTTGTTTTGGTTTATCATATTTTGCAGAATTCCTGGGTATCGCTGGTATTATTGGTGCTTTCTTTGCGGGTATTGCCATTGCACAGACAGAATATAAAGAAGAAATTGAGCATAAGGTTGAGCCGATTGCATACGGGATTTTTGTTCCGTTCTTCTTTGTTAGTATCGGATTAGCAGTTTCATTTGATGGAATCGGAGAACAAATCGGGTTTATTATCGTATTTTCAATCATTGCGGTTGTATCCAAATTCGTTGGTTCCGGATTAGGTGCGAAATTAGCCGGATTCAATACGAAATCCTCAATGGGTGTTGGAGCTGGAATGGTTTCCCGAGGCGAAGTTGCCCTAATATTAGCTGCAATGGGGCTTGAAGGAGGACTTCTTCCAGGTAATTATTATACATCGATCATTATTGTAATTATCGTAACAACAATTGTGACACCGCCTCTGTTAAAAGCAATTTTCGGGAAGAGAATAGCCGTTTAGATAGATTTTAATTCAAATACAATACGAAAAAACCTGCTCGTTTTAAAATGAGCAGGTTTTTAATTAATTCTTGCTGATTTTTGTAATCGTAATATTCAACCAGCCAAATAATATTGTAATGACCGGACTTAACAGACAAAAGAAAGCGAATGGTAAATAGTCAATAACAGGAATATTCAATGTCGAGGCAATGAACAGACCGCACACACTCCAAGGAACAAGCGGGTTGATGACAGTACCTGCATCCTCAATTGTACGTGCCATATTTTTCGGATGGAGCTGAATGGCTTTGAATTTATCCTTAAAAGCCTCTCCGGTTAATAACAGCGATAAATACTGCTCGCCGATCGTTACGTTAATACCGATTGCTGTAAAAGCTGTTCCCGTAATAACCGAACCAACCGATTTCAACTGATTTTGCAGTGCCTGCAGCAATGTTTGAATAATTCCTAGTGCAAACAGGAGTCCGCCCATTGAAAGAGACAGGACAATTAAAATAATCGTAAACAGCATACTGTTCATTCCGCCACGTGACAATAATGAATCAATTGCTTCGACACCGGTATTCATTGAATAGCCGTTATACAAAATCCCGAACAATTCGTTCAATGGGATCGAGCTGTGGAAGTATGATAGCAAGATGCCTGATATCGCACTGATTGCCAGTGTAGCAAGACTCGGCAATTTAAAAATCGTGCAGACAATTAAAACGACGAGCGGTATAACTGCATACCAATGTATTAAATTTGTCGCAAGTAATGTTTCTTTAAAACTTGTAATAAGCTTTGTGTCCATATTTTGACTGCTCGGTGAAATCCAAGCATAGACAACGAGCGAAATGGTAAATGCAGGTATTGTCGTGTACATCATATTTCGAATATGCGTAAATAAGTCGATACCGGCAACAGTCGCAGCCAAGTTTGTCGTATCGGATAACGGGGACATTTTATCCCCAAAAAAGGCTCCTGAAACAATTGCACCTGCTGTAATTGCAAGTGAAGCATCTATAGAACCGGCAACACCCAGCATCGCAACACCAACTGTTGCAACGGTAGTAAGGGAACTGCCGATTACGGTACCGATAATGCCTGTAATAATGAACACAACCGCGTAAAAAAAGCTCGCAGAAACAATGGATAAACCTATATATAATAATGTAGGAATTGTACCGCTTATTAGCCAGCTACTAATTAAAACACCAATTAGGAGAAAAATATAAATCGCGCCAATACTAGTTGAAACAGAAGTAATCATACTTTGTTCCATAACACGGTAGGGTACTTTTCGCATGACACCATACATGAATAGAACAATGATGGCTATTAATATCGGAATATGCGGGACACTACCGAGTTTCATAATGCTATAGGAGATGAGTGCAATAAAAAATAATGTTAAAATAAGTGCTTCAATAAAATGTGGTTTTACATGTTGTTTTGCATTCATGATGACTAGACCTCGCTCTATAGTTTCGCGCTTCAACGCGTTGAAGTACAAAAGTAAGTGTATCATTTTATTGTGAAAAAGGGAAGGGGAAAAAGTGAAAGGGACATAACGGATAACCCGAAATGTCCCTCTACAGCTGGATAATAAGTATAAAATTTTAAATTACTCAGCAAGCATAATCTTTTCTAATTGTAATGGTTCAATATATGTATCGCCTTGATATGCACGCATATTACCGCCTGAAATTTCATCAATAAGTAAAATTTCACCTGTTTTTGCATCGCGGCCAAATTCCAACTTAATATCATAAAGTGTTAATCCTTTTTTCTCTAACTCCGTTGCAACAAACTTTGAAATTTCGATTGTACGTTGTTTCAAAATTGCATACTCTTCATGAGTCAAAATACCGAGCATTGCAAGTGCATCTTCAGAAATAGGAGGATCCAGGCGTTCGTCGTCCTTAATCGTCACTTCCACAAACGAATCCAAATCCTGACCTTCTGTTGCATAAGCGCCATAGCGTCGTAAAAATGAACCGACTGCTTTAAATCGGCAAATTACTTCCAAACCTTTACCAAAAACAGTTGCCGGTTTAACCGTCATTGTCGCTTCATCAAAATTTGCCTCAACATAATGTGTCGGTACATTTAATTCATTTAATTTAGAGTAAAAGAAAGAAGTTAGTTTCAATCCTGCAAGGCCAGCCCCATCAATTGTTAAGCCGACTGTGTTTGCACCCGGATCAAAAACCCCGTTTTCACCTGTTACATCATCTTTGAATTTCAGTAAATATAATTCGTTTTCAAGTTTGAATACATCCTTCGTTTTACCTGTATACATTAATTCCATGAGAGATACCTCCAAAAGTAAGTTCAAATTCATTATAACACGAATAATATTATAGTATTAATATAAAAATGTTCGTATTATAAAGAAAGACGTCTAACCTTTAATATAGTAGACCCTTTGTTACCAGTGTATTGGTAACATTTGCTATACTAAACGTAGACAAGGAGTGATTTAGATGCTAAAAACGTATAATAATATTGTTGTAGCAATCGACTTTTCAGAAAAAGCAAAAATTGCTTTTGAGCGCGGCATGAACGTTGCGCGATTGACGGATGCGACATTGAATCTAGTGAGTGTAATCGATACACATTCATTCGGTTCGGTGGAAGCGTATGATTTGAAGTATGCAAAAGCTCTAAAAGAAAAAACTCTTGATCAGTTAAAGGAATACAAAGTAATTGCCGAACAGGCTGGTGTTAAAAAAGTACAAGTAGTTGTGGAAGAAGGTTCGCCAAAAGCGGTTTTAACGAACTTGACGGATGCCGATCTGATCATTATTGGATCAACGGGTTTAAACCGTGCCGAGCGTTTCCTGCTAGGCTCTGTTTCGGAAAATGTAGTACGCAGCGCTAATTGTGATGTTCTCGTAGTACGTTAAAAATAAACCCGCAATGTTCCTCAACTATCGAAGGAAATTGCGGGTTTTGTTAATTAATAAACGCCTTCTACAAGCATACCGTTTGCAACTTTAATGAAGCCGGCAATGTTTGATCCGACAACTAAATTGCCTTCATAGCCATATTTTTTCGCAGCTTCTGAGCTTTCTTTATAAATTGATTTCATAATACCGTGTAGTTTTTCATCAACTTCCTGGAAAGACCAGTAGTTACGGCCGGAATTTTGAGCCATTTCAAGTGCAGATACAGCAACACCGCCTGCATTTGCTGCTTTACCAGGGCCGAATAATACATCGCTCGCTAAAAACTCATTGATTGCATCTAAATTCGATGGCATATTTGCACCTTCTGCAACAACTTTTACGCCGTTTGCAATTAATGTACGAGCCTGTTCACCGTTGATTTCATTTTGAGTTGCACATGGAAGAGCAATATCACATGGAATTGTCCAGATACCGTCACAGCCTTCTGTATAAATAGCATTTGGACGATAATTTACATATTCTTTAATACGCTTCCCTTCAACTTCTTTTAACTGTTTGACGATTTTTAAATCAAGACCTTCCGGATCGTAAATGTAACCAGCAGAATCGGAACACGCAACAACTTTTGCTCCAAAGTGCTGAGCTTTTTCGATTGCATAAATCGCTACGTTACCAGAACCTGAAACAACAACCGTTTTTTCGTTAATTGAAAGTTTTGCGTCACGTAGCATCTCTTCGACAAAGTATACTAAACCGTATCCTGTTGCTTCTGTACGTGCCAATGAACCGCCATAGCCAGGTTTTTTACCAGTTAACACACCTGCTTCATATGCACCGCGGATGCGCTTGTATTGGCCCCATAAATAGCCGACTTCGCGTGAACCTACACCAATATCTCCGGCCGGAACATCGACATCCGGACCAACATAACGGTATAATTCTGTCATGAATGCTTGGCAGAAGCGCATAATTTCTGCATTTGATTTACCTTTTGGATTAAAGTCGGAACCGCCTTTACCGCCGCCGATCGGTTGACCAGTTAAAGCATTTTTGAAAATTTGTTCAAAGGCTAAAAATTTCATAATCGATTCGTTTACAGTAGGATGGAAGCGTAAACCACCTTTATATGGCCCGATTACGTTATTATATTGAACACGGTACCCGCGGTTTACTTGTACTTGGTTTTGATCATCTTGCCAAGCGACACGGAAAGAAATGATTCTGTCCGGCTCGACGATACGTTCTAAAATATTATGTTGAATGTATTCAGGATGCTGTTCGAATACAGGGACTAAAGAAAGGAAAATTTCTTCCGCTGCTTGTAAGAATTCTAATTGATGTGCGTTCTTTGTTTTCAGTTTTTCAAACACTCCATCAACATATTGCTGTGCGTTGCTCGTTGTTGTCATTGTCGTCATGTTATTACCCCCAAATGGATTAATAAGTATACATTAGTATGAATTATCAAACAATTCAATTAAATTTTATGTAACATCGCCGTGTGAAATCGATGTCAGAAAAGAGAAAACGTTTTCATATATTATATAAATATAATAATTTGGAGTTGCTTTTGGAAAGGATGATGAACTATTTTACAACTATTAATTGATGCAGATGCATGCCCGGTTGTTGATTTAGCGCTATTTATTTCATCTCGCTATGAGATAAGACCAATCTTATTCTGCGATACATCACATCGTATCGAACGAGATGGTGCAAAAACAATTATTGTCGACAAGGGACCAGATTCGGTCGATTTTAAGCTTCTAAGTGTATTAAACCGAGGAGATATTGTTATAACAGGTGATTATGGCCTTGCTGCGATGTGTATAGCAAAAGGTGGAATTGTAGTCAATCACAATGGGAAAGAACTGACGTCTGACAATATAGATCAGCTGTTGGCTTTTCGTTTTGAAAGTGCGAAAATAAGACGTGCAGGGGGACGTACAAAAGGCCCCAAAAAACGCACGGAAGAAAATAATTTGGCTTTTGAAACAAAATTTCGACAAATTTGTGAACGTGCGATTTTTGAGAAGGAGGAATCATAAATGAATCAGCAAATCTTGAATTTAGATGCATTAAAAGAGCGTTTTCCGTTAATTGAAAAGCTGCAATCCGAACAATATGTGTTTTGGGAAAATGAAAATGTAGCAAAGGAAAGGCAAGTATCAGAACTCGTAACACCTGAAATGATTCAAGACGCCGAAAGCAGATTGAAGCGTTTTTCTTCTTATATAAAGGTCGCATTTCCGATTACGAAATTTTCAGACGGCATTATTGAATCGGAACTAAGAGAAATTGCCGCGATGAAAAAGCTTATTGAAGGACGACGCGGTTTTAACATTCCCGGAAAGTTAATGCTTAAATGTGATCATGCATTACCGATTGCCGGTTCGATTAAAGCGCGAGGCGGTATATATGAAGTGTTGAGCCATGCCGAAAAGCTGGCAATTAACGCAGGTATGCTAACAGAGCAGGATGATTACGCTAAATTGCATAGTGAAGAATTCCGGAAATTTTTCAGCCAATATAAAATTGCGGTCGGGTCAACCGGTAATTTGGGGCTAAGTATCGGTATTATTAGCGCACAGCTTGGTTTTCAGGTAACTGTCCATATGTCAATCGAAGCAAAAGAGTGGAAAAAGAAACTGCTGCGTGAAAAAGGGGTGGAAGTTATCGAATACGAATCCGATTATACTTCTGCCGTGGAACACGGGCGCCAAGTAGCGGAACAAGATTCTGCTTGCCACTTTGTTGATGACGAAAATTCAATCGATCTGTTTTTAGGATATGCGGTAGCGGGTTCACGCCTGAAAGATCAGCTTCAGCAAGCGAAAATTAAAGTCGATGCAAATCATCCATTATTTGTTTATCTGCCTTGCGGGGTAGGGGGTGCCCCTGGAGGGATTGCCTACGCTTTAAAGCAAATTTTCGGAGAACATATTCATATTTTCTTTGCGGAGCCATTTGCATCACCGTGTATGCTGCTCGGTTTGATGACAGGAATGCATGATAAAATCAGCGTGAATGATATTGGTTTGTCCAATAAGACAGAAGCTGACGGATTGGCGGTAGGGCGTCCATCACGTTTTGTCGGAACATTGATGGAATCCGTAATAAGCGGATGCTATACTGTGGATGACAGCTTCTTATTCAGAAGTTTAAAAGGTATGTATGAGACGGAAAACATTTTTATGGAACCTTCAGCACATGCGGGTGTTTATGGGCCGATTGAATTAATGATGCAGGGGACTTCATATATTCAAAAGCATGGGCTTCAAGATAAAATGAAAAACGCCACACATATTATTTGGTCGACAGGCGGGGATTTAGTGCCTGAAGAATTACGACAGCAGTATTTACAATCAGAGATATAGAAGGGAAGTCGCTTGTGTTAATTGTAATCGTCATCATCGCTTTTTTGGGAGCAGGTTTACTCGATTTAAACTTGCGTAAAAAATATAACATTCCAAAAAACGAAAAATTTATGGATCAGTATGTGGGGATTTGGCATTTATTCCTGGAAATCATCCTATGTTTCATGTTTTTATCATATGTAACTATGAATCAATTCGACCAAAAAACATTATATTCTGTATTGTTTGCGTTCATTATGATTTTGTTTATTATCCGTGGGCTATTGGAGTTTTGGTTAAGAAGAGAAAAGCGTCGTCATATAATTTCATTTACTTATGTCGTGCTTTGTGCAATCTGCAGTATCGCAATCGGCGTTATTATGTAAGAAAGAAGTGTGTCGGGGATGTTCCCCCAACACACTTCTTTTAGTCTACCTGGATTTCTTCTACTGTTGCTTCCACTTCTGAACGGGACATTTTTTCCCGTCCTTCTCGCATTGCCTGCAATGTTTTATGGGCCAATGCTAATGGCAGTTTGCAGAACAGTTTGATTGTCCGTTTATCTAAATCCTTCATATAAAGGTCGGCTTTTGCCAAGTTTTCTTCGGCATATGCAAATAGTTCAGCACGTGTCCAGCCATCAGGAACGAAGCTGACACCGCGCTCATCCAAATCTTCCTGTTCATTTCGTAAAATATTTACTGCCTGCAAGCCACGACCATAGCCAATTGCCAGTTCACGGTCGGTTTTCGTGCCGGCACTCCATTCCCAAAGCTCCGAAAGCATGACTCCGACCAAACCAGCCACATAGTATGTATAGTCGTCCAAGTCTTCCTTCGTATGCACCTGCCAATTTGCAAGGGCCCATTTTGCCATACCTTCCGCCATTTCGCTCGTCGCAGAAGTGACAATCGGAAACGCCCCTTGAGGACAAACTTCCAGCCAGTCAGCAAGTCGCAGTGTCACTTCAGGCATTTTGTCCTTTACAGGTGCCAGTGCTTCAAGATAAGCAGTATTATCAAAGGCAGGAGCTTTCAGTAATTCCGCAACTTTTAATAATGTCACATTTTTTATTTCATTGGAAACTTCTTCATGATCTTCAATTTCATCAATTGCACGCATCGCTAAATAGGCTGCAGCAACCGTTAATTTTAATTCTTTATCTAAAAAAGTAATGGGGATATAAAATGTACGGCTCGTCTCTTTTAAAACGCGCATCGCATCTTTTTGTAAAGCTTTGTTCGACATAAGGAAAACTTCCTCCATTCTAAATTGCATCCACTACCTATCGTATCGCAAATTCGTGAAAAGGGAAAATAAAAGTTCCGGCTTTTGAGAATTTGAGATGGGGATGAAAAGGGATGAAGAGAGGGGTATTAGAACACCTGGGCTAAAAAGTGGAGCAGGTGGAGCGAAAAGTAGAATGTTCGAGTGTGAAAGTGGAATTTTGCACACAGAAAGTAGAGCGAATTCATAATAAAGTAGAAAGTGCGTGGAGAAATAGAGCATCGAGTATCAAAAGTGGGAACAATGCGAAAAGCAGAACACCACTCAAAAAACACACGCATTTCCCTTATGTACACATTAATTGAAATATGGTAATATTAGAATAATTTAAATGGACGGAGGTGAATGGAATGAAGAAGTTAGCGATCGCGACAGGTGTAAAGGTGGATACAGCTATGTATTTTGCACGTGTCATTACTTTTAAATTTGGGTCTAACGGGATAGGTGTGTCCTTTTTTAGACAATTTAAAAATAATGCGTAGCTAATTAACTTCATTCTTTTCACCATTTCTGAAAAGGCTGCTCTTGTTAATGAGCAGTCTTTTTGTTTTTTTAGCTATGCCAGTGGAGGCGTAGAAATATGCAGTTGAAAGCAGAAAACATAACGAAAATTATCGGTGGCAACACCATTTTTAAGGAACTTTCTTTTGAAGTGAGTGCCGGTGAACGGATCGCGATCGTCGGTCGTAACGGCAGCGGGAAAACGACATTATTTAAAGTGCTGGCAGGTATTGAACAGCCGGATGAAGGGCGGATCATAAAAGCGAAAGGTCAAACAGTCGGCTATTTGCATCAGATTCCTCAATATACAGATTTATCGGTTTTTGATGTACTGTCAAAAGCATTTGCTGAATTACATGATATTAAAGAGCGGCTGACTCAGTTGGAAACGAGGATGGCAAATGAGTTATCCGACAAAATTTTAAATCAATACGGCGAGCTGCAGGAGCACTATTTAGCAAAGGGTGGCTACGAAATTGAAGCGAAAATTGCTTCGATTGCCAATGGACTTGAGATTACAAAGCTATTGGAACAATCTTTCCATGCGCTTAGCGGCGGGGAAAAAACTAAAGTAATGCTCGCACAAATTTTACTGCAGCAGCCGGATATTCTGCTGCTGGATGAACCAACAAATCATTTGGATCTTGCTGCAACACAATGGCTGGAAGACTACTTGCAATACTTTAAAGGTACCGTTGTTGTGATTTCTCATGACAGGATGTTTTTAAATAAAACGGTTCAGTATGTGGCTGAAATTAAAGACGGTCAGATCTGGAAGAGCAAGGGGAACTATGATCAGTACATTAAAAATAAAGAGGCAAAAATAGCCCAGCAGTTTGCGGCATATGAAGAGCAGCAAAAAAAGATTCAGAAGATGAAAGAGGCGATTCGCCGATTACGGCAGTGGGCGAATGAAGCATCTCCTCCGAATCCCGATCTATACCGCAAAGCGAAAGTAATGGAAAAGATGCTGGCTCGAATGGAAATTGTCAAAAAACCGAAAACCGAGCGTCAGATGAATTTGCAGCTCAAGACGCAAGACCGGACAGGTAAAGAAGTATTTATGCTGAAAAACATTTCCCATGGATTTGAACAGGACTTTTTATTTATGGATGTTCAGTTATCGGTACAGTTTCAAGATCGGATCGCGATTGTCGGGAATAACGGAACAGGAAAATCGACGTTATTAAAAATTCTATTAGGGGAACTGACACCGGTTGATGGCGATGCTAAACAGGGCAGCAATTTAAAAATCGGTTATCTTGCACAGCAGTTTGACCAATTTAACGGCAAGCAGCGTCTTCTTGATGCATTCCGGGAGCAGGCATCGTTAACGGAATACGATGCGCGGCATGTGCTCGCCAAATTTTTATTTTACGGTCATGATGTTTTTAAAAGTGTGGACCAACTAAGCGGCGGGGAAAAAATGCGGCTTCGACTGGCTCAATTAATGGTCCAAAAATGCAATGTACTTGTATTGGATGAGCCGACGAATCATCTTGATATTGAGTCGAGGGAAGCGCTTGAAGAAGCATTGGAGAATTTTGAAGGAACCATTCTTGCGATAAGCCATGACCGCTATTTTCTGCAAAAATTATTTACGAGAACGGCATGGTTGGAAAATCAGCAACTAACCGTTCATGAAGGTCCATTTGAATGGGCACAGATGAAACAAAAGGAGTTAGGCAAATGAATCAAATCGAAGCATATTGGCGGTATTTTTGTGTTTCTGAAGGTATGAAAAATATTCGTTATAAGGAAGCGTTTCAATTCGGTGAAAAGGCGGATTGGCTTGCAGGACTTGTTGTAGACGGTACTAAAACAGCAACTTGTTCAAGCTATCCGTTATATGAACTCGAAGGAGAAAATTTACCGGAAGTCGGGGATTACCAAATTGTATTAAATAGTCTCGATGTACCAGTTGCGATTATCCAGTCCTATTCTATTGATATTTACCCGTTCAATGAAGTGCCAATAGATTTTGCACTTGCAGAAGGAGAAGGTACTTATGAGCAGTGGAAGGAAGCGCATATTGCATTTTTTAGTAAAGAACTTTCTAAACAAGGCCTGGAATTTACCGAACAAATGCTAACAGTGTGTGACCGCTTTAAAAAAGTTTTTCCTAAATAAAGATTAGTAAACTAAAGCATGAATAGCTAGACTTATACAAAATGGAGAAATTTGCTTACGCAAACCTCCATTTTTTCACTGTTTTCGTTCAATATCAACAGTCCTTGGCAACAATTGCTATGGAAATTCGTTACATAATAGTTGCATAGGTTAATGTTTTTTTGATATATTGATTCTTGTTTTTCTAAATAAAAAAAGGAAAACGTCATGAATAGAAAGAGTGATTACAAGGTGAAAAACTTAGTAAAAAATAAAAGCTTAGTAAACAATTTTCTCGGGATTTTCGTTCTTGCTGTTTTAATGCTTTGGGCGAAAACCTACATTACACAAGTAACGCAGTTTAAGTTGGGCGTAGAAGGACCACTCCAGCAGTTTCTTTTATTAATTAACCCATTAGGTTCTGCGGTACTATTTTTAGCAGTTGCTTTCCTGTTTAAAGGAAAAAGAAAGCTGACTGCATTGATCATCATCTATACTTTGATGACATTTCTATTATTTGCAAATGCTGTATATTATCGTTTCTTCAGCGATTTTATTACGCTTCCAACAGTTTCCCAAACACAAAACTTTGGGGATTTGGGCGGCAGTGTATTAACATTATTAAAACCAACTGATTTATTATTTTTTGTAGATATTTTTGTATTGATCTATATTCGTTTTTCAAAGAAAATTAATTTCCAATCCGGTAAAATCGGATTCAAAATGCCTGCAGCAGTTATAGCGGCGGCAATTGTATTATCTATTGTCAACTTGCAATTAGCGGAAGCGGACCGCCCGGATTTATTGAGCCGTGGCTTTGACCGCAGTTATATTGTGAAATACTTAGGTATGTACAATTATACAATCTATGATTCAGTTAAAACGTATGAGGCATCTGCAGAACGTGCTTCGGCAGACAGCAGTGATATTGCGGAAATTATTAACTATACTAATTCATTTTCTGCTCAGCCAAACGAGAATTACTTCGGCAAGGCAAAAGATATGAACGTGATTTATTTGCATCTGGAATCTATGCAGTCATTTTTAATCGATTATGAACTGGATGGCGAACAAGTAACACCGTTTTTAAACTCATTAGTTAAAAACGAAAACACGATGTATTTCGATAACTTTTATCATCAAACAGCACAGGGTAAAACATCCGATGCTGAATTTATGCTAGAGAATTCATTGTTCGGTTTACCACAAGGTTCTGCCTTTATTACAAAAGGTCAAAATACGTTTGAAGCCGCACCTTCATTATTAAAAGACTATGGCTATACGTCTGCCGTGTTCCACGGAAATAACGGCAGCTTCTGGAACCGAAATATTATTTACAACCAATTTGGCTATGACGAGTTTTTTGATGAAGGTTCTTATGATACAACCGATTCTAAAAACATGGCAGAGTACGGTTTAATGGATAAGCCATTCTTCGAGCAATCGGAAAGCTTGCTTGAAACATTGCCAGAGCCGTTCTATACAAAATTCATTACGGTTGCCCATCACTTCCCGTACAAGATCGACCAGGATTTAACGACGATCGGTAAGGCGACAACTGGCGATACAAGTGTCGATAATTATTTCCAGACAGCTCGATACGCCGATGAAGCGATTGAAGAGTTCTTTACGTATTTAAAAGAATCCGGTCTTTATGAGAATACAATGATTGTGATGTACGGTGACCATTACGGTATTTCCGATAACCACAATAAAGCGATGGAACAAATTATTGGTGAAGAAGTTACACCTGTTGTGAATGCTGATTTACAGCGTGTACCGTTGTTTATTCATGTACCAGGTATGGAAGGTGGCATAAACCATACTTATGGCGGCCAAATTGACCTTCTTCCGACAGTACTGCATTTACTTGGTGTAGAAACGAAAAATAATATTCATTTTGGGACAGACCTTCTTTCCGAAGAACATAGCGAAATCGTTCCGTTCAGAAACGGTAATTTTGTCAGCCCGACGATTTATTCATTGGACGGCAAATATTACGATCCGAAAACAGGCGAAGCGCTTGATGAATCAAAACTAGAGACAGCAGATAAATTAAAAGCGATGGTAGAGGAAAAACTTCACTATTCCGACAAAGTCGTAAATGGGGATTTATTGCGCTTCCATTCCAAAGACGGAAGTATAAATGATTAATTAAAACTGTATAAAATTAGATATATATTCACAGGCATCATCTTATTTGATTAATTCAAATGGATGATGCCTTTTTATTATTATTTGAAAAATATTTATAAAAAATTTAGATGAAAAAAATACTTTTCAAATTAAAAGGAAATAGGGAGGGAACTCTATCTGATTCATAATAAATTACTGTCATATAAGAAGGTCGGTTTACATATGAAACCATATATTTAACCTGTTAAATATCCACCTTAATGATATGTTAACTTATACTGAAATTTTAAGTGAAATTGAAAATTGTTATTAAAACAATAACAATTTATGGAGTAAGGTCGGATTTTACTATTTGAAAGTACTAATACGTTGAGAATATTTTCACTCCATTATCTATATAAATTAAGAGACAGATTATTAATTGCTTAATAGGTTGTAATCTTTTTGTACAAGCAACATATAGTGATTTTTGGGGAAGCGAAATGGTTTAGAGGTTTTACGAGGCAATCTAAATGATTTGCCGACACCCAATTTATTTTAAGGGGGAATGTGTGAATGAGAGAAGCCGTAATCGTCGCTGCAACACGAACACCGGTAGGCAGAAGAAATGGTGTGTTGGCAGAAGTACGGGCAGATGATTTAGCTGCAGATGTACTGGAGGATGTAGTAAAGCGTGCGGGAATCGAAAAGGAACTCGTGGAGGACATTATTTTTGGCTGTGTTACCCAAACATTGGAGCAAGGCGGAAATATTGCACGAATTGCTGCATTGATGGCAGGCTTTCCGATTGAAGTGCCCGGTGTCACGATTGACCGGCAATGCGGCTCGAGTTTACAGGCAGTGCATTTTGCGGCACAAGCGATTATTGCAGGTGATATGGATATTGTAATCGCGGGTGGGATCGAAAGCATGAGCCGTGTACCGATGGGGTCGAATATGGAGGGCACGCGGAAAAGTGACCGTATTAAAAAATATGAGCTGATTCACCAAGGGTTATCCGCTGAGCGTATTGCTGAACAATGGCAGTTATCAGAGCAGGAGATTAATGAATATTCTGTGCTGAGCCAGCAGCGGGCCATTCAAGCAATTGAATCCGGTTATTTTGATGATGAGATTGTAGCGATCGGTAATGTAGCTACTGATGAGGGCCCAAGACCGGGAACGACTGTCGAAGTTCTGGAAGGTTTAAGAAAGCTGTTTAAAGAAGACGGAGTGATTTCTGCAGGAACTTCATCACAAATGAGTGATGGTGCATCAGCTGTACTCATTATGTCGAGTGAAAAAGCGCAGGAACTTAGTGTGAAACCAATGGCGAAAATCATTGCACGTACGGTTGTAGGATCTGACCCGACACTGATGCTGACAGGTCCAATAGAAGCGACAAAACGTGTCCTGGAAAAAGCAAACTTAACGATAGCGGATATGGATACGTATGAAGTGAATGAAGCTTTTGCCCCGGTACCGATTGTTTGGGCAAAAGAGCTTGGCGCGGATTTGGAAAAACTGAATCCCGACGGTGGTGCAATTGCGTTAGGTCATCCACTTGGTGCAACAGGTACAAAATTATTGACGACGATGCTTTACCGCATGGAGCGTAATAACCAGCGCTACGGTTTGCTTGCAATTTGTGAAGGTATGGGCATGGCCAATGCAACAATTATTGAGAGAATTTAAATAATAACGCTATCCTATTTTATAAAACTACGAAAAGATATGTAATCGCTTTCAATTGTAAGAAGTTAAAAATATAACGAAGAGAGAGTGAAATATATGAATAAAACATTGGCGAAAACTAGAAAAGCTACCCGTACGTTTTTTAATAATGATCATATTATGTTCCGTGAATCTCTAAGAAAATTTGTGGAAAAAGAGATTGATCCTTATTTTACACAATGGGAGCATGATCGCATCGTTCCGCGTGAACTTTGGACAAAGTTGGGGAGTCAGGGGTTCTTATGTCCAAGCGTCGAGGAAAAGTACGGCGGAATGGGCTTGGATTTTATTTTTGATATTGTGTTATCTGAAGAATTGTCAAAAGTCGGTGGCGGTTTAAGCGGCATTGGTTTGCACAGTAATGTCGTAACGCCATATATCACTTCTTTTGGAACAGAAGAACAGAAGATGAAGTATCTTCCGAAGTTTGTAAGCGGTGAATGGATTTCAGCCATTGCCATGACAGAGCCTGGTGCGGGTTCGGACTTACAAAAAATGACGACAACGGCCGTTAAGGATGGCGACGACTATATTGTGAACGGTCAAAAAACGTTTATTACGAACGGAATACTTTCCGATGTCATCATCATCGCTTGTAAAACAGATCCAAAAGCGGTACCTGCACATAACGGAGTAAGCTTATTAATTATTGAAAGAGGGATGGAAGGTTTCTCGCGCGGCAGAAAATTAGACAAGGTTGGCATGCATAGCCAGGATACAGCAGAGCTTATTTTTGAAAACGTACGGGTTCCGGCAGAAAACCTTCTTGGTGAAGAAGGAAAAGGATTCTTGTATTTAATGCAAAAATTACAGCAAGAGCGTCTTCTGACAGCAGTAGGGGCGATTACTGCAGCAAAAGATATGCTCGACTTGACGCTGCAATATGTTAAAGAGCGTGAGGCGTTTGGCAAACCGATTGGTAAATTCCAAAATACACAATTTACACTGGCTGAAATTGCAACACAAGTACAAATCGGCCAAACATTTGTGGATGATTTAATCATCCGACACATGGAAGGTCAGGATATCGTGACAGAAGTATCAATGGCCAAATGGTGGATAACGGATATGGCCCGGAAAATTTCCGTAGAGTGCATGCAATTACATGGCGGCTACGGATACATGGAAGAATACAAGATTGCGAGACGATTCCGTGATATTGCGGTTACACCAATTTTCGCCGGTTCCAACGAAATTATGAAGGTCATTATTGCCAAAAATCTAGGACTGTAATTAATCCGAAACAACTTCATCAAGTTTAAGCACATGATTCGTACTATGATTTTATGAGGTGGGATGAAATGAAAAATGCCGTAATAATAGACTCTGTACGTACAGCGGTCGGTCGCATGGGCGAGACATTGAAAGATGTGGAAGTAGATTATCTCGCGGCAAAAGTGTTGGACGAAATTACAGTTCGTACCGGAATCGACAAAAGTAAAGTCGATGAAGTCATTATTGGACAAGCGAAGCAAAGTACAGACTCACCCAATCTGGCACGCTTAGCCCTATTACGTGCAGGCTTTCCTATTGAAATTACAGGTTATACCGTTCACCGGCAGTGCGGATCAGGTCTGCAGGCGATGAATAGCGGTGCCCAGCAAATAATGTGTGGACTGTCCGATATTATTATCGCTGGTGGCGCTGAAAGCATGAGCACTGCGCCGTACTATTTGCGGAATGTTCGCTATGGGTACGGGGCAGGAAACGGCGAAATTCTTGATTCCAATACGGAAAGTCAGCCTCGTGCTCAACCGATTGAAACATATGGCGCCTTAACGATGGGGATGACTGCCGAGAACTTGGCTGTGAAATATTCGATTTCCCGAAGCGAACAAGATGAGTTCGCCTTAAGAAGCCAGGAAAATGCGAAAAGAGCGATCGAATCGGGACTGTTCGCGGATCAGATTGTCCCATTTGAAGTGAAGACGAAAAAGGGATCGGTTGAATTTAAAGTAGATGAGCATCCGAGGGAAACAACATTTGAAAAATTGTCCCAGTTAAAACCTGTTTTTAAAGAAAACGGCACAGTAACGGCCGGTAACACAAGTGGCCGTAATGATGGGGCAGGTGTGATCATGCTGATGTCGGAAGAAGCGGCTGCACAGTATGATAAAAAGCCGAAAGCAAAAATTATTGCACAGGCTGTAGCGGGGGTTTCGCCTGAAATTATGGGAATCGGCCCTGCACCTGCAACTCGAAAAGCATTGAAAATGGCGAATTTAACACTCGATCAAATCGGGTTGATTGAATTGAATGAAGCCTTTGCAGCGCAATCTTTAGCCGTCATTAAAGAACTTGGCATGGACATAAACCGTGTCAATGTCAATGGCGGGGCAATCGCACTAGGTCATCCAATAGGCGGCACAGGCGGTGTATTAATGACAAAGCTGCTTCATGAAATGGAAAGGCGCGGAGAAAAATACGGTTTAGTTACATTCTGTATCGGCGGCGGACTTGGTATTACGACAATTGTTGAAAACATGCAATTGTAATACGTACCGGAGCTGATCAAATGAAAAAAACCGATTGGAAATACCATTATACGAAAAAATGTACCACTGCAAAAAGAGCAATCCAGCTTATTGAATCCTCTCAAACAATATTTTTGGCACCGATGTGTAATGAACCTCAAGAACTTGTTGAAGAATTAATTCGTCAAAGGGCGCGTTTACAAGAGATTTTATTATATACCATCGTTTTAGGTAGTCCGTGCAAATATGCGGATCTATCATGTCAACCACACTTTACAATCCGAACATTTTTAAATTCATCCTTATTGAAAAAAGCACACCAAAATAATCATTGTGATTACATTCCGATGAATTTCTCAGACATTCCAAGGTGGATTAAAGAAGAGAAAATTGATGTTGCGCTAATCCAGGTTTCCGAGCCAAATGCAGAAGGTTTTTGTAATCTTGGTCTTTCGGTAGATGTTGTACAGACCTTGATAAAGGAAGCGACGGTTGTCATTGCGGAAGTAAACAGCCATCTTCCTTGTACATCCGGTGAAACGCTGGTGCATGTATCGCAGATTGATTATTTTGTTCCGTCTGACCGTCCGTTACTTACGATTCCAAACAGTCCACCGGCCAACGAAGATATAGCGATCGGCAATTACGTAGCTGCGCTGGTTCCCGATTATGCGACGATACAAGTCGGGGTCGGCAAACTTGCTGGCAGTATTGTCCGGTCACTTCGGTCAAAAGTTGGGTTGGGAGTGCATTCTGGTTCGATTTCTGATGATATTATGGAGCTCATCAATCTAGGTGTCATTACAAACGAACGTAAAGAAATCAATCGTCATAAAACCGTATGCACAACACTTACCGGAACAAACGCTTTATATGAGTTCTGTCATCACAATGAAAGCGTAGAACTGTATCCGGTCAGTTACACACATAATGCGGCAGTAATTTCGAAAATAAGCGATTTCTATTCAATTAACTCGGCGCTGGAAATAAGTCTGTCAGGACAAATCAATGCCGAGCAAGTCGAGGATTCCTATGTTGTTGGGGGAGTTGGCGGTCAAATGGATTTCATTCACGGTTCCAAACTTTCCCCTGGTGGAAGAGCGATTATTGCCCTGCCATCCACGGCGAAAAATGGTACGGAATCCCGGATAAAGGTTCATACAAAATACGTGACATCATTGAAGTCTGAAATCGACTATGTTGTCACAGAGTATGGTGTTGCCAAACTGTTCGGAAAGTCTTTAAGAGAACGGGCGGAAAGCTTAATTGCCATTGCGCATCCGAAGTTCCGGGCAGCTCTAACTGAACAATACAAACAATTCGTATAAAGAGAAAATCAGCCAAATAAGAAAGGGTGTTAACGATGTCGAATTTAAAAGATAAAGTTGCAATCGTTACAGGTTCCGGTCGAGGCATCGGACGAGATATTGCCTTACTTTTAGCAAAAGAAGGGGCAAAAGTTGTTGTCAATGATTTGGGTGGAGGATCTGACGGGCTGGGGAATGATACAAAAATTGCAGATGAAGTAGTACAGGAAATACAGGAACTTGGCGGAGAAGCTGTAGCCAACTATGATTCCGTTGCAGACTATGACTCTGCTTCCAATATTGTAGACACAGCACTATCAAGATTCGGACGCTTGGATATCGTCGTGAATAATGCAGGTATTTTACGTGACCGTATGCTATTTAAAATGAGCGAGGAAGAATGGGATGCCGTGATTGCGGTTCATCTAAAAGGTTCCTTCAATATGACGCGGGCAGCATCAACGATCTTTAAGGAGCAAAAAAGTGGACGCTTCATTCATTTCACTTCCACTTCAGGGTTAATCGGGAATGTGGGGCAAGCCAATTATTCTGCGGCCAAATTAGGAATTGTCGGGTTAAGTAAAAGCACGGCACTGGATATGGCCAGATATAATGTCACATCGAATGCGATTGCCCCATTTGCATGGAGTCGATTAATCGGGACAATTCCTGCAGAGACAGAAGATGAAAAAGAGCGCGTGGAAAGACTGAAACAGCTTTCACCGGCTCATATTGCGCCATTAGTTGCTTTTTTGGCATCGGATGAAGCTGCCGATATTTCGGGTCAAATATTTGGTGTGCGAGGAAAAGAAATTATGGTATTTTCTCAGCCGCGCCCGATTCGCTCGGTATTCAATGCAAAAGGCTGGTCTGTTGATAGCTTAAGTGCAATTAAAGGATCGCTTCAATCAAGTTTTACACCGCTTGAAGGTAGTGCCCAAGTCTTTCCGTATGCTCCGTTAGTGTAATTTTCTGGACTGCTAAATGGAAGGGAGAAAAAAATATGGACTTTCAGCTGCCACCCGATTTAATCGAGATGAAAAAATCGATCCGGGATTTTATAGACAATGTAGTGGATCCACTTGCAGACCAGATTGACCGTGAAGACCGTATTCCAGAACATCTTATGAAAATGTCGAAAGAGATGGGGTTATTCGGTCTAAGCATCCCTGCTGAATATGGCGGTACGGGTATTGATATGGTCGGGAAATGTAGTCTCTTTGAAGAAATCGGGCGCACATCGAATGGTTATATGACAGTAATTGGTGCCCACACCGGCATTGGGTCTGTCGGGATTGTGGAATTGGGGACAGAAGAGCAGAAGCGAAAATATTTACCGCGCATGGCTTCAGGTGACATCATTGGTGCGTTTGCTTTAACCGAAACGACTGCCGGTTCCCATGCGGCGGCGCTAAAAACAACTGCCGTTCGTAAAGGGGACAAATATATTCTGAATGGTGCAAAGCAATATATTACGAATGCCCCGATTGCAGGAGTTTTTACAGTGATGGCTGCGACCGATCCATCGAAAGGTGCAAAGGGGATCACTTCATTTCTCGTAGATAAAAGTGCTCCCGGTTTAATCATCGGAAAAACAGAAGAAAAAATGGGACTTCGCGGATCCCATTCTTCTGAAATTTTCTTTGAGGATTGTGAAGTCCCGGTCGAAAATGTGCTTGGTGAAGAAGGATTAGGTTACGTCAATGCTTTAACCATTTTGGCAAATGGACGTGCAGGGCTCGCAGCGAGAAACTTAGGTTCGTCGCAAAAGCTATTTGAGCTATCCGTCAAATATGCGCATGAGCGTGAACAGTTCGGTAAACCAATTTTTGAACAGCAAATCATTCAGCATTACTTGGCGGAAATGGCTTTGGATATCGAAACACTAAGATCCTTTACGTACCGAGTAGCATGGATGGTGGACCAGGGGATGAATGTCATGAAAGAGGCCGCGATGGCAAAGCTTCTAGGTTCGGAAATTTATAATCGCATTGCGGATAAAGCGGTTCAAATCCATGGTGGTCTCGGTTATATGAAAGATTTCCCTGTTGAAAGATTCTACCGGGATGCACGGATTACAAAAATATATGAAGGTACATCCGAAATTCAAAAAAACATCATTGCTGCTCAAATTCATAAAGACTATATGAAGAAAACACTGTCAGCAACAATGAAGTAGTACAAGTTAAATTATCAGAAAATATCGATAAATGAAGTTGAAGGAGGTGATTTTTTTGAGTACAGGGCTTAAGGAAAAAGTTGGTCTGAAATTAGAATCCTACACCTTTCGAGTTGAAAAAGGAAAAATCAGAGAATTGGCACAAGCGATTGGCGATTTAAAAGAGGAGTATTTGAACGGAGAAGCAGTACCACCGACATTCCCAACAGTGATCGACTTCTGGGGTGGGGGTGCCTCCTCGTCCGATTTATTGAATCTAAATATGAAAAAAGTTCTCCATGGTGAGCAGGAGTATGAATATTTCAGGGAAATCGTTCCCGATGAGGAAATTACCGTGCATGGTGTGATTGAAAAAGCGTATACAAAAGCGGCGATGAACTTCTTTGTAATACGCAAGGACTACATGGACAAACAAGGTGAAACGATTTTAATCAGTCGATCCACGATTATCGAAAGGCATTAGGGGGTCATTTTATGGAAGTTGGCCAGACACTGGAACCTTTACAGAAGGATGGAATCACGCATACACAACTCGTTCGATATGCGGGTGCATCCGGAGATTTCAACCCGATCCATACCGTTGTCCCTTTTGCGGAAGCAGCAGGTTTAGGCGGGGTCATTGCACATGGCATGCTGGTAATGGGTTTTGTCGGACAGGCAATTGGACAATGGTTTGAAGTGAAGGATTTAAAGAAATTCACAACGAGATTCAAAGCAATGACAAGGCCGGGAGAAAAAATTTCGGTTCAAGGCCGGATTGTTAATGAAAATGAAGCTTGCTGGATTTGTGAGGCGGAAGCGGTCAATGAAGATGGGGAAGTAAAAGTGAAAGCATTTTTTGAAGTGAAAAAATAATTACTTTTACGTTTGTTCTAGAGAGATGTTTTGTTACGTAAAATTTGTGATGTTGACTGCAATTTTACAGGAGAATCTCTTTCATACTCAAGCAGTTATGGATGAAGCGAACAAAAATTAAGGGGGAACTAGCAATGAGAGAATATGTAACGACGAAACAGGAAATCAACAAAAATTCACTACCTTATAACTTGTACCAGAAAGCAAAAAAATTCGGAATCTGGAATCCGGTAGATATCGATTTTACACAGGATAAAGAAGACTGGAAGAAATTAAGTGATGAGCAACAATTAGAAGTACTTACACAGTTTGCTCAATTTATCGGCGGTGAAGAAGCGGTCACACAAGATATTTTACCGATGATCATGGCGGTTTCCAAAAAAGGGTGGTTCGAAGAGGAATCGTATTTAACAACATTCCTTTTTGAAGAAGCGAAGCATGCTGAATTTTTCAGTCTGTTCCTGGAAGAAATCGGCGTAACGGAAGATTTGACACATTTACTTTCACCAGGCTACCGGAAGCTATTTGATGAAACATTGCCGGCAGTAATGGGGAAATTGATTGATGATCAATCACCGGAAGCGATGATCGATGCAGCGGTTACTTACAATATTTTCGCGGAAGGTGTTTTGGCTGAAACAGGATACTGGTTCTTCCATGAAGCACTCTCAAAATCAAATCTGTTCCCGGGGTTTATTTCCGGAATTCGAAATGTAAAGCGTGATGAAGGACGTCATATTGGTTTCGGTACATTCCTTATTCAGCGCCTGATCAGTGAAAATCCTGAACTTGAGCTGTTTGAACGCGTGCAACAAAGACTGCAGGAGCTGTTACCGATTGCGATGATGTTAACGGAAAGAAAAGAAGAAGTAACAAGCCTTGGTATCGAACGAGGAAAGTCGATGGAATTTGCAATGAAACAATTGCAGGCACGTCTGACAGTTCTTTCACGGGCAAAAGGAAAGACATTGGAAGAAATCTACAATACGGATATTGCTTTAGAGGAAGTATAGGAAATAATCATTCAGACGTTGTAAAGAGACACAGTTTGCTATTTAAAGGGGGATGAAAGATGACGACAGACGTACAAGTAAAGGTCTTTCCGCAATTTATCAATGGTGAATGGACACCACCTGCTTCAGGTGAATTTTTTGATGTGATCAATCCGGCTACATCAGAAGTTGTGGCGAAAGTTTCAAAAGGGAATCAGGATGATGTGAACAAGGCGGTTCAAAATGCGAAAGAAGTATTTGAATCGGGTGTATGGTCAGGAAAAACACAGGCGGAACGTGCACAGATCATGCTTCAATTTGCAGGGAAAATCAGGGAGCATGCCCAGGAGATTATTTTCCTGGAGGGGATTAGTACAGGTGCGACACTTCGTAAATTAGGTGGCGCGGATATCCGACAGTTAATTCTTTCTCTTACTCAAACAGCGGATTTATCGTTGAAATATGAAGCTGTAACAGCGCTTCCTGTTAATGAGCAGCTCGGTCCGAACCGAAGCCTGCTCGTTCGTGAACCACTCGGTGTAGTAGCGGCGATCACGCCATTTAACTTCCCGTTAGTTTTAGCGATGTGGAAAATCGCACCGGCAATCGCGATGGGGAACTCGATCATTATTAAGCCGGCATCAAATACACCATTAGGTACATTGAAGCTTGCACAATTAGCAGTTGAAGCTGGTATTCCACCAGGGGTAATCAATGTCATCACTGGTCCGGGGGCTGAAGTGGGGGATGCCCTTGTCACGCATCCGGATGTATCGAAAGTGGCGTTCACGGGGTCTACAGAAGTAGGCAGAAAGATTATGGCGCAAGCTGCAGGCACGGTAAAGAAAGTGACGCTTGAACTTGGCGGAAAAGCGCCGGCAATCGTACTTCCCGATGTAGATTTCGAAGTGGCGATTCCGGGAATTCTGCTCGGTGTATTTTTCCATTCCGGACAAGTGTGTGAAGCGAGTACACGCCTTATCGTCCATGAATCGATTTATGATATCGTCGTGCAACAACTAGTTGAAACATCGAAGAAAATTAAACTTGGTCAGCCGCTTGATATGACAACGGGAATGGGGCCGGTTATCTCTGAATCACAGATGAATAAAATTCTCGATTATATTCAGTCTGGCATTGATGAAGGAGCAAGACTTGTATGCGGTGGTAAGCGGGCAACAGGTCCAGGGCTGGAGAACGGATATTTCATCGAGCCGACGATCTTCGCAGATGTAACGAATGATATGAAGATTGCGAGAGAAGAAATCTTTGGTCCAGTATTATGCGTGCTAAAATATTCAACTGAAGAAGAGGCAATTGCCATCGCCAATGATACGGAATACGGGTTATCAGGCGGTGTCTGGGGTCGTGATGTGACGAAAGCAAATGAAATTGCGACAAAAATTAATGCGGGTACAGTCTGGATCAATGATTGGCATATTTTCCGTACAGATGCTCCATTCGGCGGCTATAAGCAAAGTGGTTTAGGTCGGGAGCAGGGAGCTCAAGTGTTTGATGACTACACGGAGCTTAAAAATATTTGCACGTCCTTAACAACAGAAAACGCGCAGCGCCCAGCTTTAGGTTTAATCTTTTAATCGAAAAATGAATGGAGAGATACGATGAAAACGACTTCCTATTTTGAGTTCACGCATCGCCCTGAAATCCGAAGTGGTGCAGGTTCACATATTTTAGTGCCGGATTTAATTCAAGGTTTAGGCGGAAAGCGCCCTGTTCTTTTTTCGGATAAAGGACTAACGGATGCTGGATTAACGCAAAAAATCAAAAGCTTATTTGACATGGTACCCGGCATAAAGCTTGCGGGTGTGTTTGATGATATTCAGCAAGATGCGAAATCAAGCAATATTAATAGAGGCTTGAAATATTTTAAAGAATGCAATGGCGACTCCATCATTGCGATTGGCGGAGGCAGTGTTTTAGATACTGCCAAAACAATTAAATGGGCTCTTTATAATGGTGTGAATCAAGTCGAATATACTTTAACCGGGAATGTTTTGGAAGTATGGCCGGATGCTAAGCCATTCGGTATTCCGCATATTTCGATTCCGACAACAGCCGGAACAGGCGCAGAAATTTCCAGTATTTCTGTAGTGTTCAATGAATTGCTGAACTTGAAATGTAACTTGATGAATCCGTATTTAAGTTCCGACATCGCGGTTTTAGATCCTGATTTAACGGTCGGTTTACCGCCACGAGTAACAGCATTTACCGGTATGGATGCACTGACACATGCGGTAGAAGGATTCTTCTCAACAAAGGCCACGAATTTTTCCGATGCTTTTGCGCTGCATGCTGCAAAAATCATCATCAAAAATTTAACTACAGCAGTGCATGATGGAAAGAATGTTGCAGCCCGTGCCAATATGCTTCAGGCAAGTGCGATGGCAATCACAAGCTTCCAGGCGGCGATGGCCAATATACCAATCCACAATATCGCCCATACGTATGGTGCGAAATACGGAATTCCCCATGGTTTGGCAAATGCCGTTCTCATGCCGAGTGTAATGAAAAACATGCCGAACATGTATTTACCGAAAGTGAATGCATTTGCTTCAGCATTAGGGGTCATCCCGAATGCTGAGAATCCGCAAGAAACACTGGATGAGTGCATCAATGTAATTGTCGATTTAAGAAATGCAGTAAATCTGCCGCCAAGCTTTGACGAGTTTAATATTGATGCGGCGGATATTCCGCAACTTGTGCCTGCTGTACAAAACGATCCGTCGTCTTTAAGTTTCCGTATTCCGGATGACATCATTGTAAACGTTTCTAAAGAAGTAATCAGTTCAAAAGTAAGTATTTAATTTAAAGGAAGCGCTCTTGAGGAGAGGGGGAATCCTCCTTTCCTTTGATCGATAATTTGAAAGTAGGAGGTTACATTATGAATATTGTTGAATTGCTTACTTCAACAACGTCTCGTTTACCAGATCAACCTGTCATCCACTTCAAAGGGGCTCAGCTTACTTATAAAGAATTGCAAGATAAGGTTTACAAAGTCGCCGCAGGTTTAAAAGAACAAGGTGTCACAAAAGGTACAAATATAGCATTAATGATGACGAATCGCCCGGAATATATTATTACGTATTTTGCTATTTTAGCGAATGGAGGTACGGTCGTTCCGATTAACCCGACATTCAAAGAGCAGGAAGTTACGTATATCCTTAACGATTCTGAAGTTGAATTATTAATAATTGAAGATGTGTGTAGACCGGTTATCGAAAACGCAATGGCTCAATTGAAATCGGTCAAAGCAATTATTAATTACAGTGATACGGCTGATGAACAATTTTTATCTTGGCATCAACTGGACACATCCGCTTCCATTTCAGAAATTGTACCCCTCCATGAATCTGACGTCGCACAAATTATTTATACTTCCGGAACGACCGGTAATCCGAAAGGCGCCATGATTACACACGGAAATTTAAACTGGATGGCCATAACAGCAGCCGTCTACAATCAGTTAGTTCCGAGTGACCGTGTACTATGTGTATTACCATTGTTCCATGCTTATGCAAAACTTCAGGGCTTCCTTGCACCGATTGCTCATGGTTGTGCAATTTATTTAGAGGAACGGTTCCATCCCGTTGAAACATTAAAGGCGATTGCCGAACATGAAATTACAATATTTTTAGGTGTACCGACAATGTATGCCTTTTTTGCCCAAGTTCCACATTTAGTCGAACAGCTGGATTTCTCGAAATTACGCACAGCCGGTTCAGGTGGTGCAAGCTTACCGGCAGAGCTATTGCATAAGACGAATGAATCGTTCGGTGTCAGTATTTCAGAAGGGTACGGGTTAACGGAAAGTACGGTCATGCTGTTGACAACACACCGCAGCTTACCGAAGAAAGTCAATTCTGTCGGTATGCCGTTACCGGGTATCGATTTAAAGCTGGTCGATCCGGAAGGCAATGAAGTGGCCGATCATGAAGTAGGCGAAATCTTATTTAGAGGGCCGAACATGATGAAAGGCTACTACAAAAAACCTGACGAGACTGCAAATACAATCAGGGACGGCTGGTTGTATACAGGGGATATGGCGTACCGCGATGAAGAAGGCTATCACTTTATCGTAGACCGTAAAAAGGACATTATCATTCGCGGTGGATTTAATATTTACCCAAGGGAAATAGAGGAAATGCTGTACCAGCATCCTGCTATTGTCGAATGTTCTGTCATCGGCAGGCCGGACCCGGTTTTTGGTGAAAAAACGGTTGCATATGTCGTATCGAAAGATTCCGAGCTTACAGAAGAAGATATTCGGGACTACTGCAAAGTAAAACTTGCCGAATACAAAGTGCCGGATTATGTGAGTTTTATCGAAGAAATTCCGAAATCGGGAACAGGTAAAATTTTAAAGATGGCACTGAAAAACTTGGACAAGAACGCATTGCCTAAATAAGAAGCGGTCGGTTGGTCGAAGTTCTTAAACTTCAGTACATGAACTAGAACGCAGATTCTGCTGTTATGGACGAGGCGCAAATGCGAATGCCCAGCAATGGCAAACAGGTTAACGATTGAACATGAATAGGGAGGGATTAATAAATGAATTTTGACCAAAAGGCAATTATCGTTACGGGTGGAGGATCCGGTTTAGGTGAAGCGACTGCACGAAAGATTGCAGCTGCTGGAGGCTATCCGGTCATACTGGATTTAAATGAAGAAAAGGGTCAGGCGGTAGCTGATGAAATAAATGGCCTGTTTTTTAAAACAAACGTTGTGAAGGAAGAAGACGTACAGGCAGCGATCGACGGTGCTGTAGAAAAATACGGTTCGATTCAAGGTGTTGTAAACTGTGCCGGTCTTGGTACATCGACACGTGTAGTAGGCAGAAAGGGTATTTTTCCATTAGATGAATTTAACTTTATTATTCAAGTAAATCTGGTTGGTACGTTTAATGTCATCCGTTTAGCGGCAGCTGCCATGATGACAAATGAACCGAATGAACACGGGGAGCGCGGGGTTATCGTGAATACAGCTTCTGTAGCGGCATTCGATGGGCAAATCGGCCAGGCTGCCTATTCTGCTTCTAAAAGCGGCATTGTAGGGATGACATTGCCGATTGCAAGGGATTTGGCAAGCCACGGTATTCGGGTTATGACGATTGCTCCGGGTATTTTCGATACACCTTTAATGAACAGTGCACCTGAAGCCCTTAAGGAAGCGTTAGGAAAACAAATTCCTTTCCCACCGCGTTTAGGTGAAGCGGATGAATATGCACATTTAGTAAAGGCCATTTTTGAAAACCCGATGTTAAACGGTGAAACGATTCGACTCGACGGTGCGATTCGCATGGCCCCAAGATAAGGAGGATAACGGATGAACCTTGAAACAATGACGATAGAGAAATTAGATTACGGCGTCCATGTCGTAACAATTAATAACCCGCCAGCCAATACATTAAATGCGGGGATTCAACAGGACTTATTGCAACTGATAGAAGAAGTCGAGAAAAATCCGGAAATCCGGGCCATTGTATTCAAATCGGCCAACCCGAAGATTTTCATAGCAGGTGCTGACCTGGGGGCAATGGGCAGCTCTAATGAAAATGTGGATTTTGCCGAAAGCTCAAAACATGTGCAGGATATTTTCAATCGGCTCGAAGCCTTAAAGGTGCCGACCATTGCCGCAATCAATGGCCATGCATTAGGCGGCGGGTGTGAATTCGTACTTGCATGCGATTTCCGGATTATGGGTGCCGGAACAATAGGGTTAACAGAAGCATCATTGGGCTTATTGCCGGGTGCCGGCGGGACACAGCGCATGACAAGATTAATAGGCGGAGCAAAAGCACGCGAGTTAATGTATTTAAGCAAACGTTTAAAAGCTGAAGAAGCTGCGGCAATCGGCTTAATTACAGAAGCGGTTGCCCCGGAAGAGCTGGAAGAAAAGGCAATTGCATTCGCAAATAAGCTTGCTCAAAGTGCAGTAGGAGCGATCGGCCTCATTAAAGAGAGTATTTTGGCTGCAGAAGAATTGCCGTTGGAACAAGGGTTATTAGTGGAACGGGAAGCCTTTGCGAAAACATTTACTACAGGGGAAGTAAATGAAGGGATCCGTGCGTTCTTTGAGAAACGCCCTCCGAATTTTTTAAAGCCAGTTACAAATCAATAAACAGGACAATTGGGGGCCGTGTTGAAAGTTCAGCTTTCAGTACGGCCTTGATTTATTTTTGGAAGGATGAGAGTTATGTTGTTAAAAGGATTAAAAGTATTGGATTTCTCCACATTATTGCCAGGTCCGTTTGCGACAATGATGCTTGCAGATCTCGGAGCAGAAGTGGTACACGTCACAAAACCGGTAGAAGATGGTAAGGAGTGGGGACCGGACGAGTATTTGCAGCGTTCTAAAAAATCGCTGGCGGTCGATTTAAAATCTCCGGAAGTTGTCGCATCCATAAGGGAACTATTAAAGGAACAGGAATACGATATTGTTGTTGAACAGTTCCGGCCTGGTGTGATGGCACGACTTGGTCTCGATTATGATTCATTAAAAGCGATTAATTCTGGCTTAATATACTGCTCCATTACTGGCTACGGACAGACTGGCCCTTACAGTGAACGTGGCGGGCATGATATTAACTATGTCGCATTGGCGGGGCTGCAAGGTTATTCAGGAACAAAAGAAAGCGGACCGGCTAATATTGGTTTTCAGGTGGCAGATTTGGCGGGAGGTTCCATGCATGCGGTAATCGGTATTTTGTCGGCAGTCATTTACCGTGAAAAAACGGGAATCGGGCAGCATCTGGATATTAGTATGACAGATTGTGCTTTAACGCTAAATGCTTTATTTGCCCATGATCATTTAGCAGAAGGAAAACCGCTTGCACGTGAAGAGCTGATCTTAAACGGCGGATCATTCTATGGTTACTACGAAACGCTGGATGGCCGGTACCTTTCAGTCGGCAGCCTGGAACCGAAATTCAGGCAGCAGTTGTGTGAGGCAATCGGATCCCCGGATTTACTCCGATTAGCAATGAGTAGTAATCCGGCTGATTTGGCAATGCTGAAAGAACAGCTCGGAAGTACATTCCTGCAAAAGACATTGGAAGAGTGGCAATCTATTTTTTCTGAAGTCGATGCTTGTGTGGAGCCGGTATTATCTTTTGAAGAAACGGTTGCCCATCCACTTTTCAAGGCCCGAGAAATGTTTGTGGAAATTGAAAAGCCGGATGGAACTACACAAAAACAGATTGCTTGTCCGATTAAGTCCAATCTTTTCAAGGCATCTTACGGGACAATCGGGGTAAAAGCCGGGACACATAATGAAGATATATTGGGGAGCCTGTTAAAGAAGTCTTAGGGGAGAGTCATTTAGAAAAATGGATTTACGGTTTATAATTATGGTGGAACATGTAAATAATATTAAGTTTAATTACGTTCATATTAAAAAAACTTAACATTTATAAGAGTTATTACTGTTCATTTATCGAAAAATATTTTAAGATATAGACGAATTACAAGATTGTTGAGCAGGTGAACTATGAAAAACTTAAAACTTAGTGTTTTCCTTCTAACTGTTCCACTTTTACTGGCAGGCTGTGAAAGTGTTGAAAACAAAGAAGGCTTCTTCTATTCAACATTTGTACGTCCAATGGATTGGACATTAAACACATTTGGTGAATTATTTAACGGCAGCTATGGATTGGCTATTATTGCTATTATTTTAATTATTCGTCTCGTACTAATGCCGTTTATGCTTAAAACTTACCGCAGTCAAGCTACTATGAAAGTGAAAATGGATACGGTCCGTCCACAAATGGAAGATATCCAGGCACGTTTAAAAGCAGCAAAAACTCCGGAAGAAAGAATGACTGTTCAGCAGGAAATGATGTCGCTCTACAAAGAACATAATATTAATCCGCTAAATATGGGCTGCCTGCCAGCGCTTATACAAATGCCGATTATTATGGGCTTATACTATGCGATTTTATATTCGGCCGAAATTAAAACCCATTCATTCCTATGGTTTGACCTTGGCTCTACAGATATTTGGATGACTGCCATTGCAGGTATCGTTTATTTTGTACAAGCAAAAGTATCGCTTCAAACCGTACCAGAAGCTCAGAAGAATCAAATGAAACTGATGATTTACGTATCACCAATCATGATTGTCATTATTTCATTATCTTCGATGGCTGCACTCCCACTGTACTGGGCAGTCGGAGGGTTATTCTTAATTGTCCAAACATTCATTGGACGTAAGTTTTTCTCAAACATCCCTGAAACTAAGGGAAATGAATCAAAATAAGTTATGCCGCTGCTAAAGGCTTACTGAATTAAACTACTGAGACAATGTTTTCAGTAGTTTTTTTGGGTTCTGCTTAGTGTGGTAAGTGGTGCAATCTTCTAATAAGCTAGCGGATTGTTCTAATATATTTTAAAAAGTTCTAATAAAATCCTGATCTTCTAATATAATGGCCAGTTGTTCAAATAAGTGGTCGAGATCTTCCAATAAAGCATTCAGTTGTTCTAATATGTCCCAAGCATTTTCTAATATCTGTCTCATTTGTTCTAATAAAGACTATATGAGTTAAACGAACACCCTTAAACTAAAGGAAAACATGAGTTGCCTGCATTTATTTCCCCAGATTTTCTAAAATAAAGTCTGTATTGTCTAATAAAGGCCACAGATTATCTAATAAACACTGTTGACAATAATACCCTTTAATGGATATAATTCAGTAAATTTAAATTCGATGAAAAAGACAGTATTTTACAGATGTTTTGGAAAGCGAGCCGGGGATTGGTGTAAGCCTGGTGCAAAATATGTAAATGAAACGCACTTTGGAGAAGCGGTCTGAACATAAGTAGGATCTGCCGGGGAGTCACCTCGTTAACAATGGAAAGTGGTCACGTTTGTGGCAACTAGAGTGGTACCACGGGAATTCGAAGCTCTCGTCTCTATTTGGAGACGGGGGCTTTTTTATATTGGGAGGGGATAACATGTATAAACGTATTGCATCAATAATTCAAGACGCTTTGCCGCAAAAAATCATAACGACAGATGAAATTGAACAACTACTGGAAAAGCCAAAGTATGAGCATTTAGGGGATGTAGCTTTTCCATGCTTTACGCTTGCCAAAACATTAAAGAAAGCCCCGAATATGATCGCTCGGGAAATAGGCGAAAGAATTAAAAATGAACTTATACAGGAAGTGCAAGTAGTTGGCGGCTATATAAATCTATTTTTAAATAAGCTGCAAGTGACAAGAAGCGTCATTACTCGGATTATGTCAGCTCCAGAAGCATACGGCCAACAACAATCGCAGCATAAAAACATTGTAATCGATTTTTCATCACCGAATATTGCAAAGCCATTCTCCATGGGTCATCTTCGTTCTACAGTTATTGGCAATGCACTTGCAAATATTGCAGAAAAAAACGGATACAACGTTGTCCGGGTAAATCATCTTGGCGACTGGGGTACCCAATTTGGCAAATTGATTGTGGCATTTCGTTTATGGGGAGAAAAAGAGCGTGTTGAACAAGCACCTATTGAAGAGCTTTTAAAACTTTACGTGAAGTTCCATGATGAGGCGGAATCCAATGACAACCTAAATGAGCAAGCGAGATCTGCTTTTAAAGCGCTCGAAGATCAGGATCCGGAGGCATTGGAATTATGGAATTGGTTTAAAGGTGCTTCTTTACAAGAATTTAAGCAGATTTATGATCAGCTCCATATTGCGTTTGATTCTTATGAGGGGGAAGCTTTTTATAATGATAAAATGCAGCCTATTGTTGAGGAATTAAATAAGAAGCAATTACTTAAAGAGTCGCATGGCGCAAATGTTGTGGAGCTTGAAGACATGCCGCCTTGTTTAATAACTAAGCAGGACGGTGCAACATTATATGCGACACGTGACTTAGCCGCAGCATTTTATAGAAAGAAGCGTTATGAACCAGCCAAAGTTTTCTATGTAGTAGGGAATGAGCAAACACTGCATTTTAAACAAGTATTTCAAGTTATTTCAAAAATGGGCTATCCATGGGCGGAAAATCTGAAGCATGTACCATTTGGAATGATACTGAAAGACGGAAAAAAGATGTCGACTCGTAAAGGTAGAGTCATTTTATTGAAGGATGTATTAAAGGAAGCAGTGGATACAGCGTCAAGAAATATAGAGGAAAAAAATCCAACTTTAAATAATAAACAAAATGTAGCTGAGCAAGTAGGCATTGGCGCGGTAATATTTAATGATTTAAAAAACTTTCGCTTAAACGATATTGAATTTTCATTACCTCAAATGTTGAATTTCGAAGGTGAAACAGGACCATATGTACAATATACTCATGCCCGGATTCATTCCATTTTAGATAAAGCAAAGTATAAAGCTGATAAGGAAATACCCGTAGGAGAATTAGAAGATTCGGCTTGGGCTGTCATTTTGCTGTTGCAACAATATCCTCAAGTAGTTACAGACAGTTTTGAACAAGTGGATCCATCCTTAATTGCGAAATATGTATTGCATTTAGCACGGATGTTCAACAAATATTATGCAAATACAAAAATATTAGTAGAAGATCAACAACGTGAAAATCGTTTACAGCTATGTTTTGCAGTAGCAACCGTATTAAAGGATGGTTTAAAGTTACTAGGCATCCAATCACCTGAAAGAATGTAATTTAAACGGACTTAATGGTGATTTAAGTGCTTTATAAATCCTATAAAGATATAAATACTCATTGTCTCCGTTCATTAACTATGCGAAAATTTATTAGAATATTGGAAAAATAAGGAGTGGGACTATGTGGGAACAGCAGCTAATTGAAACAACGCGAGGAGTTTTTGAAGTTTTTACAAAAGGCGAGGGGAAACCGCTCTGTGTGACACATTTATACAGCGAATTTAATGCAAATGGCAATCGGTTTGCGGAAATGTTTGTCCCGTATTATAAAGTGCATTTAGTAAATTTACGTGGCTGCGGAAAATCGACGGATGATGTGTCCATCTTTAACTATGGCATGCAGGATAGTGTAGCGGATCTGGAGTCAATACGAACAGCATTGGATTATGATGCATGGGGCTTTGCGGGGCATTCAACAGGGGGAATGCTTGCATTAAATTATGCGATTTTGCATCCGGAAAGCGTGGAATTTATCGTAGCTGGCGGTCTCTGTGCTTCTGCAGAATATATGCACCACCCTGCGAGCATTTACTGCAAGAAAAATCCGAACAATAAAAGAATTCTTGAGATTTTAGCAATGCTGGCTGATCCGTCATCAACAATCGAACAAAGAAGAGCGGGCTCTAAAGAATGGGCACTCATGTCGCTGTATAAAGAACAGAGCTATGAAAATATGATAAGCCGGCCAAGCAGCGGGAAAACCGTTTCAAAAAGACTGGATTATTTTTCGTATAAAGAGCTCCAAGACTTCGATTTGCGACCGCAATTACCAACTGTAAAAACGAAAGCTTATATATACGGCGGATTATACGATGCGCAATGTCCATATAAATTTGCAGTGGAAGCAGCGTATTTATTGGCGAATGCGACTTTGACGACCTTTGCAGAAAGTAACCATAACCCGTTTATTGAGGAAGAAGAAAAGTTCTCGGATTTTGTCCGGAATCTGTCCCAAGTTCATTCTTCACAATTATAAGGAAATAGCCAATTTGATATCGTGAAAAGGGAGAAATATATGGAAGAAATCATATTAGAAAATGAAATCGTCAAGTTAAGACCTGTACAAATAGATGATGTTGAAGCAATTACCGCTGCCGCGAATGATGCGCGGATTTGGGAGCATATGTCGGTAACATTGCTTTCTAAAGAAGCGGTACAAAACTATATTGAAAATGCGATTAAAGAGCGGGAGAAAGGTATTTCCTATATGTTTGCGGTTATCGATAAGAAAACGGACGCCATTGTAGGCTGTACCTCTTTTCTTGATATTTCATTTCCGCATAAAAGATTGGAAATAGGGTCTACTTGGTATAACCCGAGTGTTTGGCGCTCAGCGATTAATACAAATTGCAAGTTTTTATTGTTTCGATACTGCTTTGAAGAACTTCAATTAAATCGTGTTCAAATTAAAACAGGTCACGAAAACTACCGTTCGCAAAAAGCGATTGAACGGATTGGCGCAGTAAAAGAAGGGGTTTTGCGCAATCATATGATCCGAAAAGAAGGAATCATTCGCCATACCGTTATGTATAGTGTCATTCTGGAAGATTGGACACAACTTAAAGCCAAGTTCATCGATCGTTTATTAAAATATTGAAATAAAGTGGATAAATGAATGTTATTGATAAGTTTTTATAAGAAAATCGCATTTTTTCAAGCTATTTAACACGAATTGTGTGGAATAAACGAACATTCTCGTGTCATATCCCATATTTTCATATACAATAAGAGAGTTAAATCTTTAATGGGAACATCTTATCCTGTTAAATTTATATAGATTCGGTGTAGGTGAAAAATTTGGGACGAACGAAAACATATATAAGTATAGATATAGAAGCCGCCCTGATACGCGGTAAGCAGTATATTATTGAAATTGGTGCGGTGAAATGGCTTCCTGATGGTACGACAGAAACGTTTACTCAGCTAATTCAGCCATATAAATTCAAAAAGCTGAATGCACATATTCAGAAGTTAACAGGTATCACGACAGAACAGCTAATTGATGCCCCTTCCTTTAAAGAAGCTTTTCATAAATTTAAGCGCTGGTGCAAGCAGGATTATGTATTTTTGACATTTGGAGAATTTGATCGGAAAGTGCTCGAAGAAGAGCTGTCACGCAATTATATAAAAAATGATTGCTTATACCCGATGATCGATTTCCAGCAAAAATATATGATTGCCAATGGTTTAAAAGAGCAGCCTTCATTGGGAGGGTTAATGGCACAGCTTGGGTTGGAAAACGAAACACAGCACCGTGCATTAGCCGATGCGGCAAGTCTGCTATCAATCTTCGTTAAAGTTGATGGAGATCAGCTCATTGAACAGCAGCAAACGAATGATTTTATTTTATTGCTGACAAATTTCAGGATGCTAGAAACGACGTACGAACTTGTCATCTCAGTAACGAATTGTAAAATCGAGGATGATCGGATAACGGTCAATTCAATGAATATTTTCCGTGATGAGCTTCCTTTTACTGTACAAATAGTCGAACGTGTTGGAGAAGATGGAGAAAAAACGACTTCAGAGAAAATTTCGATTAAACCGAATGCACAGGCAAAGCAGTTCTTGCAGCAAATTTCCGAGAATATGGACGGGAAAATTTTAATTTCACGTACGGCATTGCGATCAATGTCAAAAATCTTGAAATTGCATCAAGTGACTTTGCCGAAAACAGAAGTGATGACATTAGTAAATTTATTAAGAAAAGAAGAGATAATTGCAAGATTTAATTTGGATGATGAACCTACCAATACATATGAGGCAAGAGTGTTAAGTTTGCTTAATAAGTATGAGCATATGTTTGTTGCTGAGTTTTATAAACGGGCATTAATCGAGAAAAATATAATACAAGTATAATAAATTCTCCATTTTTAGGAGAATTTTTTCTTTAATGCCGACTCCTATTACGTTATGATAGGGGGGTACGAATCACTCGTGGGATAATAAAGGAGATTAATTTATGTCAGCATGGATTGGAATTGATACAGGGGGTACGTTAACTAAGCTTGCCTATTTGGATGAACAGCAGGAGCTGAAATTGACGGTCTTTCCATCTAACGAAATGCACTTAGTAAAAGAATGGTTGGAAAATCATCCTCAAGTTGAAGAAATCGGCTTAACCGGAGGACGGACTGAGCAATTGCGGGACGTTTTAAAGACGATGAAGTCGATTGAATATATAGTTGAATTTGAAGCAACTTTAAAAGGTGTGCGCTATTTGCTGGAAAAAGAAGGACACAGTATTGATCAAAGTATCATTACGAATATCGGTACAGGTACATCGATCCACTATATGGATGGCAATACACATGCCAGAGTAGGCGGTACAGGAGTAGGCGGCGGTACCTTAATCGGACTTTCTACTATTATGACCGGAATCTCAGACTTCGATGAAATAAAAGCAAACGCTTACAAAGGCAAGCGGGAAGGCATTGATCTGCTTGTAAAAGATATTTATCAAGGAATGGATACACCGATCGACGGCAATTTAACTGCCAGTAATTTTGGGAAGGTCGGCATTACCGATCAACGTGAATTTGAACAAAATAATCTCCTTGCGACAACACAGGGGCTGATCGGTGAAGTGATTTCCACATTAAGTATCCAGCTAGCCGTACAGTATAAGACGGAGCACATCGTCTATATCGGATCCACGCTGATCGATAATGAACAGCTTGTAAAGGTAATTGAACATTATACTATATTAAAAAAACATAAACCTGTTTTCTTGGAAGATTGCGGTTTTTCCGGCGCGATTGGTGCATTGTTAAATGTACGTGAGCACAGCAGAAAATAATGGACAGCATTTAGGCTAGCAATATAGTTTAAATGCTTCTTTTTTTTCATTTTCATCTTAATTGCTTTACATAGAAATTTAAGAAGCGTAAAATAGGAAAAGTGAATTATTTAGTTAGGTAAATAAGGAGTGATTGCGATGAATCCGTTATTTCATATACTTTTTCAGCAAAATCGTTATTTAGTAAAACAGTTAAATGATGTTTTAAAACAACATGGACTATTCAGCTCACAATGGACGGTTCTTTTTTTATTGCATCAAAACGGGAAGATGACACTTACAGAAATATGGAAGTACCTGGATGTGGAAGCACCGACTGTTACAAGAACAGTCACTCGTCTGGAAACACTGGGATGGGTGGAAAGGGTGCAAGGAGCGGATAAACGCGAAAAAATGATTGACTTAACGGCTAAAGCGTTGGAACTGTTTCCTAAAATTGAGGAATCCGTCCTTTCATTCGAACGGAAAATGACGGGAAATTTAACTGAGGAAGAACAGGCGCTCCTTATTCAATTATTAAAGAAGATGGAAGGTTAGAATATATGGAGCTTCAAGAACAAACAAATAAAATATTTACTAAGCGATTTATTAGTCTATTCTTTACGAATATGTCGATATTTCTAGTGTTTTACGGGTTGATCACGACATTGCCTTTATATGCAATCGGTGAATTAGGGAAATCGGATGATGATTCAGGACTGCTTGTAACCGTATTTTTAATTTCAGCGATAGTCGTTCGTCCGTTCAGCGGGAAGCTGCTGGATCTCTTTGGGAAAAAACGATTACTGATTATCAGTCTTATCCTTTACTTTGCATGTACGGTATTATATTTATTTTTTAAACCATTTTTGCTTTTATTGGCGCTTCGTTTTTTCCAGGGGATATGGTTTAGTATTGCAACAACAGCTTCAGGCTCTTTAGCAGCCGATATCGTTCCAAAAAGACGTAAAGGGGCAGGGTTGGGCTACTTTGCAATGTCCACAAATTTAGCGGTTGTATTCGGTCCTTTTATCGGATTGCTTATTATCCAATATTCAAGTTTTGATATGCTGTTTATTGTCTTATCTGTCTTTGTGGCAATCGGCAGTTTGCTTGCCTTATCTATTCAGACGAATGATTTGCCAAAACCGGTCGTAATAGACCGCAACTTTAAATTTTCATTTAATGATTTATTTGAACGAAGTGCATTACCGCTTGCCGCACTCGCCAGCTTAGTCGCGTTTTCTTATGCAAGTGTTCTATCGTTCTTATCGCTTTATGCGGAACAAAAGGATTTACTCAGTGTTGCCAGCTATTTCTTTGCAGTATTTGCTGTTGCGATGATTTCGGTCCGTCCATTTACAGGGAAAATCTATGATACGATGGGTGCCAAATTCGTCATTATTCCTTCATTCTTTATATTCGCGTTAGGGCTGATAATCCTTGGCAATGCCAATCAGGAAATTCCGTTTCTATTATCGGCGATCTTTATTGGTGCAGGGTATGGTACGTTGACAACGAGTTTTCAGTCCTTATGTATCCAGGCTACGACAATTCAGCGGAGCGGCTATGCAACAGCCACTTATTTTACGCTGTTTGACATAGGGATTGCGATTGGATCATATCTACTGGGGATGGTAGCGGTAAATCTTGGCTATGAATTTGTGTATTATATTGCAGCATTTATAATTATTGTCGTATTTGCACTATACATGCTCTTGCTCAATCGTCAAAAACAAAAAACAGAACAATAAGAAAAACGATTCATCGTTCCATTTGTGGAATAGATGGATCGTTTTTTGCCACTATTATATAGTAGGTTTTTTTATGTTTGAAAATGACTGTAATTAAGGGAAGTACTTAATTATTTTTTAAAATCGCTTCGCGTGCAAGAACATCTGCTGCTTTGTTTTCTTTATCGGGAATCCATTTTATGAAAAATAGATCAAATTGTTCAATTAAAGTGAGTGCCCGCTCTAAATAAGGTTTGAATTCCTCGTTTTTCACATAAGCTTTGTCAATCGAACTGACGACAATTTTCGAATCGGAGCGCATGGAAACAAAAGATGAACCGATTTTTAAAGCTTCTTCCAAACCACGTAAAAGCGCAATAAATTCGGCCTGGTGATTGTTTGTAATCCCGATTGGTTCACTGATTTTTATCTGTTGTCCTTCACCTTTTATAAATACCCCAATCCCGCTAGGACCGGGATTTCCGGCACTGGCGCCATCTATATAGACTTCTAACATATTTTCGCTCCTTTAATGTTCTGTTCGTTTAAGTATAACAAATACATGTAAGTTGGAGAAAATAAAAAAATAGCGTACAATAGTAAAACAAATTATCGGGAGGTACATGACTTGAATAAAGTAGATGTTATGAAAGATATTGATGAATTAATGGATATGTACTGCGCTGATTGTCTCGTCATTCAGGACCTTCGTAAAGAACGAGGAAAACATGGTGCGCACCGTTTCTGCATTGAATCTTGTACAGTAGGGGAACAGCTTCAGTTTCTTGGTAAAGAAATAATGAAAGTTTCCGAAAAATAATAATTTTAGAACATTCTTCTTACTATTGAATAATAATGTTTTTTTGATATAATAATTAAGTATTTCTTATTTGCCTTGTATAAATCTCTGGTACAGGTTTATTTTTTAATAGGTAAATGACTTCAGCGGAGTGGTTACCGTTGAAAAATTTCTTCATTTTTTAATTCCTTTTTATAGCTGAAAAGGAGGAGGCAGCTTGTAATATGTAGCGCATAACTACTATATTACAAGTTGTTTTTTTGTGGTCATATTTAATAATCAGCGCAAATGAAAAAGCTACTTTCGACGTCTCGAAAGTAGCTTTTTGCTTTTATTAATTTGTAACAAGTTGCTTTTCATTATAGAAAGCATTTAATTCCTGATAATATTTATTTAAAGAAGAAGGAGAAACACTGAAGCTTTCGCCGATTTCTTTAACAGTGAACTTTTGTTCGAATAAGTCATTATCCTGACCAAATCTTACTGCACCGGCAGCGATAGCGCCTGCTTTACGTGCTGTTGGCTGTTTTTCGACTAAGTAATCTTCAACAATCGCTATGAAGCTTTCGTTACCGATCGCTTTTTCCGCCATAAAGGCTTTTAACTGTTCCACGACTTCCTGTTCGAAAGGTGTAAACTCTTCCCCTTCATAGCCGTTTTCAACTAAGCCTTCCCATAATAATAAATGGTTTTCTTTTGTGAACTGCTCAACAGGTAAACGGCTAGCTTTATAAGCCTCTGTAAACTGTTCAAAAGAAATCGCATGTTCTTTATGGAAGAAGATTAGTGTAGAGACAGCTAATACGTGATTTTCCTTGTTTGAACCATCCGGTAATAAAAAGGCGAACACACGCATTCCTAGAGGGATTGATTTGTGGCTTTCACGTTGAATGTGATAAGTTGTGCCAGTTAATGCAGAGATAGCTGTAAAGTAATCATCTTTCACATCTTCGACAGTTCCGATGAAGAATATCGGCTGTTCCCATGATTTCAATAAGTCGATCATAGATGGGCGAAGCGCCTTTTTAGCTGTTTTTGCTAAGAAGTTCTGCCAAATATCAGGGCGTTGATGGAAGAAATATTCGTCCAATGCAACGGCTTCCACTAATTCCTTGTGCAATTTCTTTTCTAATTTCGGTGCCCATTTACGAACCAATTCCATAAATTCACGGATATCTTTTCGTTCCGGGTAATTACTATAGAAAGTCTGTAATACGTTTTCGATTTCTTCCTGGAAAACGTTTTGTGAAGTTACTTGATTTTTTCCTTCACAACATTTTTTGTATTTTTTTCCACTACCGCATAGACATGGGTCATTACGTCCAATCATTGTAACACTTCCTTTAATACAACTTTTAAATACTAATGTCGCAGTATTGCTACTAATAATAATAACGTCAGATTGTTATTATGAAAACTGATTATGTTTTTAGAACTATCAGAAAAATTGTTGCATTTTACATTATATTAAACTTTATATAAAAATAGAACAATAATAGAGTTAATTCTATCACTAATCTATAAAAAAAGAGACATGGCACGCTCGATGCGATGTCTCTTCCTATTATAACGTAGTTTCAGAGTGAGTAGGTGCTGGTATTTTTTTCATTGCTACAAATTGTTCGAGCTGGGCAACAGTATTCCCGATTAAAATAAATGCGCCACCAATGACAAGTTGTGCAGTTAAACCTTCTCCCAGGAAAATCATCGCAAATATAGCTGCAAAAATAGGCTCAAGCGAAAAGATCAGCCCTGTATGTGTAGGGGAAGTGTATTGTTGTACAACAGCTTGTGCAATAAAGCAAAACGCGGTACAAATAATACCTAATCCAAGTACAGCAATCCAACCGGAAGAATTGGACGGGAACATCGGTGATTCGAACATTATTGTGAACACTGCTCCGAACAAGCCGGCAACACCTAACTGATAAACACCATAAGAAATCGACTCGACATTTTTAGTAAATCGACTATTTAAGATTAAGTAGATTGAATAGCAAACTGCTGCAATAGCAACTAATATATCCCCGATTTGGAATGTCATAGATTCTCTCATAGTCAAAACGGTAATACCAATCATTGTAGCAACAACGGCGAAGCTAACTGCTCGTGAAGGGAGCCGTTTTTCAATAAAGCTTGTCATGATCGGCACTAAGACAACTGTTAAACTAAGTATAAATCCTGCATTCCCGGCAGAAGTCGTTTTTAGTCCCACCAATGATAAGGCGAAAATTGTAAACAATAAGAAGCCTTGTACAGATGCATATAAAATCGTTTTTATGTTTACGCGCAACATCTTCGGTAAAAAGATTAGCCCTGCAATGATAAATGCGATTAAGCATCGAAGTGCTACAACATTAAAAGCTTCCAAACTTTCCAGTCCCATGACCATGAATGTATAGGACAGCCCCCAAAACATTGTAACAATCACCATTAAAATATTTGCTTTACCTTGTAAACTCAAAGATGTCACCACATTTCTAAAAAGTAAGTTGTAAATAATAAGTAAAAATATGTATTAGAAGACAAATTCAACTATAAGGTTTATAGAATTAAAATCTTATATCTTCTACAAATCCGTTCTGTTATAAAACAGTATAAACAGGAAGTTGTGATTAGTAAAACGAATGTTTATAATGAATGATATGAAAATAATTCATGTTTAAAATTGAATAGTGGAGTGAATTATAATGAGCTTAGTCAAATATGAAATTTTAAATAAAGTGGCGGAAGTACATAGTTTTACTAAAGCGGCTTCTGTGTTAGGACTCACACAATCAGCTGTAAGTCATGCTGTTTCAAGTTTGGAAAAGGAATTTGGCTTTAATTTAATTCACCGGAACCGTACAGGAGTAACGTTGACTGAAGATGGGATGAAAATGCTTTATGAAATGCGCAAAGTATTATTGGCGGAGGAGCATCTTCAGCAGACGGCATCAAATATTATAGGGGTTAGCCAAGGGACAGTAAGAATTGGTCTTATCTCAACAATCTCTACACATTGGATGCCGAACATCATTCACATTATGGATTCAGAGTACCCGGGCATTCGCATTGAATTGCGTGAAGGGGATTATTATGAAATTGAACAATGGCTCCTGCAAGGGGAAGTTGATTGCGGATTTTTAAACCGGACAAGCTCCAAACAATTCGATTTTATGCCTTTAAAACGGGATCCTCTGTTATGTATTGTGTCGTCGCATAGTCCGCTATATGATAGAACAGAGATCGATTTATTTGAAATTGAAGAAACACCGATCATAATGCCTTCCTATAAAGGGACAAATGATGTGATGACGACATTTGAAAAATATGGTGTATTCCCGAATATACGTTTTGAACTTTATGACGAAAAGGCGATCGTATCAATGGTGGAACATAATCTAGGTATTAGTATACTGCCAGAAATGGCGATATCGATGTTGCCGGACACTGTAAAAGCACTGCCTCTTGTACAGGAAAGTTACCGGATCCTCGGATTATCGACGAAGCAGAAGCTTTCACCGGCATCGCAAAAATTTGTGGAAATATTAAAACAGTGGCTGGAAAACGAAGAACAGTAAAAGGGGAACAATCATGCTAACAGGGAAAAAAGTATTGATCACGAGTGGCGGGACATTCGAGAAATGGGATAATGTCCGCGGCCATACGAATTTATCAAAAGGAACAATGGGATGCTACTTGGCAGAGGGAGCACTTGAAAAAGGTGCGGATGTCATTTATATGCATGGTGTATTTACACAGCTGCCTGAACATCAAAATGAGATGAAGCTCATCCAATTTGAAGGGATTGAAGATTTAGGGAACAAATTAAAATCAGTTCTTGAATCCGAGCATATCGATTATGTCATTATGGCTGTGGCCGGCTCGGACTGGCTTATTGATAAAGTGTTCGATCAGCAGGGGAATGAACTGACGGAAAAAGGGAAAATGCCATCTGATGAGCCTCCGATTATCCATTTTAAAAAGGCGCCGAAAATATTGGCACAAATTAAAAACTGGTCACCGGATACGACTTTAATCGGCTTTAAACTGGAAGCAACGGAAGATGAATCATTTTTATTACAAAGAGCTTCTACAAGAATGGAAACGGCAAAAGCGGATTATATGGTCGCAAATAGCTCCAAATCATTGTATGGTGCAATGGAGCCCCATTATATTATTCATAGGTCCGGGGAGACCGTTAAAGTTGATGGGAAAATGGCCGCTGCAACGGCATTAATTAATGCCATTTCTAGATAAAGAATTTTTTATTACCTGTATAGGGTTTGATTTAAATTTTAAATCTACTTTTTAATGAAAAGAGGTTGAAGCATGTACCAGTTTGATCATCTCGTCCATTTTGTCCCATATCCAGAACAGACAATGTTAAAGCTCCAAGAGGAAGGTCTCCATGTTGTTCCGGGAGGAAGTCATGAAGCGTGGGGTACATATAATACACTGAGCTATTTTGATTTGACTTATATTGAACTGATCGGCATTGAAAATGAGAAAAAGTTCCAGGAAGCTGCCAATAAGAGTTATTCATTACATGCGAGCTATAAAGAAAATCGCCGACGTGACGGATTGACGCGTTTTGCCGTTCGTACAACAACGATTGAAGAAGACGCGAAATTATTCGCTAGAGCGGGTTTGGATGTAGTAGGACCTGAACGTTTTTCAAGAAAAAGGGATGATGGTACCGTAGTAAGCTGGCAACTGCTTTATATTGGTCATCCTAAATCGAAAATTGAATTCCCTTTTTTCATTCAATGGGATGAAGCAGATTCACTTCGACGTAAGGAACTAACGGACCGTGGGATTATAGCAAAACATCCTTTAGGGGATTTAGCGATCCAAGCTGTCCATTTTGTTGTGCCGAATTTTGATGCAGTTGAGCAAATTGCCCAATTATGTGGTGCGACCATTTTAAAAAAGGTAAATCAGGAAGAAAACGTAGAGTATTCGATTATTCTGCTCGATGAAGTGAAGCTTATTTTTGTCAAGCCGATTGGTGAAGGAGCCGCTTGGAATTATATGCTCGAAAATGGCTATGGCATAAAAAAGGTTGTCCTTACAGGTGCAAAAGAACAAAAGCAAATTACAATCGATGGGGCACAATATGAAATAAACAAGAAATAAAAAAAGGCTGTAAACGATCAACCCTTTTCGTTTACAGCTTTGTCTATTTTTTTATAACATTCGCTGCCTGCGGACCCCGGATGCCATCGACTAAATCGAATTCAACCACTTGTCCTTCATCCAGTGAACGAAATCCTTCTTCTTGTATGCCAGTAAAGTGTACAAAAACATCTTCACCATTCGCAGATTCTATAAATCCATAACCTTTTTCATTATCAAACCATTTTACAGTGCCTTGGTGCATCCGCTTTCTCCTCCGATACTGTCAAAATCAATTGATGAAACATAAAGATTCCAGAATATTACGAATAAACTATATACTATACATATGTTAACTGTCAATAATTTGTCGATTTATGCACTATATTTAAATTATTAATTCTGATAAAACAAACTATAATAAGGTGACTACATATTTAGAAAGCAGGGCGAAGCATGACAACTACTACGAAGAAACCATTAACAGATATTGAAATAGCCAATCAGGCAACTATGAAGCCGATTTTGGAAATTGCTGAAAATGCAAATATTCCGTTAGATGCAGTTGAACAATACGGTCGCTTTAAAGCAAAAATTGATACAAGTAAAATTAGTGGTGAAGCAACGGCGAATGTTGTACTTGTAACAGCGATTAGCCCTACACCAGCAGGAGAAGGAAAATCTACCGTAACAATCGGTTTGGCGGATGCACTGCACCAACTGGATAAGCGGGTAATGGTTGCTTTACGTGAGCCTTCATTAGGACCGGTTATGGGTGTGAAAGGCGGCGCTACTGGCGGCGGGTATGCACAAGTATTGCCGATGGAGCAGATCAACTTGCATTTCAATGGAGATTTCCATGCGATTACAACTGCAAACAATGCATTATCAGCCTTGATTGATAATCATCTCCATCAAGGGAATGCATTGAATATTGATCCGCGACGTATTGTCTGGAAACGTGTACTGGACTTAAATGACCGTGCACTGCGTCATGTGACAGTCGGTTTAGGTGGTCCAATGCAAGGTGTACCTCGTGAAGACGGGTTTGATATTACAGTCGCTTCAGAAATTATGGCCATTTTCTGTTTAGCAACAGGTATGAAAGATTTGAAACAGCGTCTTGCACGTATTGTAATCGGTTATACGTATGATCGTAACCCGGTAACTGTTGGTGATTTACAAGTAGAAGGAGCACTCGCTCTTATTTTGAAGGAAGCAATGAATCCAAACTTGGTTCAAACAATTGAAGGCACACCGGCCCTGATCCATGGTGGACCATTTGCCAATATTGCCCATGGATGTAATTCAATTACAGCAACGCAAACAGCACGTAAACTTGCGGATATTGTTGTAACAGAAGCAGGATTTGGTTCCGATTTAGGGGCGGAGAAGTTTTTAAATATTAAAGCACGTGAAGCAGGATTTAAACCGAGCGCTGTTGTTATTGTTGCGACAATTCGTGCACTAAAAATGCATGGCGGTGTAGCAAAGGCTAACTTAGTGGAAGAAAATGTGGACGCATTAAAACAAGGTATTGCCAATTTAGCACAGCATGTAGCCAATGTTCGTAACTTTGGGTTAGAGCCGGTCATTGCTTTAAATCGTTTTATTACGGATTCTGAACAGGAACTGAAAGCTGTTTTACAATGGGCTGCAGCAAATGAAGTTCGGATTGCCCGCACGAATGTTTGGGAAGAAGGCGGTAAAGGCGGTATTGAGCTTGCCGAAAAAGTACTCGAAGTAATTGAACAGCCGAATACTTTCCACCATTTATATGATTTGCAAGAAACCGTGGAACAAAAATTAACGAAAATTGTACAACAGGTGTATGGTGGTGCAGGTGTGCAATTAACGGATGCTGCGAAAAAACAGTTAGCAGTCATCGAAAAAAATGGGTGGGACACTCTGCCGATCTGTATGGCGAAAACACAATATTCATTGTCAGACCAGCCAAGTCTAGTTGGCCGACCAACTGATTTCATTGTAACGATTCGTGAAATTCTGCCGAAGCTGGGGGCAGGATTCCTCGTTTGCTTAACAGGAGATATTATGACGATGCCAGGCTTGCCAAAACAGCCTGCAGCTCTAAATATGGACGTGGCAGAAGACGGAAGTGCGCTTGGATTATTTTAATCAAAATAAGAGATAACTGCCGGAGAAATTTATGTCAAAGGACATAGTAAAACCGCAGCGATAAATAAAAGTAAAAGAAACGTATTCGTTTGATAATTCATTCGAATACGTTTCTTTTATTTGCAGTGGAAGCTTTGTTCAATTTTACGTTCGTTCATTAAAACATAATTTGTAGAAGGTTAGTTGCAATCATAAAAGTTGCGCTTAATCCGTATGCAACCGAACCAATTAAAATTGGTGAAATTACAATTAGACCCTTACGTTGGCTATCGTTCATATTTGGTGCTACAGCTTGCATCATTCTTTGCATAAATAACACTCCTTTTTTCTGTTTTATGTTTTCTTATTGCTATTATATGATGTAAATTTGTAAAATACAAGCATTTAGTTCACATTTTAGACAAAAATTATCTTTGAATAATTACTGATACTTGATTTTTTGAATGAAAGTTGCTATATGAAGGGGGTTTCCAAAAGAGTTGGAAAGACCGAATCATTTAACAATTATGGTGTTAAATAACTGAAGTCATCTTGCTTCTCATGGTAATATGATTATGTAAACTCTTAAAAGAAAATGGTGAATGGAAATGTCCGAAATAATCGTACGGTGTGAACAATTAGTAAAAGAAATTTATGAAACGATGGATGCAAGCCATGATTTTCAACATATTGAGCGTGTCTATCAAAACGCTATGACAATACTTAAATCTGAGCCTTCAGCAAATAAAAAAATTGTAAGTTTAGCCGTGCTGCTGCATGATGTCAGTGATGAAAAGTATGCAGCGGATAAACAGCAGGAACAGCGGATTTTGGATGAACTTGATTTAACGGAAGAGGCAAAACAGCATATCCGTACAGTCATTGCGGAGGTTTCATTTAATGGGGGCAATGAACGGGATATTACAACAGTGGAATCAAAAATTGTTCGGGATGCAGACCGGCTGGATGCAATTGGTGCAGTAGGGATTGCGCGTACGTTTGCTTACGGTGGTGCAAAAGGACGCAAGTTGTATGATGATGCAGAAGAAGTGCGTGTCAATATGACGAAAGAACAATACCGCAGTCAATCCACAGCGTCTGTTACGCATTTTTATGAGAAACTTTTATTGTTGAAAGATTTAATGGTAACTGCAAAAGGGCGCGAAATGGCTGAAGAACGTCATGCCTTTATGGTACAATTTTTAGAGCAGTTAAAAAAAGAGAGAGACGGGATTTCATGAGTCATTTAATCGTATCAAATTTAACAAAAACAGTTGGCGATAAAACGCTATTTCAAAATATTGAATTTACCATTTATGAAGGGGAACGTGCAGGCTTAATCGGGATAAACGGAACAGGAAAATCCACATTATTATCGATTATTGCAAAAAAACAGGATGCCGATACAGTGGAATTCGACCATCCGAATAAGTACCGTATTGCTTATTTGGAACAAGATCCGCAATTTCCGGAACATTTAACGGTTTTACAAGCGGTATTTAGCGGAGATTCACCGATATTGCAGCTAAACCGTGCCTATGAAGAAGCGGTAGCCGCATTGTCACAAAATCCGCAATCTGAAAAACTGCAAAATGAATTATTCCGTTTACAGCAGCAAATGGATACGGAAAATGCCTGGGACGTCAATGCATTGGCAAAGCAAGCATTAACGAAGCTCGGAATCGACATGTTCGACCAGCAAGTCACTAGCCTATCGGGCGGACAGCAAAAACGTGTGGCATTGGCAAAAGTATTAATCGAACCGGCAGACTTATATTTACTGGACGAGCCAACAAACCATTTGGATGTTACATCGACAGAATGGCTGCAGGAAATGGTGTCACGCCTAAAAGGAGCGGTAATCTTTATTACCCATGACCGCTATTTCCTTGATGAA